>DASXAK010000248.1:0-13307 GCA_036406715.1 Bryobacteraceae bacterium | reverse complement strand
GGAGTCGGGGATGTCTGGCGCATGTGGTCGTCGTCTCGCCGCTTTCTTGATATGTGCGCCCTGCACACTCTCCTCGAAGATCTGATAGGCCAACACCCGGTGAAAGTTCAGAGGCGGTATTAAGTGCAAACTCGCAGCGGGGTCGGCATAGTCGCCTACGCCCAGCGGCCCGGGTGTGTCTCCGAGAGTCCCGGCCTCCGGATCACCGGTATCCAGCGAGCCTAAAGGACCGGGAGTGCGTGGGGGAACGAACTCCGGGTCAAGTTCCAAGCCGTCAATTCCAAGCAGACTTGGACAGCGGGAACCCGCCATTGACAGCCTCCTATCGCTCCTCCGCCTTCTTGATCGCCATCGCCACGTCGCCCTTGAAACCGAAGCGGCCAAGCGCCTCGGCGCGGTTCGGACGCTGATACTCGTCCAGCACGTTCCCTTGCGCGTCGCGAATGATCACCCGTTCCTGCGTGATGTCGATTTGCAGAGTGTAGCTCTCGCCCGTCGCGGCGGCCGGAGGCAGTTTGACTTTCTTTGAGTCTGTCTTGCCGTCGGCGGTCGCACGGCGCTCCAAGCTGCCGAAGTCAAATGAGTAATCGATGTGAGTGCCCAGGCCGCGCTGGTCGACAATCCAATCCACCTTCTTCGTCCGCTTCACGATCCCGAGATTCTGTTTCTGCCTTAGGAACTCGATCACAAACGTGCCTTGGTTGCTGCGCACCCAACTCGTGCTGTCGCCCTTGTGAGCCCACCACGTCCCGTCGCCCGACCACACCGATGGATCTTCGAAATACTCGCTCGTCACCCGTTGCTTCGGAGCGGGCTGTGCGGGAGCCTTCTTCGTCTCTGTCACAACGGCAATATTCCAATCGATGACGAACGGCTTGCCGGGCTCTACCGCGACTTGTTCCTGGCGCGGCCGGCCACCGCTGGTGCTGGCCGTGATCGCATATCGGCCCGCTCGGACGCGCACGGATTTTCCGTTCTCCGCCGTGTGCGCCTGAGCCTCGTCCGCCCGCTTGTATGTGATGCTGGCGCCTTGCGGAGTCAGATGGAAATCGAGCGCGCCGAAGGGTGTCAATTGCGCGTCCGATCCCGCGATGTGAGTAGTCTGTCCTACGGTGAACGCGCGCGAGATCTGCTTGTCTTCGAACTCGGCCTTCCGCAGCACGATCGCGTGCGTCTCCGGGGAGAGATCGTCCACCTTGAACGAGCCATCCGCGCCTATGGTACCGCGCGAGTTTCCGTCGATCAAAACCTCGGCATCACGGGTTGCGCCGTCGATCATCAGCGAGCCCGTACGAACTGCCGGCTTCAGATCGAAAGCCGGCAACCGCCGCACTTCGCCTTTGGCCAAGTCGACCTTCGCCTCCAGCGGGTCATAGCCATCCTTGGTGAACCGCAGCGTGTGAGTCCCCGGCGCCATTCCGAGCGAATTCGGGCCGGCTCGCAATGTGCGTGACTTGCGCCCGTCAACCGAGACAGTCGCGCCCGGAACACGGACTTCCACTTCGACCGTGCCTTGATTCGGATCGTTCGCCAGCCGGATCGTCAGTGTCGGAGCGTTGGACGCCTCCAGCGGAATCGTTCGCGGCGACTTGCCGTCGTCCAGCGTCAACTCGGTATTGCCCATGACTCGATCGAGCGCCAATCCGTCCGCCGGAATTGGTTGCGTCGGCTGATCTTTGAGCCCGGCCTTGAGCGAACCATCGGTTGCGAACACACGCGCCTGTCCCGCCAGGTTGGCGATGACCACGGCGTTCACATCCTTCGCCTTCAACGGCGCGGCGAGCGCGACAATTCCGCCCGGTTCGGCCCGGAAGGTGAAGTTCAGCGATTCCTTGCCTGCCTGAATCAACGAGAAGGTGTGATCCGCGGAGAGCGGGATCGCCTCGCTCGTGAAGTTCCCGTCCTGCAGATCGACTGGCGGCTGGCCGTCCACCGAGACCCCGCCGCTCTTGAGATCGGATGACAACCGCAAATGGACCAGCTCCGGCTCGAGTTGAAACGAGACCACGTACGGCTTGGGCGTTCCGGCGCCGAGCGAAATCTGCTGTGTCGCCGGCTTGTAACCTGCGAGCGATGCTTCCACCGTGTGGGCGCCCGGCGACAGTCGCAGGTTCGTCGATGCCGCTGTGCTGCCGTCGACGCGATACTGAACATTCGCAAGACTGCTTTCAAGGTCGACAAAATATTCGGTCGCCGCAGGCGCCGGCACCGGCTTGCTGGGTTTGCGATGAGAATAAGTGACCACGCCTCCCGCGATCAGAAGGATCGGCGCCGCGGCGATCAGCCCCCACTGCAATTTGGATGGCCGCCCATTCGATTGAGCCAAGTCCTGAAGCTGTTGCCCAACCTGCGTCCACAGGTTCTTCTTCGGCGCCGCGGCTGCCGGTTGCGCTTTCTTCGGAGCCGGCTCGGACGGCTGCGGCGGCGCTGCCGGTTTTGGCTGGGCCGGCGCCATCACGATGCTGCGGTCAAGGTCGAAAATGTCGTCGGGCGCTCCGGAGCGATTCTCCCGCATCGGCATGGTGAGCGTTTCCGCTCGAGGCGGTTCTTTCGGTTTCGAAGGAGCGGCAGGCGGCTCGGGCCGCGGTTCGGGAACCGCCGGCGCTGTCGAGACCGCGCCGAGATTGCGCAAGGTGGTGCGAAGCTGCGTCAGCCGGAGTTCATTCGGATAAGACCGCAGAACTTCTTCGACTTTGGCCAGCGCGCCGTTCAGATCGCCGTTGGCCTGCAACTCCCGCGCCTGCGACACGCATTCATTCAAAACCTCCTGGCGCTTGTAGTCGAGCACCAGTCCCTGCAGGCTCTTGGCGAGCGGGTGGCCGCCGTCGATGTTGAGGGCCTGCTCGATCAGCGGCTCGGCGGCCCGCCAATCCTGGCCGAGTACGGAGCGGGCCTGCTCGACGAGGGCATTCAACAAGGCCACGCGGATCACCGCATTCCGGTTGTCGAGCGCGGCGGCCTTGCGCAGTGCGTCGAGACCTTCGCCGAACTGGCGGTCAACGCACAATTTCTGGCCGCGCTGAAACCAGTTTTCCGCCTCGGCGGCGCGCTCCAGATTGGCTTCCGCCAGCTTCTTCAGGCCGATGAGTTCGCGGTCGTCGGGGAATTCGGCCAACGCTGTTCGCGCGAGATCGCGCGCTCGGGCGTAGTCGCCCGAGGCAACCTGACGGTCGATCTCTTCCACCCAATGTCCCTTCGACTCTTCCCGGACCTGATCGTCACGCCGTTTCTTCAGCCGCTCGGTCTCAAACTCGAGCCCGGGATATTGGGTGTAAATGTTGCGCAGAATATCGAATTGGCTCAGAGCCTCGCTGAATTGCCCGCGTTCCTCGTATTGCCGGGCTTTCGCGACAATCGAGTTCACCAGGTCCCGGCGCTCGCGGACGAGTCGAAGTGACTGCTGGAGGTGCGGATCTTCGGGATATTTGTCGGCGGCTTCTTTGAGAATATTCACCCGCCGATCGAGATCGGGTTCCGACTCGACGCGCCGCGATACTTCGGCGAAGAACGCCGATTGATCCTGCCGCTGCTGTTCCTCGACTTCCAGCTTCAACGCCTGGAAAATCGGATCTCCCGGCGCTTTCTTCAGAGCCTCGTTGCAGATCTCGAGCGCCCGCGAGAAATTGCGGTCCGCCAAACAACGCCGCCCGTCCGCGTAGGCGCTTCGCGCCGTGTCGCGCTCGGTGCGAATTTGGTTGTAGAGACTCTGGTATTGTGCGTCACGATCGGGGATCGCGGTATCGCTCGACCGGCGCGTCATTTCCAGAATTCGCTCGAGCTTGGTCAGCGCCGAGCTGACTTCGCCGCGCTGATAACAGGTCACCGCTGATTGATAGAGCTGTTCCTTCTCTTCGCGAACGCGCGAAATTTCTCTTTCTTTGCGATCGACGTCGACCAGCAGGTCTCTCGCCTTCATGTCGTTCGGGTCGAGTTTGAGAATCTCCTGAAGCGCCTGTCGCGCCTGAGCAAATGAATTGTTGTTCAGATGCTGCTCGACGAGACGGAACCAGTTCTCCACCTGATACCGTCCCCGTTGTTTCTCGATGGTGCCTTTCAGCGCGATCGCATCGGTATTCTCGGGATCGATCGCCAGCACCTCTTGAATCTTTTGCAACGCCAGCGGGAATTCTTCCTCTTCCAACCGGGTGCGTGCGCTGTCCAGAAGCTGGCGGACGGATTTTTGGCGGACTGCCTGATCGATCTGGATGCGCAGCAGCGTCATCTCGGGATCGATATTGCCTTCTGCCTCCAGTTCGGTGAGAATCTCGGAGGCGAACAGGTAGTCTCCGTCAGCCTGCGCCTTCTTGGCGCGCTCAATGCGCGGCTGTAGCTTGGCGCGATCGAACCGCTCGATGGTCTCGCCCTTCATCGCCTTCTGCAGCGTCTCGGCGAATTCGCGCGCAGTAGAGAAGCGATGGTAGGGTTCCTTCGCCATCGCCTTGTGGATTACCCGGCTCACAATCTGGCTGACCAGAGGATTCAGATCGCAGATGGGCGGCGGGATGGCGTGACGAATGGCCTCGGCGGTGTCCAACTCGGTCTTTCGTGCGAAGGGAGGGCGGCCGGTCAGCGCTTCATAGCAGACGACTCCGAGCGAGAAGATGTCGGACGCGGCCGAGCAGGGTTTGAGCTCGATCTGCTCGGGGGCCATGAACTGCAGCGTGCCTTTTAGCCCTTTGACCGACTCCGCTCCGACCAGATGGACGACGCCGAAGTCGATCAGCTTCACCGCGTCGTCTTCCATTACGAAAATATTGCTCGGCTTCAAATCGCGATGGATCAGCCCGCGTTCATGGGCGGCCTGAAGACCGCGGCAGGCTTGGGATATGATCCCGACCACGCGCTCGACCGTCAGCCGCTGGCTGGCTTTTTGCATCAATCCATCGAGCGTGGAGCCCGGCAGGAACGGCATGACGAAGAACGGCATCTTCTCGCCATCCTGCTCAAACTCTCCCGTGTCGAGCACATCCACGATGTTCGGGTGGCTCAACTGCGCCAGCACCGACCATTCCTTGGTGAAGAGTTCGAGAGCGACCGGGCCCAGCGAAGACCGCAGGGTTTTCAGCGCGACATGGCGTTTGGTGACTGTATCGTAGGCTTTATAAACGACGCCCATGCCGCCTTGGCCGATCGGCGGACCGCTGACCTGATACCGGCCATTGATGACAAGGGAAGGGCTGGGGGTTGCCATGGATTTGGAACCAATAGAAGAATACCAATACTACCGGGAAATGCAAGGCTGGCAAGTTTGACGCCGGAAGCGCTCCGAAGTACTGTCACTGGGTACTGTGGGTACCAACGAAGCTGCCGCGGTGCGCACTGGAGGACCTGATATCCTAGAGGGCCGGGAGTCGTGAACCAGTCACTGAATGAATCCAAAGCCGCGACGGCAGCAGCATCGGTGCACGAGCCGGTCCTGCTAAAGGCCCTGCTGCTGCCGACTCCATTTGCACTGGGTCTGGCGGGGCTTGCCTTGCTCCCTCGTGTCCGCGGAAATCCCAACGTGCTGTGGACCTTCCTCGGCGCCGCGGCGGTCCTGGTGATGTGGAACGCCGCTCTGCTCCTCGGGACCCACCGCAGCGGGCGCACGCTTGCCGTGGAGGTCAACCTCCGGAAACAGCACTACCTGCAGGCCTGCGCGCAGGGATCGGTGCTGGTCTATTGGGGCTGGTATTGGCCGCAGGTCTACGCGTCGGCGCATCTGATTTTGGCCCAACTCTTCTTCGCGTATGCCTTCGACATGCTACTCGCCTGGTCGCGGCGGGAGCGCTACACGCTGGGCTTCGCCCAGTTTCCGGTGGTTTTCAGCATCAACCTGTTCCTCTGGTTCAAACCCGACTGGTTCTATCTGCAGTTCGTGATGGTGGCGCTCGGGCTGGCGGCCAAGGAACTGATCCGTTGGAACAAGGATGGGCGGAGCGTCCACATCTTCAATCCGTCCTCGTTTCCGCTCGCGGTGTTCTCGTTGGTTCTGCTTGGGACCGGATCGAGTGGTCTCACCTGGGGACAGAACATCGCCAGCACGCAGTTCTATCCGCCGCAGATGTACCTGATGCTATTTCTGATCGGACTGCCGGGACAGTTCTTCTTCGGCGTGACCTCGATGACGATGTCGGCGGTCGTCGCGACATACGCGTTCGGGCTCGCCTATCACGCCATGACCGGCATCTATTTCTTCTACGATTCGTACATTCCGATTTCCGTGTTTCTGGGGATGCACCTGCTGTTCAACGACCCGTCAACCTCACCGCGGACGGACCTGGGCCGCATCATCTACGGGTCGCTGTACGGGTTAAGCACTGTCGTGCTGTATCAGTTGCTGGGCAGCGCGGGAATGCCGACCTTTTACGACAAGCTGCTTCAGGTACCGTTGCTGAACCTGTCGATCAAAGGGATCGACCGCGTGGCGCGTTCGCGGTGGCTGCGCGCGTTCGATCCGTCGGCTTTGGGACGAACGCTGGCGCCGTATCGGCGGAATCTCGCGTATATCTCTCTTTGGACGGTGGTGTTCGCAGGGATGAGCGCTGCGCAAGGAGTGGGCGACCGTCATCCCGGACAGTGGCTGCCGTTCTGGCGCCAAGCCTGCGAGGACGGCCGTCCGTATGCCTGCCCGTACCTGGCGGATCTGGAATCGGGGTTTTGTAAGCAACGTTCCGGCTGGGCGTGCAACGAAGCGGGCCTCATGGACATCGCTCTGGCGCGATCAGGAGAAGATCTCCGCCGGCAGGATCCTGCTTTGGCGGCAGAACCTTTTCGGGATGGATGCAAGCTCGGGTTTCAGGCAGCCTGCCGCAACGTCGTGATGCTCGGCCGAGGCATCGGGACGTTCGGAAGTGCGCCGCCGACCTTGCGCGATTTTCCGATCATCTTGCGGGGGGCCAAAGGGGAGATTCGGGACCGACGGCCGTCGGCGTTATACGCGCTCGCATGCAAAGAAGGCTGGGCGAATACCTGCGGGTTGCAGTAGGCGATCCCACGCAAGCCAGAGGCATGCGCTACGAACTGCTGCAATTAAGCCATTAGCGACCGGCGGGGGCGGGGGAGATTTTCTTCCGGTACTCGGGATAGAGGGTCTCGGGCTTGCCAATGGCGGCGTCGCGGGGAACGCCGTATTTCGTGGTCATCTCGTCGACGAACGGATTCTTCTCGGGATCGTAATGCGGAGCGGTGTCGCCGACATTCGATTCGTAGGTGGTGACGCAGGGCGGGCCGATTGGCGAGAGGGCCGTGGGGCTTAGCTCAAAGCTGCGGGAGAGAAGCCACGGTTCGGTGAGGTAAACGGGATCCTCGATAATCGCGAGCACGGTAAGAATGTCGCCGTGGCGATAGAAGCGGGTCGTGAGGGTCGCTTCATCGCTCGAAGGCGCGCCGGTTTTTCGCAGGAAGCCGGCTTTCATGTGGGTGGTATAGGCGACCAGCGTATTGCCTTCCCAGCGGCCGGTCGTGAAGCCGCCGCGAGTATGCAAGGCATACTGTGACGGGTGAGGCCGGCCATCCATCCAGATAGTCATCGGCGCGCGGTCTTCCCAGGCGCCAATGGTGTAGGAGATGATGTTGCCTTTCACCGGGTCGGTCTGGCTCCAGATCTTTAAACCGAAAGGTCCTTGGACCATATAGAATGCCGGCCAGCCCTGGCATTGGCGTTCGACCATCGAGAGCTGTGATTCGGAATAACTCAGCGCACGAGTGCGCCCTTCATCATTCAGCGGAACGCCGGTGAAGTCGACGGGCAGGCCGTCGCCAGTCAGAAACTCGTTGTTGTGCGCCGCCCACGAGCCGACGAGCTCGAACTGCGCAGACGCGGTGTGGCAGGCGAGCAGGCCGAGCAACACGGCAGCGAGTGTCGCGGCGGAGCGGCTCATTTTGCAGTGCACGGCGTGGGGTCCCATTTCGAACCGTCGGCCTCCTTCTTGAATTGCGAACTCACAATGAACGTCTGCCGGAGAAATTGCGGATCGTCGACGATGGTGGTGACCAGCAGCGCTTGACCGCCACCCGGGAGCGGCGCCAAATCGAAATACTCGGTCACGACCGCGTTCTCGCTGTAAGGCACTCCGTTCTTTCGGAGGTATCCGGCGCGGAGATTGGTGGTTACGACTTTGAGCGAGTCGGGTCTTTGCCACTGCGCTGCGGAGTTTCCCTGCCAAGTCCGCTCACCGGCCGGCGAAGAGGTGAAATGGAACAGGCGGCTCTGCGTACCGGCGTCGCTGTCGACACGCAGGGTGTTGTCATCCTGCCACGTAATATGAAACCGCGCGGCCATCCGCATGAGAGCCCCGGCTCCGTAGGCTTTGCATTGATTGCCCGCCGCCTCGTCGGCCGCCGGATCCCAGGCGTCGGCGATCTTCCGCGCCTGGTCAGTCATCGGCACCGCTTGATAATCGCCCTTGCGTGGAGTGATCATGCGAAAACGCCAGTCTTCGGTGATGAGCGAGACCCAGTAGCCAGTGAGGTCGGCCGTGGCGGCTGCCTTTGCAGTGGGCGCCGCGCCGCGGTTCTGCGCAGCGAGGGTTGGCGCCGTGATCAGGGCCACGATGAGGAGGACTCTCATTGCACTTTCTGGTTGAGGCTGCGGTACACTGCCTCCACGAAATCGTTGGTGGTCCAGGAACCTGTAGCCGCCCCATACCGGCGCGTGTAGCCGCGGGCCGGTGAAGCCGCCTTGATCTGCTCTAATGTGAGTCCCTGCTTTTTGAAATCGCGCACGCGATCGCGGATGATCGAGACCATGTCGCGGTATTCGACCACGTCGAGTTGATCGCAGACGCGGCCGTGGCCGGGAATGACCAACGTTCCTGCCTCGCGCGACACGATCGGAACGGACGGTATCGCAGTATCGACTAGTTTCTGGAGTGCCTGGATTTCCCCATGAATGCTGCCGCCCTTCGCGGTGTCGATGACGGGGAAGCGGGTGGTGTCAAAGACATCGCCGGCCACGACGACATCAGAACGGCGGAAGAAAACAATCGCGTCGCCGTCGGTGTGAGCCCCGGGCTGATGGAAGATCTCGATGCCCTCGCCATTCAGGTACATGTACTTTCGCGGCTGGTTGAAGGTTTCGGACGGCCATGCCGTGACCGGAAATGCGGAGGGCCGGTCGCGCGTTCCGCTCATTCTGGTCAGGACCTGTTCGACGGCGAGAATCGAAGCGCCGCCTCCGAGGAAGTCGGCGCCGATACCGGCTCCGCCGCCTTGGGTGAACAAGGTCTGGCCGGCTTTGGCGAGCGCGGCGTTGCCGCCGACATGATCGGGATCGGCACTGGTGTTGATTACGTACCGGATGGGTTGCGTGGTCACCTTCTTGATGGCAGCCAGAACAGCGTCCGCACTCGCGGCCGAGCCGGAGTCGACGACCACAACACCATCCTCTCCGACTTGAAAGGCGATGTTTCCGCCGGCGCCCGCGATCATGTAGAAATTCGGACGCAGCGGAAGCACCTCGAGACTCGTCTCCCGCGCCTGTTGTGCGGGCAAACCGACAACACCGACGACAGCGGCAATCAGGATGGCGAGTCTATTCATGGGCGTGAGGGGCGTACCTATAATATCGTAGTCGCCCGCGCGAGAATCTCCGTTCAGCGTTGAAGCCGGATGGCCTCGCGCAGCGATTCGAGACGCCCCTGGGAGGTGGCGAAGAGATCTTGGGGGAAGCGCCGGTAAGCGATCATGCCGGAATAGATGGCGGCGGCGTCGTCGCGATTCAGGCCCAGGCCCGCCAAGTACTGCATACGGAGATTCCGGTCATGGTTGATCGCGGCGCCGCGGAGCCATGTAGTGAGATCGGATTTCCGTCCGGCATAAGTCGCAAACACATCGACGGGCGAGTTCATCCCCACTTCGGCGAGAGATTGCGCGACCTTGCTCGTGCCGCCACGATAGCCGATCCGGGTCTCCATTTCCTCGAGATCGATGCGCAGAGGCTCCACCGTGCCCAACAAAACCATGTCGTGACCGCGCCCCTGATACGGATTGCCCAAAATGGTGCCGTTGGGGAAGACTTCGAAGAACGTGGCGACCGCGCTCTTCACCGCGTCCAAATTAGTCTCGAACAGTTGGATGTAGAGCGTGACCACGCCGCCAGGCTTGAGATGCTGCTTCAAGACCTCGAGGAATTCGGCCGTGTAGAAGTTGGCCGCGCCTTTCACCCAGGGGTCAAGCGGATCGATGGTGATGCCGTCGAACCGCTCGCGAGTTGTCATAAGGAAGTGCCGGCCGTCATCGATGCGCAGCCGGACCTTCGGGTTGTGCAGGACGTCGAAATTCGGCCCGCCGAAATACCGGGCGGCGGCTTGCGGTACCAGCGACTCGATTTCGACGATAGTCTCGCTTTGCACCTGAGGATCGATCGAGACCGCGCCAGCCGTGATGCCGGCGCCACAGCCGATTACCAGGACGGACCGAGGTTGGGCGTTGGTCAGGGTCGTGAGGTGGCCCAACATCCGCTGGAGGCGCATGTCGCGTGGGACGTTCGACGCCTGGATTTTGCCGGCGACGTGGAACGTGAGCGCTCCGCTGGGAAAGCGCGAAACCGCTACGGACGCGTTCATGCCCTCGGCCGCATAAATAATGTCGCCCTTGCCGACCCAGCTTGCCGCATACCGGCCGTAGGCGATGAGGAGGTTAGAGACGGCCGGGACGGCGAGAATTGAAAGGCTGGCGAGCACCACGATACTGGCGCCGAGGGCCAAGCGCGGCCGGACGAGAAGGAGGCCGGCAATCAGGGAGATCGCAACGAGTATTTGTTCGGCGCGCTGGGACCCTACCCAGGCGATGAGGAGCAAGCTGGCGCTGAGCGCGCCGACGATCGCTCCGAAGGTGTTGGCGGAGTAGATGCCGGCCATTCGTCGCGCGGGATCATGACCTTTCGACGCAGCCGCAGCGAGTGCTAAGGGGAAACTCGCCCCCCAGAGCAGTGTCGCCGGGAACAAAGCCCAAAATGCGCGCGCGAGGTCGAGCTCAAACGTGATCCAGATATTGGCCGAAATCGAAGAATCGATCGGCGAGTAGGGAAGTGAGGCGGAAAGGCTGTAGGATGTCCAGGCGATCGCGCAGGCCGCGAGAATCTGGCACCAGCCCAATGCCAGGTGCGGGCGAACGACGATTCGAGAAAGCCATGTGCCGAGGCCGCTGCCGATGCCGAGCCCGGTGAGAAAGACCGCGAGAATTATGGAAAACGCGTAGACGGAGGCGCCGAAAAGGAGCCCGAGCAGGCGGGTCCAGATCGCTTCGGCGGCCAAGGCGCACAGGCCAGAGAGCGCGATGGCGAGGTAGACAGCGTCAGGCCGGATCGCGGGCGTGACGGCGGCTTCGGGGAATTGGCAGGTCGGGGACCTGCTCCACGAAGCTACGCCGGCCATCGCGATGTTGATAGCGACGGCGGTGTATGTCGCTACGCTCACGTCATATTGGCGCAGCAGGTAGAAACCGGCGACCAGGCATCCCAACACTGCTCCTGCGATGTTGGCGGCATAGAGAAGACCGAGACCACCGCGGGGCAGTTGGATCTGGCGTGCCAGTGCAGGCAGGGTGGCGCCCATGAGCAAGGTCGGAGGGATCAGACAAGCGGCCGTGTAGACGCCGCTTGTGAGCGGAATCAAGTGGAGCACCAGGATGGCAAAAGCGGCAATGCCAAGTTCAATCAACGCGTAGACGCGCAATGCCGGATGCGCGGCAGGGACCAAACGCGGCAGTAACAGGCTGCCGAGACACATCCCGCCCATGAATGTCGCGAGGATCAATCCAAGCGAGACAGCAGTGGAGCCGATCACCTGCTCCAGAAGCTGGAACCAGACGATTTCGTAAATCAGCGCCGCTACGCCGCTGCCGAACGAGAGTGGAAGGAGAAGCGGGAGCACGCTCTCCGATGACCTGTTACTTTTTTTCAGCCTGCTCTTGTTTGCGGTTTCCGACGAGAATGCCGACCATACCGTAGTTGCCCTCATGACAGGCGGAATCGAAGATCATGTGGCGCTGATCCGGGGCGCGGCCCATCTCGATGGTGACGGTCCAAGGCTTGGTCCAGGTCTTGGGATCCTCGAAAGTGATGTCGCGACGCAAGGTATTGGCGTCGACACGAGTGAAGCGCTCGATCATCTTATAAGTGTCGGGGTTCGAACCGCGGAAACCTTGTAGGAAGTTGGTGGTTTCGATAACCAGGGTGTTGCCTTCCCAATGGCCGCGTGAGTCGCCCAGATAGAATTTGGCCTCTTTCGGTGCGTGCGGGCGGCCATCCATATAGATGACGCGGTTGCCGCCGCCGGCGTGATCGTCCTCCATGTAGATGCCCATCGATTTGGGAGACTGGACGATTTGAAAAACGGTACCCTGCGCGAAGAGCGTGTTCAGCGGAAGGAACGGCATGGGAACGCCGAGGCACCGCGGTGATTGGGCGATGGTCTCGGGGTTATCGTTGACGGGACCGGTTCCTAACGGCAAGCCGGCTCCTGTTGCTGCGGCTCCGGGCGCTCTCTCACCGGCGGGGAAGAAACCTCCGCCGCGCCGGGCTGCCGGAGAGGCGGTGGCGGCCAACGCCGGAATCTTACCATCCGGCGGATCGATAATCATGGATGTCCGCTTTCCGGTTTTTAGCACCGAATTGAAAACGGCGTTGTAAGCGCCGCTGACATCCTGGGCCGTGCCCTCAGTCCCGCGAGAATTGCGCCCGGGGTTCAGGCCTTTCTGCGCGTCGGCCTTGGCGATTTCCTCATCGGTGAGGAATTCTTTATTCGCATTGGCGGCCGAGCGTTCGAGGGGAACGTCGTAGAGCACGAACCAGGTGCCTTGCAGGTCCGGCTCGCCCCACGGTGTTCGAGGGGCGGGGCCGGCCTTCGCCGTTGCTTTCGGAGCGGATGACTTGGCTGGCGCTGCGGGGGTCTGGCCGCTGATCGAAACTACGGCAAACGAAGCAAGACCGAGGGCGCCCGCCAATGCACACAAACCGAGTCGAGATCTGGAGTCCATGGGATTCCTACTTTTGTTGTGTGTCGACACCGGGCCGCTGTACCTCGTACGGAGCCCCGGTGTTCTCCTGCGATCCGAGGAACAGCTTCTGGCCGTTCGGCAGCGTGAGGTCGCGGCCGTTGGCGCGATGCGTTCCATCCTTAGACTGATAGCCGTCGACCACAATCTTGTCGCCGACCTTGAGAGTGTAGCGGGTGATGCCGCGCCGCATGAGGATGTTGGGACTGCCCGCCTCGATGGCCCAGTTCTCCACGGTGCCATCGGGCTGCTTCACGTCGACGTGAATCCAGCTGTGCGGATTAATGAATTCGACCTTGGTGACCGTGGCATCCGGAAAATGCACCGGC
>DASXAK010000247.1:0-10363 GCA_036406715.1 Bryobacteraceae bacterium | reverse complement strand
GATTCCGGGTGATGAAGCCGACTACGAAGGCTATCCAGGAAGCGCTGCAGGACAGCCTGAACCTGCCCGACGCCCCTTCGCGAATCGAGTGCTTCGATATTTCCCACATCCAGGGCACCGACAAGGTGGCCAGTATGGTGGTGTGGGAAGGCGGGCGGATGAAGAAAGCGGACTACCGAAAGTTCATCATCCGGACCGTGATCGGCAACGACGATTTCGCCAGCATGCGCGAAGTGGTGACGCGCCGCTACTCGCGCCTGCAGGAGGAGAACAAACCTCTGCCCGGCCTGGTTCTGATCGATGGCGGCCTCGGCCAGTTGCATGCGGCGGCTGGCGCGCTCGAAGCGCTCGGCATCATCAACCAGCCGCTGGCGTCCATAGCCAAGCGCGAAGAAATCATCTACGTGTACGGGCAGGAGGACGAGCCGGTGGTACTCGACCGGTTCTCCCCCATCCTGCACCTGATCCAATCCATTCGCGATGAAGCGCACCGGTTCGCAGTGACGTTCCACCGCTCGCGGCGCAACGCGCTGCAGCTCACCTCGGAACTGGAAGCGATCCAGGGAGTCGGCAAACGCACCGTCCAAAAGCTGCTCAAACAATTCGGCAGCTCCGATCTGGTGCGTGCCGCCACTGAAGACCAGTTGGCCGCCGTAGTCGGCCGCGCGGCAGCCCGCCGTGTGAAAGAGCATTACGTAGAAACACGCCAGTAGCGTCCGCGATCTCCACAAATAAGCGGTACACTATACACATGAGACGCACAAATCTTGTGTTGGATGAACATCTCCTCGATCAAGCCACACGCGTCCTGGGGGCGAGAACATATTCCGCCGCTGTGAACACTGCCCTGGAGGAAGTAATCCGCCTCAAGAAACTTGAGAAGCTCCCCGAGTTTTTCGGGAGTGGAATCTGGCAAGGAAATCTCTCCGAAATGCGGGAAGATCGCCCGCGCGGCAAGAAGCGCCGTCGTTCCACTCGTAATTAGCCTGCATGGTCTTGGTCGATACGTCCGTATGGATCGAGCTATTGGCCGGAAGACTCAGCGTGAGGCGGGAAGACCTGCCGCGCCTGGCGGTCTGCGGCCCAATCGTCCAGGAAGTGCTACAGGGTTTAAAGCCTGGGCTCGCGAGTGAATCTTTTCGGGAGGCATTCTCCGCAATACCAGTACTCAATGATCCGATCAGTTTGAACCTGTTCGTCGCCGCCGCAGATATTTATCGACAAGGCAGGCGGAGGGGCATGACAATCCGCTCCTCGACTGATTGCCTCATCGCGGCAATCGCAATTGCAAATTCGGTCCCAGTTTGGCACCGCGACCGGGATTTCGGCGCCATTGCGACGTTCACTGCGCTTGAAACCTCCGCTCTCCCCACCGTGCGAAAATAGTTTAAGGATGCGTTACCGTCTGCTGGCCGCGATGTTTGTCCTTTCGCTTGCCGCAAGCGCCCAGAGTCTGACCATTCAACAACTGCGGAGCTTCCTCGAGTCCTCGGTTAAGATGAAGCAAACCGATAAAGAAGTGGCGGGCTATCTCGGCCACGCGAAGCTGAGCGAGAAACTGGACGACCGCACCCTCGAGAACTTCCAATCGTTGGGCATTGGCCCCAAAACCCTGGCCGCGCTGCGCAAGCTGCGCGAGGAATCCGAGGGCCTTTCGGCCGCGGCTCCGTTAACAGCCGAGGCGAAGCCCAAGCCAATTCCCCCGCCTTCGGCTGAAGAGCAGGCCGCCATTATCGCAGAGGTCCGCGAATACGCGATCAACTACAGCAAAACGCTGCCGGATTTCATCTGCACCCAGGTGGTTCGCCGCTACGTGGCGGCGGTTCCCGGCGGTCGTTATGGCGGGCACACTGGCGACGATTTGTCTTGGCAGTTGAACGACACCCTTACGCTGCGCCTGAGCTATTTCGAGCAGAAGGAAGACTACAAGCTCGTACTGGTGAATAATACGGTGACGCAGCAGGATTACCGGAAACTCGGCGGAGCGACGTCAACGGGCGAGTTCGGCAGCATGCTCAAGGATGTTTTCGAGCGCGACACCGAGGCCCGCTTCGAATGGGATCACTGGGCGACGCTGCGCGGACGCCGCGCTCTGGCGTTCCAGTACCACGTAACGCAACCGCACTCGCACTGGGGCCTCGATTACGAACGCAGCCAATACATCCAACCGGCGTACAGCGGACTGGTGTACGTGGATAAGGAAACCCATCAGGTTTTGCGCGTCACGCTGGTCGCCGAGGACATTCCGGCGACGTTTCCCATCCGGCAGGCGGAGACGGTGCTCGATTACGACTACCAGCCGATCAGCGAGCACCCCTTCCTGCTGCCGCTCAAGGCCGAAAACCGCATGAAGACCGGCGACGTCATGACCCGCAACGACGTCGAGTTTCGTCTCTATCGCAAGTTCTCGACCGAATCGGAAATCAAATACGACACGCCCGACCCGCTTCCGGACGACCAGACCAAAGAGCAGGCGCCGCCGAAGTAGCCCCGTCTATTTGTAGCTCTTCTCGTATTTATTCCGGCTGTTGAACACGGTGTAGCTGCCGTCTTTTTCCACCGCGAGCCGCAGCCACTGTCCCCGGCAGATCTCGTCGACATTCGCCAGGAACGTGTCGGGCGAGTTGTGGTCCTTGTCGCTGCCGATCGCGTAGTGCAACTGCCAGATGTCTTCGAGGCCGGGCGTGTCGTGCAGCGTCTGCCAGGCTTCCGGCGTACCGCCTTTGCGCGGGCCGTTATTGGCGATCGCCACCTTCGGGTGAACCGCGTGGATCAACTGGGGCGTATTGGCCGCCGCGCCCATGTGATGCGACGCCACCAAGACCGTCACGCCCCCGATTTTGTTGGCTGGGCAAACGAGGTCGTGCTCGCGGCTGCTGGTCAGGTCGCCCAGGTCGAGAATGCGAAAATCGCTGAAGCTGATCAGCAGCCCCAAGGACTGCTGATTTTCGGTGACCGTCTCGGCCGGGTCGGGCTGGTACCGCGCGCACTCCGGATTTGGCTGACCGGCGCCGGGAAGCGGCGCCGCGAGGGTGTTCCCCGCAGCCGCGAGCACCCGAACGTCGAGGCCCTTGACCGGAATCGTGTCGCCCGGCTTTACGGTAATGCGGTTAGCTTTGCCTGCAAAATCGCGGTACATATTGAACCGCACTTGGGAATCTTTGTCGGTCTCGGTGTTGGGGCCATGGTCGACGAAATTGGCGATGGGAAGCTTGGCGGCTACTCCGGGAATGCCGCCGACATGGTCCGCGTGGTAATGGGAAATCACTAGGTAGTCGATCTTCTTCACGCCCGCCGCCTTGGCGGCGGCCAGAATGCGGCTGGGATCGCGCCCGTTGAACCCGCCGTACCCGGTATCCATCAGCAGCGTTTCGCCGCCCGGCCCAACAAACAGCGTGGATTGCCCGCCTTCCACGTCGATGAAGTAGATTTCCAGGTTCTTCGCCGCGGGCAGAACCGTGGCGAATGCCAGCAACAGCCCGGCGCGGACCAGCATCCGTTTCATGGCCCTGATCTTAGCATTTTCAGTTGCGTGAACTCGGTACGGTCGCATAACGTATGTAGGAGTAGATGCCCTTTTGCAGCCAGTGCGGAAACGAGGTGGGAGGCGGCGATGCCTTCTGCCATCGCTGCGGCGCGCGCCAACCCGGCGCGTCCGCGCCTCGCCGGCCGGGGCAGGATCCGTTATCCCAGATGTCGGGCCGGACGGCGTCCATCCTCTGCTACGTTCCGGGCATCGGCTGGATCGCCTCCATCGTGGTCCTGGCGTCGGAAAAGTTCCGCGGCAACCGCGACGTGCGCTTCCACGCGTTCCAAGGCCTCTATCTGTTCGTGGCGTGGCTGCTCGACGGTTGGGTCTTACGCCCGATGTTCTCGATGGTGCCGCATATGCCGATCCACAGCCTGGTCGAACTGCTGCTGCTCGGCATGTCGATTTTCATGATGGTGAAGGCCGCGCACAACGAGACCTACTCGCTGCCGTTGTTTGGCGAGCTGGCGCACCGGTCCGTAGCCGAGCATTAGGCGCCGCCGTTGTATACTAGCCATTAAAAAGGAGAAAGCGTGAAAACCATCCTCACCCTCAGCCTGACGGCTGTGTTTGCCGCCGGAGCATTGCAGGCTCAGAACCCGTTCAGCACGGATACCAAGAACGCCTATAACGGAATCAAGAACACCCTGACCCGGGCCGCCGAGGAGATGCCGGAGGCGGACTACTCGTTCTCCACAGTTCCGGGCAAGACGCGCACTTACGGCGAGATCATCAGCCATATCGCCGACATCCAGATGGTCCTGTGCGGGCTGGTGAAAGGCGAGCAAAAGCAGCCCTCGGCCGAGAAGACCAAGAAGACCAAGGCCGAAGCCTCCGCCGCTCTAAAGGAATCGTTCGATTATTGCGACAGCGTGTACAATTCGCTGACCGACGCCGACGCCGCCACCATGGTGAAGATGTTCGGACGCGACCAGACCAAGCTCGGCGTGCTGAACTTCAATATCGCGCACGATAACGAGATGTACGGCACCGCGGTAGCGTACCTGCGGATGAAGGACCTGGTTCCGCCCTCCAGCCAGCGTCGGCGGTAACGCAAAGCCGCAAGCGCCACTGCTACACTACAAAGAGTGTCAACGGTCCCCAGTGTCAGCACGTCGACGGGTGTCGCGTCCCCATTAAAAGCCAGCGAAACCACTTACCGCATTCTGGCGGCGCTCGGTTTGTGTCACCTGCTGAACGACATGCTGCAGTCGGTGATCCCGGCGGTCTACCCGATCCTCAAGACTTCGTATCATCTCGATTTCGGGCAGATCGGGCTCATCACCCTGACCGTTCAACTCACGGCTTCCCTGCTCCAACCCGTGGTTGGTCTTTACACCGACCGCCGGCCGATGCCGTACTCGCTACCGGTCGGGATGGCGTTCACACTGGCCGGGCTTCTGCTGCTTTCGATGGCGCCGAGTTTCGCCGCGATCCTGTTTGCGGTGGCGCTGGTCGGCGTAGGGTCTTCGGTTTTCCATCCCGAGTCGTCGCGCGTGGTGCGGATGGCGTCCGGGGGACGGCACGGGCTGGCGCAGTCGATTTTCCAGGTCGGCGGGAATTTCGGGACGTCGTTGGGGCCTCTGCTGGCCGCATTCATTGTCCTGCCGGCCGGCCAGCGCAGCATTGCCTGGCTGTCGGGATTCGCGCTAGTCGCGATCGTCATCATGACGAGGGTCGGCCACTGGTATAAGGCCCATCGCAAGCCGGGCGGCAAAGCGCGCGCGGCCGGACATGAGCATCGCGTCCAACTGTCTTCCCGAAAAATCGGGGTGTCGCTGGCGATTCTGGTGGCGCTCGTATTTTCGAAATTCTTCTACCTGGTTAGCCTTACCAGCTACTACACCTTCTTCCTCATTCAAAAGTTTCACGTGCCGGTGCAGACCGCGCAGATCTATTTGTTCGTGTTTCTGGGGGCGGTGGCGGCGGGCACGATCATCGGCGGTCCGGTGGGTGATCGCATCGGCCGCAAGTACGTGATCTGGGTTTCGATTTTGGGTGTGCTGCCGTTCAGCCTCCCGCTGCCGTACGTCAACCTGTTCTGGACGGGCATTCTGAGCGTAATCATCGGGATCGTGCTGGCCTCGGCATTCACCGCCATCGTGGTCTACGCGCAAGACCTCGTGCCGGGAAAGGTCGGCGCGGTGTCGGGGCTGTTCTTCGGCCTGGCATTCGGGATGGGCGGCATCGGGGCCGCGCTGCTCGGGCAACTCGCCGACGTCACCAGCATCACTTTTGTCTACAAGGTCTGCTCGTTCCTGCCCGCGATCGGGCTGCTCACCGCGTTCCTGCCGAATATCGAACCGTCCCGGGTGCGGGCATCCAAGGCCTGAAGGCCCGTTTTCCATCGGTTTCCGAACTGTATATACTTGATACCGACATGGAGGGCTGAGATGCTGGTTCGGAATCTCACTTTCGCAGCAGCGATGGGCATGGTTCTATCGCTCGCCCCATTAACGATCGGTCAGCCGATCAATGCCAAACCCGCCAAGACGGAGACCAAGGCGTGGACGCCGCCTCGAACCCCGGACGGCCATCCGGACCTTCAAGGAGTCTGGGCGAATAACAACGCGACACCGCTCGAACGGCCCAAGGAACTGGCTGGACGCCCGTACCTGACGGAACAGGAAGTTGCCGCGCTCAAGAAGAAGTCGCATGAGCTCTTCGACAACGGCAATTCCGACGCTGCGTTTGGCGACAGTGTTTTTGTCAGCGCGCTGGCGAATGTCAAGGGAGAGAAAGCGGGTTTCAAGAGCGTGGACGGGGGAACCGGCGATTACAGCTCAGTCTGGCTGGTGGAACGAAATTTCGACAACCGGACCTCGCTGATTACCGAACCCTCTGACGGGCGGATTCCGGCGCTGACGCCGGATGCGCAAAAGCGGCAAGCCGCCGTGGCCGCGCTCCGCAACCGGCGTCCCGAGGGGCCGGAAGACCGCTCGCTGAGCGAGCGGTGCATCAGCTTCGGCGCGCCGCGGCTGGGAGCGGGTTACAACAGCTATTACCAGATCGTTCAATCGGCGGACACGGTTGTGATCGACATGGAGACGATTCACGACGCCCGGATCATTCCGCTCGACGGCCGCCCGCATCAGCCCGCGAGCGTCCACACCTGGCTCGGCGATTCGCGCGGTCATTGGGACGGCGACACGCTGGTGGTCGACACGACCAACTACAAAGCCGGGGCGTTCATGAACGCGAGCGACAAGCTGCACGTGATCGAGCGGTTCACGCGGACCGGCCCGAACGCGCTAAAGTACGAGGTCACGGTCGAGGATCCCGAAACATGGACGAAGCCCTGGACCGCGATGATCCCTTTGAGCCAATCCCGCGACTTCCTCTTCGAGTACGCCTGCCACGAAGGCAATCTCGGCATGCAGGGGATTCTCGCCGGCGCACGGGCCGAGGAGAAGGCCGAAGCGGCGGAAGCACGGCCGGCTAAGTAAAACGGCGTTTTTCGCATCGATCGATGCGAAATTCAGAGAAGTTTTGTTGAAATCACGGGAGTTGCCGGCAGTAAGTCGCATCGATCGATGCGAAACTGTGCTTGCCGTCAAGAAACCCCCTCCTCACCTGACTTTATTGTCTCGCGATAGGGCTGCCAGCCGGAGCGGAAGGAGACCCAGAATGCGGGATTGGGGCCTTCCTTTTGTTAGGGTTAGGAAAATTTCGTCCGGCGGTGAACCGCGGTTGGCAGGCCAATGCCCCACTATTCGCAGGCTTCGGTGATGCAGATGGATTCGAGCGTGCGGCCGACCGGCGGGGCTTGCAGGCCGGCGGCCGTCATCAGCTTGCGAAGCAGGAGGCCGGCTTCGGGGTGGCCGATGGCGGATTGCACTCCGACGCGGACCAGGCCATCGGCGTAGTCGACCGGCTGCCAGGTGTGGACGGCCAGTTTGCCGCCGCGGTTGTCGGTGTTGCCGTAGTCCCGGACGTCGAGCTTGGCGCCATGGTCGGCCAGGACTTGGATGACGTCGGTGCGACCTTTGTGTGCGGCGCCGTGCAGCGCCGTGCGGCCGGTGTCGGCTTGGGCGTTGACGTCGAGGCCGAGGTCCAAGAGCATTTTGACGGCGTCCAGAGTGGCTTCTGGAGACCACTCGTAGGTGATGCCTTCAACCCAGCCGATCCCGGCAGCCACGTGCAGGGCGGTGACGTGTAAAACCGTATCGATCTTCGGGTCAGCGCCGTGGGCCAGCAGCAGTTTCATCAGCACGAGGTCGCCAGACTGGGACGCGCGCAGGAACGCGGTGGCGCCATTTTCATCCAGCCACTGGTTGGTGAACACGGTGCGGGTCTCGGTGCTGTCCTTGACCCGGGCGTTGACGTCGGCGCCTTTGTCGAGCAGGAGCTTGATGAAATCGAGATGATCCATGTCGCCCTTGCGAACCGGGTAGTCGCCACTTTCGATATTGCGGTTATCGGTGGCCAGGTAGAGCGGCGTCCAGCCGCCTTTGTTAGTTAAATTGACGTTGGCGCCGTGCTCGATCAGATAAGCGCCGAGCCGGTAGTAGCGGTTCTGCGTCGCGACGAGCAAGGGAGTCCAGCCGTAGGCCGTGACCTGGTTGATGTCAGCGCCGGCGGCGAGCAAGGTCTTCACAGAGTCAAGATTATCGGCGCGGACCGCATAGACCAACGGCGTCAGGCCACCGCCATCCTTGGGCGCCGGCCGGTTGCGGAAACCGAACGCCGCAACGGCAGCATCGTCATTCACATCGAAGCCTTGGTCGTTGCCGGCTCCCGCGCCGCGGCGGCCGCCTCGGCCCGCTCGACCGCCTGCCGCTCCGCCGATACCGTTATCATCCCCACGCAACGCGCTGAGGTCTTCCAAACCAAGAGGCTTGCCGGCAGCGAGCGCCGCCGCCTGCGCGGCAACGGCCTTTCTGGGATCATTGGCTTTGCCGAGTGCCGGGCCTCTTCCGCGCTCAGCGGGGTCGGACTGCGCGCGAACATCGGCGCCGTGCTGGATCAAAAACTGAATGGCAGCCGCGTGGCCTTCATCGGCGGCCCACATCAGCGGCGTGGTCCCCCGGAGTTTTTCTTTGACATTGACGTTGGCGCCGTGGTCGATCAAGGCTTTGATGGCGTCGACATTCCCGGTGCGGGCGGCGGCCATCAACGGGGTTCTTCCGAGAGGGAGAGGCTCGTTGGCATCGGCTCCGGCTTGGAGCAGCGCCGAAATCACCGCTGCGTCGCCATTGATGCTGGCCAGCCACAACGGCGTGGACCCGTCGCGGTTGGCGGCCTTGGGATTGGCTCCGGCGCGAAGCAGCAGCTCGACCATTTCTTTGTCCGAACGGTAAACAGCCCAGTGCAGCGCGGTCGCACCATCGGGTTGCGCCGCATTCACGTCGGCATGCCGCTCGACCAACTGGCGGGCCGCGGCGGTGTCGCCGTTCATCAGCGCGTTCGCAATCTCAGGACGATCGGCCGCAAAGCCAGCGAGCGGGAGCAGCAGAAGCGCGAGGCTTCTCATAGATTCTCCAGCCGGTTGATGCTGTCGCCGATGCTCTCCTGGTGGATGTCGTACATGTCGAGCAGGGTCAGCAGCAGGTTGCCGGTGGGCACCTGCCTGGTGGGATAGGCGATGTGACGGCCGCCCTTCAGCTTCCCGTTGAGTCCACCGATCAGGACGTGCGGCACATCGTAATGCACGTGCTGATTGGAATTGCCCATGTTCGAGCCGTACAGGACCAACGAATGGTCGAGCAACGTGCCGTCGCCATCCTGCGTCTTAGCGAAGTTGGCGATGAGGTGGGCCAGCATCTTGACGTGATACTGGTTGATCTTCGAAAGCTCGGCGATGCGCTTGGGATCTTCGCCGTGATGGGAGGCGCCATGGAAGCCCGCGGTCGGCGCTTCGCTTTCCGGGTAGGTGCGGCCGGTGAGATCGCGCGCGAAGAGCAGCGTGCCGACGCGGGTGATATCCGCCTGGAACGCCAAGGCCAGCAGATCGAACTGGAGCTTGATGTGCTCATCGAAAGTCTGCGGCACGCCGACCGGCACCTGCATCTCCGGCGGCGCAACGGATGAAGCCTTCATGGCAATTTGGATCCGGCGCTCGATCTCGCGGACGTTCTCGGTGTAGGTGTCGATCCGCTCGCGATCGGAGGCGCTCGATTCGTTGCGCAGGCGGGAGAGGGTGCCGGTGAGCGAATCGAGAATGCTGCCGTCGCGCTTGCGGCGCTTGGCTCGCAATTCCGGCGTGCTGCCGTCGCCGAACATGCGTTCGAAGACGACTTGCGGGTTCAACTCCATCGGCAGCGGATCGGTCGGGGAGGCCCAGGAGATGGTGTTGGTATAAGTGCAGCTATATCCTTCACCGCAATTGCTCGAGTTGGCGCCCGGATCCTCGACAGCGAGCTGCATGGACGGCATCAGATTTTCGCCGCCGATTTTCTTCGCGATCATCTGATCGATAGTGGTGCCGGCATACACATCAGCGCCCGCGGTTTTCCTAGGCTTGCTGGCGCACATGAAAGCCGCCGCCACCCAGTGGTCGGCCCCGGTTGCGCCGGGAGGCGGTTCAGCCGAGCGCGAATGCAATCCGCTCAGGATCACGGCGTGATCGCGGAAAGGTTCCAGGGGTTTCCAGTTGAAGGGAAGCGTGGCCTCGAGCGGGCCCTCTTTATCGGGTACCCAATAGCCGGGCGCCATACCATGAGGGACGAAGCAGCCGACGAACCGCGGCTTCGGGGTGGCCGCGGTCTGCGCGAGCGCTACTCCGGCCGGGATCATGGCGTCCAGCAGCGGCAGCGCCAGGGACGCTCCCGCGCCGCGCAGTACGGTTCGGCGGGACAGGTGCTTCTTGGTGAGAAAGTTCAAGGCTGTCTCCCT
>DASXAK010000246.1:0-2893 GCA_036406715.1 Bryobacteraceae bacterium | reverse complement strand
GAAACCGCGGCCTCACAGCCGCGGCTGGTTAGGCCTTCAGCCGCGTGCGTGAGCGCGCGGTCTCCACGCAGACACTTTTTCGGGATGGAGGGCACTTGATGAAAAAGGGTTCTGGAGTCAATCGCCGAACTGTGCTTACCTCGTCTCTGGTGGGCGGCGCACTCCTCGCTCGCCCGGCACTGGCGGCTTCCTCGCTCGGCAAATCGGAAAGTCCGGTTGTAGACACCGCCACCGGTAAAGTCCGCGGCATCGCCAACAACGGCGTTCACGTGTTTCGTGGAATTCCGTACGGCGCGTCCACCGCGGGAGCGAACCGCTTCCTTCCCGCACGCAGACCCGAACCGTGGGGCGGCGTCCGCAACTGCTTCGAAAACGGCCACACCGCTGCTCAGATCATGCCCGCTGCCAGCGCCATCGGCTTCGGATTGCGCTCCAACGCTGTGCACGGTGAAGATTGCCTGGTCCTCAACGTCTATACGTCCGGCATCGACAGCCGCAAGCGGCCCGTCATGGTCTGGATCCACGGCGGCGGTTACACGTACAGTTCCGGCACGACGCTGGTCGCCGATGGCACCAATCTCGCCCGTTCCGGCGACGTCACGGTCGTCGCGCTCAATCACCGGCTCAGCGTCTTCGGGCACCTGTACCTGGCCGAAGCCGGCGGCTCGAAATACGCCGACTCCGGCAACGTCGGCATATTGGATCTCGTTGCTGCGCTCGAGTGGGTCCGCGACAACATCTCGCGCTTCGGCGGCGATCCAGCCAACGTCACGATCTTCGGCCAATCCGGCGGAGGCGGCAAAGTCAGCACGCTGCTCGCCATGCCGTCGGCCAAAGGTCTGTTTCACAAAGCCATTGTTGAAAGCGGTTCGACGCTCAAACAGCTCTCGCACGATCAGGCGACCCAGAACACATTCAAGCTGCTCGCGAATCTCGGGCTGTCTCCTGAAAAAGTATCCGATCTTCACGATCTGCCGGTGTATGACCTCCTCAACGCCGCCGCTGCGAATGGCGGCATCCGCCTCGGGCCTGTGGTCGATGGCAAAGCCTTGCCGCGCGATCCGTTCGATCCCGATGCGCCGGAGATTTCGGCCGACGTTCCGGTGATCATCGGCACCGCCGAAACCGAGGGCACCTACTTCGCCGCGCCCGACCTGCTCGCGCTCGACGAAGTCACGATGCGTACACGCCTCCGCGACCGGCTCGGCCCGGAATCCGATCGCATCGTCGACCTGTTCCGCAAGAGCCGTCCGAAAGCCACGCCGAGCCAGCTTTACTTCACCATTCTGGCGTTCCCAACAAAGGCCAACCTGCAGGCCGAACGCAAGGCTGCGCGCGGCCGCGCGCCGGCGTTCCTTTATTCGATCAATTGGAAGACTCCGGTGCAGGATGGGATTCGCTTCTCTCCGCACTGTCTCGAGATTCCATTCGCTTTCAATAACGTGTGGCACATGCCAGAGTTGGTCGGCACCGGCCCAGAGATTCAGCCCCTCGCCGATCGGTTGAGCGGCGCCTGGGTGGCGTTCGCCCGTACCGGCAACCCGAGCCACTCCGGCATTCCGCGCTGGCCGGCCTTCGATGCGAAGACGCGCCCGACGATGCTGATCGATAACGAATGGAAAGCGGCCAGCGACTGGAATCGCGAAGAGCGCCTGGCCATGCTCAAATTCACCGATCTTCCGATGACTTAGTACCGCAGGCTTCCGGCCTGCGGAGCCTTCTGATTCAGGACCCGAGGAGGTTATATGAGAACCGCTCTGCTGATCGCTGCTATCGCGGCCGTCGCCTGCGCCGCGCCCGATGTCCCACCCATCAACGATCTGCCGAACCCCTACCGCACCGTGCGCGACTGGGGACATCCGCCGGATGGCGCGCCCTGGGCTGCGGTTACCGCGGTTGAAGTCTCACCCGATGGCAGCATCTACGTCATTCATCGCTGCCGCGACAATTCCTGCGCCGGCCGCCACGAGCCGCCCATCCTCAAGTTCGATGCCTCCGGAAAGCTGTTGAAGTCCTGGGGCGAAGACATGTTCATCTTCCCGCACGGCGCGACGGTAGACCCGCAGGGCAATCTGTGGGTGACCGACGAGCAGATGAAGGACGGCAAGGGCATGCAGGTTTTCAAGTTCAGTCCCGAAGGCAAGGTTTTGATGACGCTCGGCAAGGCCGGTGTCGCCAGTGACGAGCCGGGCCTGTTCGATGAGCCCACCGACGTGGTGATCGCGCCCAACGGCGACATTTTCGTCTCCGAAGGCCACTCCGGCCCACGCCATGGCAATGACCGCATTTCGAAATTTACGAAGGACGGCAAGTACATCAAGTCGTGGGGCAAGCGCGGCTCGGGCAATGACGAATTCAACGCCCCGCACACGCTCGCGTTCGATTCGCAAGGCCGACTCTTCGTCGGCGATCGAAATAACAACCGCATCCAAATCTTCGATCAGGACGGGAAGTACCTCGATACCTGGCAACAATGGGGCCGCCCGAGCGGCATCTTCATCGCCAAAGACGACAAGATGTACGTGGCTGATTCCGAATCGTGGGGCAAGGATGAGCCGGGCTGGAAGAAAGGCATTCGCATCGGCAGCGCCAAAACCGGCAAGGTGGATTTCTTCATCGAAGATATGGAATCGACCACCGAAGAGCATAGTGGCGCCGAAGGCGTCGGAGTCGATAAGGCCGGCAACGTGTATGGCGCGGTGGTCCGCCGCCAGATGCTCGAAAAGCACATCCCGAAGTAGGGCAGGCGCGCCCTACGTCAGCACCTTCAACGATTCCACGTTGAACGGCTGCAGTTCCTCGACCCTTCCATCGCGGATCTTCGCCGCCCACGCCGGGTCCTGAAGCAGCGCGCGCCCGACTGCTACCAGGTCCACTTCCCCGCGTTCGATCA
>DASXAK010000245.1:0-8156 GCA_036406715.1 Bryobacteraceae bacterium | reverse complement strand
CAAGATGGCGAGCCTCAGCGCCTTCATCTTTCCGCTGGTGTTCGTGATGGCGTTGATGGCGACGCTCGGGAACCCGGTCGGTGCCTGGACCAATCCCGTCGTGCGCAATGTCTGGCTGACCGTCCACATTGTTCTGGTGCTGCTCGGTTTCGCGGCGTTGGTGGTGACTGCGGTAGCGTCTCTCTTATACCTCTTCCAGGAACGGGAGCTGAAGAACAAGAAGCCGCGCAAGTTCTACTACCGGCTGCCCGCGCTCGGCACTCTCGACGACCTCATTTCCAAATCGATGGCCGTCGGTTTCGTACTGATGACCATGGCGGTGATCGCCGCGAGCACCTGGGCGTTCATCGAGCACAAAACCGCGTGGATCAGCCAGCCGAATATCGCGATCTCGTTCTTTACCTGGGGAACCTATCTCGTCCTCGTGTTCCTGAGAACCACCGCGGGATGGCGCGGCCGCAAAGCAGCCATTATGACGGTTGCCGTGCTTGGTTTTTCAGCCATCACTTGGGTTGCCCACTCGCGCCTGGGCACGATGCTGCTCGGACAATGAAGCTGCTGCTCACCGGAGTCAGTCACAAGACCGCGCCCGTGGAAGTGCGCGAGTCGTTGGCTTTTGCAGAAGCTTCGTTGCCGGCCGCGTTAAACGATTTGCGGGCGCGTCCCGGGGTGAGCGAGGCCGTGATTCTGTCCACGTGCAATCGTGTAGAGATTGCTGTTACCACCGAAGACGGCGTCGATCCGCAGGCCACAGTGGATGCGTTTCTCGCCGATCAGAAGACGCTCAACGCGGCCAGCATCAATCCGCATCTGTACCGTTACGAAGGCCGCGAGGCCATTCATCATTTGTTCCGCGTGGCGTCCAGCCTCGACTCAATGGTGGTGGGCGAACCGCAAATCCTCGGGCAGCTGAAGGCTGCCTACAGTCTCGCGAAGGATAACGGTGCGGTCTGTGGTTGGATGGAAGGCCTGCTGACCCGTGCCTTCAGTGTCGCCAAACGGGTTCGCTCCGAAACGGGAATCGGCCAGATGGCGGTTTCGGTCAGCTATGCCGCCGTCGAGCTGGCGCGCAAGATTTTCGGCTCACTCTCCGGCCGTACCGTCATGCTCGTTGGGGCGGGGAAGATGTCGGAACTCGCAGCGCGCCACTTGCGCCGCTCCGGCGCCACCCACGTCTTCGTCACCAACCGGACCCATGAGCGCGCCGTCGAGATGGCCAAGCTCTTCCAGGGGACGCCCGTCGAGTACAGCCGTTTTCTCGGCACGCTGCCGGAGGTCGATATCCTGATCGCGTCGAGCGGCGCGACCGAATACATCCTGCACAAGGACGAGATGCAGCGTGTGATCTCGGCGCGCCGCAACAAACCCGCGTTCTTGATTGACATCGCCGTGCCGCGCAACATCGATCCGGCCATCAACGATCTCGATAACGTCTTCCTCTACGATATCGACGACCTCCAGGAAGTCGTCAACGCCAACCTTCGCGAGCGGATGAAAGAGGCCGACCGCGCCGAAGAGCTGGTTTCCGAAGAAGTCGAACGCATGATGGCGCGTCTAAAACTGGTGGAGATTACGCCCACCATTGTGGGGCTCCAGGAACAGCTCGAAAGTATCCGCGCGGCGGAAGTCGAAAAGGTCAAGCGCCGCTATGGGCCGTTTACGGAGCAGCAGGAGGAAGCCCTGGAAGCAGCAACCCACGCCATCATCAATAAAGTCGCGCACGGGCCGATCTCGGAGCTGCGCGTGCAGGCGGCCAAGCCGGACGGCGCGCACGCCGTCGCGCTCATTAAGAAGGTCTTTCACCTTCAGGATTGAAGCATGCTCGTAATCGCGTCGCGCGGTTCGCAACTCGCATTGTGGCAGGCCCGCTGGGTGCAGCAGAAGCTCGCCGAGCGGGAGCACGAAACGCGCATCGAAATCATCAAAACTACCGGCGACAAGATTACCGATGTCCCGCTGGCGAAAGTCGGCACCAAGGGCCTGTTCACGAAGGAAATCGAGGAGGCTCTGCTGGAGGGCCGGGCCGATCTGGCGGTGCACAGCCTGAAAGATCTGCCGACCGAGCTGCCGGCCGGCCTGGTGCTCGCGGCGATTCCCGTTCGTGAGGATCCGCGAGATGCCATCGTTGGCAAACGGCTGAAGGAGCTGCCGAAGGGCGCCAAAGTGGGAACCAGCTCGCTGCGGCGGGCGGCGCAACTGCGCCAGCTCCGGCCCGATCTCGAAATCGAATCGATCCGCGGCAACCTCGATACGCGGGTTCGCAAACTGGACGAAGGCCTCTATGACGCTGTCGTGCTGGCCGCGGCTGGATTGAAGCGCCTGGGGTGGAGCGAACGGATCGCGGAATTGCTGCCAGCTGAAATCATGTGTTCCGCGGTCGGGCAGGGCGCCTTGGCGATTGAGACGCGCAGCGATGGCGCCGGGTACCAGGCGTGCCGTGCGCTCGATGACCCGCAGACACGCGCGGCCGTCACGGCGGAGCGGGCGGTGCTCGCGGCACTCGGCGGTGGATGCCAGGTGCCGATCGGCGCTTATGCGACTGTGTCCAACGGCAGTGTGCAGATGGTTGCGGTGGTCGCCTCGCCGGACGGCAGCGAGCTTGTGCGCGGCGAAACCGGAGGACCGGTGGCCGATGCTGCCCGCCTCGGCAGCGCACTCGGCGCCGATCTGCTTGACCGCGGCGCCCGCAGGATCCTCGACGCGGTCTACAGCGTATGAGCAAGGTCTATCTCGTCGGCGCGGGGCCCGGCGATCCCGACCTGATCACCTGGAAAGGCCGCCGCGTCCTCGAGCAAGCGGATGCGGTCTTGTTCGATCACCTCGCCAACTCCGCCCTGCTCGATCTGGCTCCCGCGCACGCGGAACGGATCTATGTCGGCAAGAAGAAGTCGCTCCACACCTTCACCCAGGACGAGATCTGCGGCATGTTGATCGAGCGCGCGCGGCGAGGTCTCACGGTAGTGCGGCTGAAGGGGGGCGATCCCTATATCTTCGGACGCGGTGGCGAAGAGGCCGAGGCTTTGGCCGACGCCGGTGTTCCGTTCGAAGTCGTTCCCGGCGTCACCACGCCTCTTGGGATTGCGGCCTATGCCGGAGTGCCGCTGACCCATCGCGAGCACACGTCAGTCGTCACCTTCGTGACCGGGCATGCGGTAGACGAGATCGATTGGAGTAAGGTGGGGCTGGCCGAGACGCTGGTCATTTTCATGGGACTGACTAGTTTCGGCGCGATCGCCCGCGAATTGATCGCGCGAGGCCGCCCCGCCGATACCCCAGCCATCGCCGTGCGCTGGGCTACGCGTCCCGATCAGGAAGCGCTCTCGGGCACCCTGACGTCTCTTCCCGGACTCATCGAGCAGCACGCCATGAAGCCGCCCGCCACCATCATCGTCGGCGAAGTGGTGCGGCTGCGTGACAAGCTCGATTGGTACGAGCGGCTGCCGCTGTTCGGCAAGCGTATCGTCGTCACTCGTGCGAAAGGCCAGGCCGAGCTGCTTTCGGCGCGGCTCCTCGCGCTCGGCGCCGAGGTGATCGAACTGCCGACCATCGAAATCCGGCCTGCTGCCGACTATTCCACGCTCGACCAGGCCATCGCCGAACTCGCCTGTTACGATTGGTTGATCTTCACCAGCGTCAACGGAGTGCGTTTCTTCCTCGATCGCCTCGATCGCTCGCGAACGGACCTCCGCAACCTCCGCGCCAAAATCTGCGCCATCGGCCCGGCCACTCGCGCCGCCGTCGAAGCCTTGCATCTCAAAGTGGATCTGATGGGGAAGGAGTATGTCGCCGAGGGCCTGCTGGATGCATTTTCCGCGCACGATCTGACAGGGCAGCGCGTGCTATTGCCGCGCGCCGCCGTGGCCCGGGACATCGTGCCAGTGGAATTGACGCGTCGCGGCGCCCGAGTGGACGTCGTCGAAGCCTACCATACGGCAATTCCTGAAGAAGCCGGGGAACGGGCGCGCGAGATTTTCGGCGCCGCGCGTCGCCCGGCTTACATCACGTTCACGAGCTCGTCTACCGTGCAGAACTTCGTATCCGTCGCCGGGACGGCCGTGCTCGACGGCGCCTGTGTCGCAACCATCGGCCCGGTGACGTCAGCCACCGCGCGCAGTTTGGGAATCGAAGTTCAGGTCGAGGCGCAACCCTATACGATCGATGGCCTCGTAAATGCGGTGGTTCGGAAGGCGACTTACCCCGACGGTACGTAATATCCCGAGCGCCGTTGGCCCCTGGCCAGCCGACGCGTAATAGTACCGGCTATGCGAAATCCCTCAGATTCAGCTACAATAAAGGTTCGAGCGGAGGTGGGTCTTCTCGAGTAGCAGGACCACGAGCTTCGGTTTCCCAGCACTTCAGACAGCCTCTCACGCCCTTTTTTCCCTTCTTTTTCCCGCGGATTGCCGAATCTGCGGCCATCCCCTGCAAAGCGTGTCGCGCATTCCGTTATGTGCGGCGTGCCTGCGCCGTCCTGAACCGTTCCACGCCGAGTACTCTTGTTTAAGTTGTAAGACTCCTTTTCAGAACCGCTTTCCATTAGACGAGCAGGGCCTCTGCGCGCTCTGCCGCAACGGCCTGCGGGGTTTCGACGCCGCCTACTGCTTCGGCTCCTATGAGGGACTGCTCCGCGAGTGGATCCACCTTTATAAATACGACCGCGTGAAGACGATGTCGCAACCTCTCGGTGACCTGCTTGCCGAGGCTGTCCCGCGCGAGGAGCCGTTCGACGCCGTGGTGCCGGTGCCGTTGCACTGGCTCCGCCGGTGGCGGAGAGGCTTCAACCAGTCCGAACTTTTGGCACGCGGTCTGGCCGGGCGGCTGCGGATTCCGATGCTCTCCGTCCTGCGCCGGACGCGTTCTACCGGGATTCAGGCAGGGCTGAGCAACACGGCTCGGCGGCGCAATGTGGCGCGGGCGTTTCGCTGCTCGCGCATCCGTGCTGTGGCGGAAAAGCGAATTCTTCTGATCGATGATGTGATGACCACCGGCTCGACCGCAGCCGCGTGTGCGCTCGCATTAAAGCGGGCGGGCGCCGCGCGAGTCGTGCTGGCAACCGTCGCGCGCGTCGACCGGCGTTTTGCGCCGGTGCGTCCGGCGGCATCAAAATCCACGGGGGGATCTTCCGATGGGAAGTGAACGACTGCAGAAGCCGGTCCTGGTTCTGAACGCCAGCTATGAGCCGATCAACATCTGCGCGGCGCGGCGCGCGTTGGTTCTGGTGCTCAAGGGCGTCGCGGCGGCTGAGGAAGAGTCGCTGCACGCCATTCATTCAGCACGCTCCGCCGTGCGCCTGCCGTCGGTGATCCGGCTGCTCGAATACCGGCGGATCCCGCACCAGACCCGCGCCCTCTCGCGCAAGAACATTCTGATGCGCGACCGCTATACGTGCCAATATTGCCATCGCACCATGCCCTCCGGCGAACTCACGCTCGACCACGTCGTGCCGCGTTCGCGAGCCGGCGAATCCGCCTGGGAAAACCTGGTGGCCTGCTGTCATCCCTGCAACAACCGCAAGGGAAACCGCACACCGGAAGAAGCTGGCATGAAACTGGCGCGCCAGCCCCGCCCCTTCAGTCTCCACACGAGCCGCCACTTGATGCGCATGCTGGGCAAAAGCGATGCCCAATGGCGTAAGTATCTGTTTTACTAGAGTTTCATTGGCGCACCCGAACCACTCTCCGGGGGCGCGTCACCGTATAATCGAAACTAAAGGCCGGTTCTCATGAAGAAGCGCCTGGCGTACATCTTCGGCCCGATTTTGCTGGCGTTGTCGGTGCTGGTCGTGTGGCAGGGCTCGTTTCATATGTTCGGGCCGGCCAACCCGCAGCAGACCCTCATCTTCTGGTTCATTTCCAGTCTCATCTTCATCCTGACGGTCACGTTGGGGTGGATTCTGTTTCGTGAGGGTGTGAAGGTCTACATCGCCCGGCAGAGTAACCAGTCGGGCTCTCGGATCCGCACCAAGCTGGTGGTGGGCGCGGTGGCCCTCAGTTGTCTGCCTGTATTCTTCTTCGCCCTCTGGAGCTATGAGGTCCTGAACTATAACCTCAATGCCTGGTTCAGCAATCCGGCCGAAAATCAGATTCAACTTTACATCGGGGTCGCCAACTCGTTGGGCACTGAGGTACAAAACCGCCTTGATGTCCAGGCCGCCGTCCTCGCGCTACGCCCTGAAACACGCCAAATCCTCGAACAGGGGTCGGCTCCTCCCGGCTTCCTCGAACAATTCTGCAGCGACCAGGGACTGGACGCAGCCGCCGTCTTCCGCGATTCTCAAGAGGCCCCGCTAGCCGTCTTCGGACCTTATGGCGCTCAAGCGCCGCATCGCCGCACGCGTGTGGCGCGTGCCCCAGTTACCGATTCCGGCGGCAAACCCATCGGCTCTGTCCTGGTCTCCGATAGCTTGCCCCTGGATGTCGCGCAGCAGCAGGCCGACATCGAAAAATTGAGCCGCGACTTCAACCAGATCAAGAAAGACCGGAAAGATTTCCGCACGTATTACTTGATGTTGATGGCGCTGCTGACGCTGTTCATGCTTTTCGTCACCACATGGATCGCTCTGTTTTTCGCCAAGCAGATCAGCGTTCCGATCACGTCGCTGCTCGATGCCGCCAGCGAAGTTCGGAAGGGAAATCTCAAGCATCGCGTGAATGTCCGCGCAATCGATGAGCTCGCCTGGCTGGTGCGAGGCTTTAACCAGATGACTCAGGAACTGGAGGCCAGCAGCCAGGAACTGGACCGCCGCCGCCGCTTCACCGAAGCCATTCTCGAGAGTATTCCAACCGGCGTGATCTCGATCGGCTCCGACGGCTCCATCCAGCGCGTCAATCAGGCGCTCTCCAAGATTTTCCCCCCCGCGCTCGTCGCCAAGGCCACGCGGCTTGAAGACCTGTTCTCTCGTGAAGATACTGCGGAAATCAAGTATCTGATGAAACGGGCGCGCCGGACCGGCGCGACGTCTCGCCAGGTGGAATTTCGCACCGAACACCGCAAATTGAATCTGGCGGTCACGGTCGCCGCATTGGAAGAGCGCCTGACCTCGGGTTATGTAGTCGTTGTAGAAGACACCACCGACTTGTTGCGCGCCCAAAAGGCCGCCGCCTGGCACGAGGTCGCCCGGCGCGTCGCCCACGAGATCAAGAATCCGCTCACGCCGATCGCCCTCTCGGCCGAACGCATGAGCCGCCAGCTCGAGCGGGCCGATCTGTCGCCCGCCGCCGCCCGCATCGTGCGCGAATGCGCCGACATGATCTCCAAATCGCTCGAATCGGTCAAGACGCTGGTTGATGAGTTCTCCACGTTCGCGCGCTTCCCGGCGGCGCAGCCGGTACGCTCTGATCTCAACGAAATCGTGACGCAGGCGCTGGGAGTGTTCAACGGACGCCTGGAGGGCATTTCCATCCGCGCCAGCTTTGCCCCGGAACTCCCGCTGGTGAATCTCGACCGCGAACAGTTCCAGCGTGTGGTGGTGAACCTGGTGGATAATGCCGCCGAAGCCATGCAGGATTCCCTCGTCAAAGAGCTGTACATCGCTACTCAACCCGGGGCGGCGGAAACCGTCGAGCTGGTGATCGCCGACACCGGCGCGGGAGTCAGCCCCGAAGACAAAGAGAAGCTGTTTCTGCCGTACTTCTCGACTAAGAACCGCGGCACCGGCCTCGGGTTGGCGATTGTGAATCACATTCTCGCCGAACACAACGCGCAGATCCGTGTGGAAGATAATCTGCCCTCGGGCGCGCGTTTTACCGTCGAAATTCCCGTGCCGCCGGATGTGGAAGCAGTGGAAACCGGGCGCTCTGCCGAGGCAGTCAGGCCCGCTCCCCTGAAGGCATGAAGGCGCGCCGCATCCTGGTGGTGGACGACGAGCCGGGCATTCGCCAGTCTCTCAGCGGCGTCCTCGAAGACGAAGGCTACTCCGTCTCGTCGGTGGAAAATGGCGAAGCTTGCCTCCGGGCCCTCGCCGATGGTGAGTTCGAGCTGGTGTTGCTTGATATCTGGCTGCCCGGCATGGACGGCATGGAAGTACTGACGCGTGTCCAGGAAATCCCGCTCGACGACCGCCCCGTGATGGTCATGATTTCCGGCCACGCCAGCATCGAAGGCGCCGTAAAGGCCACCAAGCTCGGGGCGTTCGATTTTCTCGAGAAACCGCTCTC
>DASXAK010000244.1:0-15130 GCA_036406715.1 Bryobacteraceae bacterium | reverse complement strand
CGCCCGACGTCAACGGCTTTCGGACAGCCGCGGCCATGCGGATGATTGAAGGTGACGCCAGGCACACGCCGATTGTGGGGCTCACGGGAAACGCGGGACAGTCGCACCGGCGGGAGCGCAAGGCGGCGGGAATCGACAACTATCTGTTGAAGCCGTTCCGCCACGATCGTGTCAAAGCGGTGCTGATGCAGTACGCACCCACGCGGGATCTTCGCGCCGTACCGCAGCTGGTCTCTTTGGACAAGGATCGCGTTCGCGAGCTGAAAGATCTGACGGCCGACGATCCCGCGCTGCTTGACGAGCTGATCGACCTGTTCCTGACGGATGCGCCAAAACTGATCGACCAGATGCGGCGCTCCAGCGAAGATCAAGACGGCTCCGCGCTGCGCCGGGAGGCCCACACCTTAAAAGGGAGCAGCGGGCAAATGGGCGCGCTGCGGATTCAGGACATCTGCGCCACCATCGAGACGCTGGCAGAGACGGGATCGCTGGTCGGCGTCGAGCCGTTGCTCACGGAACTTTCGCTGGCGTTCGCGCGGTCGGTGAGCGAGCTGCGATCGCTCGGGAATGGAGTGCTCGCGGTCGGGGATGCGGCGCCCGGAACGACCGAGGCGGCAGCGCCTGCGAAAGAGGCCGTGCAGTCCAACGAAGTTCTTCTGGCCGAAGACGACATGCTGATTGGCCGCTTCCTGGCCAGCAGCCTGAACGCGGCGGGATTCCACGTGACGCACGTGCGCGATGGCAAGGCGGCTCTCGACGCGGTGCACGCGAAGAATTTCGGCGCCGTCATCCTCGACATCAACATGCCGGAAGTGGACGGATACCAGGTGCTTTCGGAGATCCGGGCGCTGGTGGGAGAAACCACGCCGGTGGCAATCATTTCCTCGCGCCATCAAGAACAGGACATCTTGCGCGCGTTTGACCTGGGAGTGGACGACTACCTGACCAAGCCGTTCAATCCGTCGGAGGTGGTGGCGCGCATCCGGCGGCTGGTTCGGCACGCCGCGCTGCGGTCATGACGCGCCTGCTCTACTCGCGCAACTGGCCCCGCATCATACAGGCGCTGGTGGTGTTGATCCTGCTCGGGTATGCCGGGTCGGTGATGATCACCGCTCAATGGCTGGAAGAGATTGCCGATCCGTTCCTGCGCTACGCGGCCGCGTTCATCCTGGTACAGCTCGGATTTCTCGCGCTTCTGCTGGTGCTGCTGTTGTTCGGCAAGTACGTGCGGATCAAATTCGAGTGGCGTCGCGCGACACGAATCCACGCCCTGGAAGAACTGCTGGCGGGGGAGGGGCCGGAGAAGGAGATCGTAGCGGCGGCACGCCGGTGGCCGGACGAGTTCCTGGCGGTGGTCTATGCCTCACTGCAAATCATTCGCGGATCGGCGCGCGAGCGCATCGTGCGCCTGCTCGAGACGAGCGAGCTGTATCCGAAAGTGCTCGCACAGACCGTAAGCCGGAATCCACACCGCGCGATTCGAGCGGTCACGCTTCTGGGACAACTGGACAGCCCGGAGGCGCGCGCGGCGGTTTACCGGGCCCTGGATCATCGGGCGGAAACCATCCGGCAAGCGGCGCGCAAAGTCATCATGCAGGGAACGGATGTGGAGGCACAGCGCAAGCTGGTGACCCGCCTGCCTCAGCTACCCGCCTGGCAGCGGCTCGTCATGTTCCATTTCGCGCCTGCGGACGAGTCGCTATTCACGGATTTTGTGAATGACGCGCTGCAATCGGGCAATGAAACACGAATGCTGATTGCGCTGGAGCTGGTGCTGACGCGGCAGCGATTCCAGACATGTCAGCTTCCAATGGACCTGGCTCGCTCGCGGAATCCGGAAATCCGGATCAAATTTTTCAGGGCGCTGCGATTCCTGCGGCTGGAAGGCGATACGGTGAAGGCGCTACAACTCGGACTGGGAGATCCGGACTGGCGAGTGCGGGCCATGGCGGCGCAAGCCTGCGGACAATTTCGGGCGGCGATGCTGGCGGGGCGCCTGCTGGAAATGTGCCGGACGTTTACAAACCCGGCGGAGGCGGCCCACGCGGCGCGGGCGCTGGCGGCCCTCGGAGGCGAAGGCTGGCTGCGACTGCGGGAGGTGGCGAATTCGAAGACCGATATCGCCCGCCAGATCGCGACAGAAGCGGTGGAGCGGCACATGCTGGGAGGCGCCGCTTAGGCCTGGTTATGCTGGGGGACCTTCGCCATTGGGTGCTGAGCGCGTTATCGGTCTACGAATACGCGATTATCGTCTACCTGTTCACGCTGAGCACGATCTATTTCGTTTTGCTGCTGATCGGCTTCTTCGAAATGATGCGGCATCGCCTCGCCTATCGGGACGATGACGAGAACCGCGTGCTGGAAGCTTCGCCGCTGGTGCCCGCGGTATCGATCCTGGCGCCGGCCTATAACGAGGCGGCGTCGATTCGCGAGAGCGTGCGTGCGATGCTGCGGCTGAGCTATCCGCAATTCGAAGTCATCGTGATCAACGACGGCTCCAAAGACGAAACGCTGCAGGCGCTGATCGAGGAATTTCATTTGTACCGGTCGGCGCGTTTTTATGAAAACACGCTACCGGGAAAGCCGGTGCGCGGCGTGTACGAATCGATGGACCCGATTCCGCTGGTGGTGGTGGACAAAGAAAACGGCGGCAAGGCAGACGCGCTCAACGTGGGAATCAATGTAGCGCGCTATCCGCTGGTATGCGCGGTGGATTGCGATTCCCTGCTGGAATCGGACGCGCTTCTGCGGGTCGCGCGGCCTTACCTGGAAGATCCCGAGCGCGTGCTGGCGGTAGGCGGCATCGTGCGGGTGGCGAACGGATGCGAGGTGAGCGGAGGCCGCGTGCTGAAGGTGGACCTGCCGCGCTCGTGGATCGGACGCTGCCAGGTGGTGGAGTACCTGCGTTCGTTTCTGGGCGGGCGCGTGGCTTTCAGCGCCTTCAATGCGCTGATCATTATCTCGGGAGCGTTCGGGCTGTTCTCGAAACGCGCGGTGCTGGCGGTGGGAGGATACCGCACCGACACCGTAGGCGAGGACATGGAGCTGATTGTCCGCCTGCATCGCTGGGCGCGCAGCCAGAAGATGGATTATCGAATCGTCTTTCAGCCGGACCCGGTCTGCTGGACCGAAGTACCGGAGTCGCTGAAGATTCTGAAGCGGCAGCGAAACCGGTGGCAACGCGGCAGCTTCGAGACGTTCTGGATTCACAAAGACATGGTCCTCCGGCCGAAGTTCGGCGGCCTGGGGATGTTCGCATTTCCGTATTTCATTCTGTTCGAGACATTCGGGCCTATCGTGGAGCTGGCGGGATACGTCTTGACGCTACTCGGGCTGGCTTTGCGGGTGTTCGATCCGCAGGTAGCGTGGCTGTTTTTCCTGGCATCGGTGATGTACGGGATGATTCTCTCGACGGCATCGGTGGTGCTGGAAGAACTTTCCACGAAGCGATATCCGCGGGTGCGGAATTTGTTCCTGCTGATCATGGCGAGCCTGGTGGAGAATCTCGGGTTCCGGCAGCTGCTGACAGTCTGGCGGGCGCTGGCATTTGTGGACTTGATGCGAGGAAACAAATCGTGGGGCGCGATGGAACGGCAGGGGCTGCAGACACCCGCGACGGCGGAAACGGCGCCGGCGCAGCGTTAGGCAGGCTTCGGCAAACTAAAGCATGCCCTACTCCAGCTCACGCCATTCGCGGCCGTCACGCGCCAGAAGCTCGTCGGCTTTGGCGGGCCCCCAGGAGCAGGCCGCATAATTGGGAAAATCGCGGGCCGGAAGAGCGCTCCACACGTCCAGAACGGGCTGAAGGACTTTCCAGGCGGTTTCGACGCTGTCGGTGCGCTTGAACAGCGTAGCGTCACCAATCATGCAGTCGTAGAGCAGACGCTCGTATCCCGTATTAGGGGCAGCGCCGAAATAGCGGCGGTAGTCGAAATCCATATTGACCAACCCGAGATTCATCACGGGCCCCGGAACCTTAGCGCCGAAGCGCAACGAGATTCCTTCCTCGGGCTGAATGCGAATGAGCAAACGGTTCGTCTGGAGATCCTTGATTGGGGTATTGCGGAAGAGCACGAAGGGCGTGCGGCGGAACTGGATGGCAATTTCGGTTGCCTGCTTGGCAAGGCGTTTTCCGGTGCGGAGATAAAACGGCACACCGGCCCAGCGCCAGTTGTCGATCATGAGCTTCATGGCGACGAAGGTTTCGGTGTTGGACGTGGGCGAGACGGCAGGCTCGCTCCGGTATGCGGGCAGAGGATGGGCGCCATTCACGCTTTCTCCATATTGGCCGCGGACGACATTTTGCAGAACGTCTTCGGGCGACCACGGCTGAATCGACTGGAGCACCTCGGCGTGTTTCTGCCGCACGGCATCGGCTTCGAAGGAAACCGGCGGCTCCATGGCGGTTAACGACACGAGCTGGAAGAGGTGATTGGGAACCATGTCGCGCAACGCGCCGGAGTGCTCGTAGTAAGCGCCGCGATGTTCGACGCCCAGCGATTCCGCGGCCGTCACCTGGACCGAGTCGATGAAGGAGCGGTTCCAGATCGGCTCGAAAATGCTGTTGCCGAAGCGGAACACCATAATGTTTTGGACGGTTTCTTTTCCGAGGTAGTGATCGATGCGGTAGATCTGGGACTCGCTGAGGACGTTACGAATCTCGGCGTTGAGTTCGCGCGCAGACTCGAGGTCGTGCCCGAACGGCTTCTCGATGATGACCCGCGTCCAACGTCCGGGCAGCGGCTGCGCCAGACCGATGGCGCCAAGCTGCCGGATGATCTCGGAGAAGAAAGCCGGCGCGGTGGCCATATAGAAAAAGCGATTGCCTTCGGTGTTGTAGTCGCGCTCGACTTGCTCGATTTGCTGCTTGAGTTTTTGAAAGGCCCCGGGATCCTTGAAATCGCCTTGGATGTAGAACGTGCGCTCCAGCAGGGATTTCCAAAATTCGGGGTCGATCGGCGAAGTCGCATACTGCTTGATTTCGTCATCGAGCTGTTGCCGGAAGCTCTCGGTGTTCAGCGGGTCGAAGGCCATCCCCACCACGGCAAAGTGGGCCGGCAACAAATTGGCGGCGGCGAGATTGCAAAGGGAGGGAAACAGTTTGCGCCGGGTGAGATCGCCGCTAGCGCCGAATATCACCATCACAGAGGGACCCGCGGGGTGCGCTGCGGTTCTACCTTGACCGTCGTGATTCATCGAAGCTCCTTTGGACTAGTGTAGTCGGTCCGCCGGAGGAAGCGATTGTTTCAAGTTGATAACGAAGGCGTGACTTCTCCGGCGCCGCCCGCCGCGTTGGTGACGTAGAGGACCGGCTCGATTCCGGTGGCTTCGTGGTAGAGGCGCGAAACAGCGGCCCGGAACTCGTCGACACGCTCTTCGCGGACAAGGTTGACGGTGCAACCGCCGAAGCCGCCGCCAGTCATGCGCGCGCCGTAGACCCCGGGCTGGGCCGCGGCGATCTCGACCATGGTATCGAGTTCGGGACAACTCACTTCGTAGTCGTCACGCAGACTGGCGTGCGACTCGGCCATCAGCCGGCCAACGCGATCGAGATCCTTTTTGTCGAAAGCCGCAGCAGCCTCTTCCACGCGTACATTTTCGGTGATGACGTGACGGCAGCGGCGGAATATGGTGGGCGGCAGGTCTTGGCCAAACCTTTCGAGTTCAGCAACGGTGACGTCCCGCAAGGCATGGATATGCGGCAGCGCGCGGGTGAGGACGCGGACGGCCTCGCGGCAATCGGCGCGGCGGCGGTTGTATTCTCCGCCGGCGTGTTCGTGGCGCACCATGGTGTTTCCGACGACCAGGCGCGCGCCGGGAGGCAACGGGGCGAGACGATATTCGAGCGAGCGGCAATCGAGCATCAGGGCGTGGCCGGCCTGGGCGTGGCAGGCGATGAATTGATCCATAATGCCGCACAGCATGCCGACGAAATCGTTCTCGGCGCGCTGGCCAAGCCTGGCGATCTCAGTGCGGTCCAGAGTAATGCGCGCGACTCCGAGCAGCGCGAAAGCCGTGGCAATTTCGATCGCCGCCGAGGAGCTAAGACCGGAACCGATCGGAACCATTCCCTTGATCAGCAGATTCGTTCCGCGGAGCCGGTGACCGGCGCGTTCGAGAACGATGGCGACGCCGCGGACATAGTCGCTCCAGTCGTCGCGGCGCTGCGGCCCCAAATCATCGAGCGGGAACTCCCGGCTCTCCGAGAAGTTTTCGGAGTAGATACTCAGGACGCGATCGGGGCGGGCGGCGGCGGCGACCCACGTAGAGAAATCGATCGCCGCTGGCATGACGAAGCCGTCGTTATAGTCGGTATGTTCGCCGATGAGGTTCAGCCGACCGGGCGCGCGAAAAATTCGCGGCGTGGTGGCCCAGCGGGCTTGGAACGCGCGGCGCAGTTCGCCGGCGTGGTACATGGGATCAGCGAACAGCGGTGATCTCCGACTTATCCGGTGAAAGACCGTTGACGCTTGCCGTCACCTGAATTTTCGCGTCCTTCGGAAAACGGGGCAGATCGACCATGCCGTAATCCATGATATTCGATCTCAGCTCGCGGCCCGGCGGGCAAGGAGGAGCAGGACCAGGCCGAACACCAACATCGCGATCCCCGAATAGAGGTTCACGTTGACCTCAGTGAGGGGGGCCCGGGTATCGGGGGCGACGAGGCCGACCAGCGAGAGGATCAAGCCGAGCAGCGTGAAAAAGTAGCCCGAAGGTTTTCTGAGATCCATATGTGTTCCTCCCGAATTACCGGAAAATCCAGTTCAACACGATAACGGCCGCAATGGCGATGGCGCCGAGCAGAGCGGGTCTTTCCCACCAAGGGATGTTCTTCTCGCGCGGAATCGGCGTGACACCCCACACCAGGCCGGTCAACTCGGACACGGGTTTGGGAGAGGTGACCAAGCTGACTACGGTCGTGATCACGAAACAGACGACAAAGGCGGCGATCGCCACCCAGAAGTTCTGAGCCATGGTCGAATGCAAGCTCACCAGCGGCGCAATCCAGCCGCCTTTGCCCTCGGCGACGGTCAGGCCGTGCGTGGCGGCGGCGGCCAGGGTTCCGCTGAGCAGGCCGAAGAACGCGCCGTTCGCGGATGTGCGTTTCCAGAACATCCCGAGCAGAAAGGTGGCGAACAGCGGCGCATTGACGAAGCCGAAGACGAGCTGCAACAGATCCATGATGTTGTTGTAGAGCGCAGTCAGGTATGCGCAGCCTATGGAGAACACCACGCCGGCGATGGTCGCAAACCGCCCGACGTTCAGGTAGTGCGCATCGGGCGCATCTTTTTTGATGTAGCTCTGATAGATGTCATAAGTGAAGACGGTATTGAAGGCGGTGACGTTGCCGGCCATTCCGGACATGAAGGAGGCCATCAGCCCCGTCAGGCCGACGCCCAACAAGCCGGAGGGGTAGAACTGAGCCATGAGCGTGGTGAGCACCTGGTCGTAGTCGTAGCCGGCGCCTTTCGTCGGGAGCGCATAATTGAGCCCCATTTGCGAAAGAGCCACGGCGGCGATGCCGGGCATGATGACGATGAAGGGCAGAAACATTTTGGGAAACGCACCGATGAGGGGCGTAAGGCGGCCTTCAGCCATATTACGGGCGGCCATCGCGCGCTGAACCACGAGAAAATTGGTGCACCAGTAGCCGAACGACAGTACAAACCCGAGGCCGGCAACGAGCGAGAAGACTTCAACGCCCATAGGATTTTCAGAAGATTGATTCACATAGTGCCACGCGCTGGTCATGACCATCGGAAGGCGGGCGCGCAGGCCATCCCATCCGCCCGCTCTCGATACCGAGAGAATGGCTAGCGGGGAGAACCCGAGAACGATCAGGAAGAATTGAAGCACTTCGTTGTAGATGGCGCTGGTGAGCCCTCCCGCGAGGGTGTACGCCAGCACGATGGCCGCGGAGACGAGCACGGAGGCAGTGAAACTCCAACCCAAGACCAGCTTGAGCAGCAGGCCGAGGGCGTACATCGAAATTCCGGAAGAGAAGACCGTCATTACGGCGAAGGAAATGGCGTTTAATCCGCGCGTTTTTTCATCAAATCGCAGCTTGAGGTATTCGGGAACAGAGCGCGCGCGGCTTCCGAAATAGAAGGGCATCATGAAGACACCCATGAAGACCATGGCCGGAATCGCTCCCACCCAATAGAAATGGGCGGTCATGATGCCATACTTGGCGCCGGAGGCACACATGCCGATCAACTCCTGAGCGCCGAGGTTGGCAGCCACAAAGGCGAGGCTCGTGATCCACACCGGGACCGAGTGCTGTGAAGTCAGGAAGTGGGCACTACTGGTAACGGTCTTCTTGAGGTACCAGCCGATGCCGAGAACGAAAATGAAGTAAAGGGCCAGGATGAGATAGTCGACCGCATGCAGCGTCATTTGGGAACCTCGCAGTCCGCCTGTTCGCCGCCCCGTGTGGCGAAGGACTTACAATCAACGTGAACGAACACGATAACTTACCTATGGCTCCATGGGAAGCGCACCCGCACCGGCGCCTCAATTCTCTGACTGGCGAGTGGGTCCTGGTTTCGCCACAGCGGACCGCACGGCCGTGGCAGGGCCAGGTGGAAGCGCCCGCCACTGTGACGGAACAGACGTACGATCCGCACTGCTATTTGTGCCCCGGCAATTCCCGTGCCGGAGGCGAGCGCAATCCCAACTATTCCGGCACATTCGCCTTCACCAACGACTTCGCCGCTCTGGCGCCCGACACTTCCGCCGCCGTGGTCAATGACGGGGACCTGCTTGTGGCTGAAAGCGAACGCGGCGTGTGCCGCGTCTTGTGCTTTTCCCCACGCCACGATTTGACCATGCCACGGATGGGCCACGACGAGATCCGTGGTGTCATTGACGCCTGGTGCGCCGAAACCCAACAATTGCGCGCCCTGCCCTTCATACATTACGTTCAGATTTTCGAAAACCGAGGCGCCCTGATGGGCGCCAGCAACCCCCATCCGCATTGCCAAATATGGGCGGGCGAGAGTCTCCCCAACGAAATTCGCAAGGAACATCTTACACAGCAGCAATACCGCCGTACCCACGGAAGCTGCTTGCTCTGCGATTACGTCGCGCGCGAGAAGGCGTCCGGCCCCCGCTTAGTGTACGAGAACGCAGGGTTCGTCATTGTAGTGCCCTTCTGGGCGAACTGGCCGTACGAAACGCTGCTGGTCAGCAAACACCATGTGTCTACGATCGACCAGCTCACCTCCAACGCCCGTGACGAGCTCGCCGACGCTCTCAAGCACATCACTACGCTCTACGACAACCTGTTTGAAGCGCCGTTTCCGTACAGCCTCGGCATTCACCAGCAGCCGGCGGCGGAAGACCCGGACCAGGCCTGGCATCTGCACGCTCATTTTTTTCCGCCGCTACTGCGGTCGGCCACGGTTCGCAAGTTCATGGTCGGCTACGAACTGCTGGCGATGCCTCAGCGCGACATCACTCCCGAATGGGCCGCCGAGCGCCTGCGCTCCCTGCCGACGATCCACTACCTGAGACGCTGAGGCCGGCTGGTATGCTGGGCTTTGATGGGCCTCGACAAGGCGCTGGTGATTCTAATCCTGGGGATCGAGGGGTTTCTTCTGCTGAGCCCGGACGGCGCACTCGTTCGGGCAGCGCGTCATGGCGAACACCGCACGGCCGACACTGCCGCGTACTGGTGGCGGAAAAGTCCGGTTCACATGGGCTGTTCGGTAGCGGACTGCTCGCGGCCGGCAACGCGGACGGCGACGTATCGCCAATTAGGCCCGCGTGGAACGACCTGGAGAGCTTACGGATTTTGCGAGCTCCATAATCCGCCCGAGACTTTGAACGGGCTGGTTTACCGGCTGGGGCAGCCGCCGCGCGCGGGTTATGACGTACCGCTCGGGCCCATGTGGGCCGAAATTTACTTTCTTCTGGGCGTCTTCGCGTTCGGCATCTGGTGCGCCGTCATGTGGGGGTATGCGAGTTCGAAACCGCGAATGGCAGTCCAGGCCGGGCTTGTTCTGCTGCATACCTCGGCGATCGCAGGGCTCTGGCTCTCTTAGGGCCGCGCGCGATCGGCCGTGATATGCTTTCCTGCAAAAGGAGGCCGCTCCCATGGATCGAAAGACAGCCAGCGAATTTCCGCAAGAATTGCTAGATCTGTTTGACTTGTACGTTCACGGCGATATCGATCGCCGCGCGTTCCTGGAGGGCGCCAAGCGATTTGCGGTCGGCGGCGTGACCGCGACGGCGCTTTGGGAGGCCCTGAAGCCCAACTACGCGTGGGCGGAACAGGTGCCCAAAACGGACAACCGGATCAAAGCCGGATATGAGACGGTTCCATCCCCGCAAGGCAACGGAGAGATCAAGGGATACCTTGTGCGGCCAGCCAACGCCAGCGGCAAACTACCGGGCGTGCTGGTGGTCCATGAGAATCGCGGGCTGAATCCGTACATCGAGGATGTAGCGCGGCGCCTCGGCACTGCCAATTTCATGGCATTTGCGCCGGACGGCTTGACCAGCGTGGGCGGATATCCGGGTGATGACGAAAAGGGCGCGCAGATGTTCGGCAAAGTCGACCGGCAGAAAATGGCGGCCGACTTCCTGGCCGCGGCGCGCTGGCTAAAGGCGCGGCCCGATTGCACTGGCAAGATCGGCGCGGTGGGCTTCTGCTTCGGCGGCGGGGTTGCCAATAATCTTGCGGTGCAGATGGGTTCCGATCTGGCGGCGGCGGTGCCGTTTTATGGCGCGCAGCCCTCGGCGGCCGATGCGGCGAAGATCAAGGCTCCGCTGCTGCTTCAGTACGCATCGCTCGACCAGCGAATTACTGGAGGATGGCCGGCGTACGAGGAGGCCCTAAAGGCTAACCACATCACGTACAGCGCCTTCGTTTACGAGGGAGCAAACCACGGATTCCACAACGACACGACGCCGCGCTATGACGAAGCGTCAGCCAAACTGGCATGGCAGCGTACGATCGACTTCTTCAATAAGTACTTGAAAGGCTGAACGAATCTCCTAGTTCGAGCGGTCGGCCGGCCGGAGGCCCGCCCCTCGGAGGCTTTTGAGGATTTCCACGGGCGCCGATGCGGGCGCGAGCAGATTGCGGCGAGGGACAATCACTGTCTGTTCCAACGCATACTGTCCGGATAGGACCGCGTGCGGCACGATATCGGTGAATACCATCCATACGGCTCCGGGCGGGAACTCCCACCGGTATTTGCGGCAATTCTGCTGGTACGCGTCGTTGCGCTTCAGATAATCGTGGAAGCGTAGCATGAAGCGGTCGTAGGCCGTGCGGCGGGTGACGAGACGAGCCAAGCCTTCCCACGAAGCCATGCGCGGCCATCCCGCGGCGACGGCATATTCACGCGCCAGGGGTGCAAAGGGATCGGACGTGAGCCAGACCCGGCTGCGAGACGGGTGGATATTGACGAAGGTCCGCAGGATGAGATCGCCGCCGGTCGGCCGCGTTGGAAAAGCATCGATGTGCAAAAGGTCGTTGCGCTTCTTGAACGCCAGATCGCGGCCCTCTTCTTCGATACCGCGGAAACTGGCGTAATCGATGCGGCAGCCTTCCATGTAACGGGGCACGAACTGACGGAGGAAGCCGAGCGCCGACTGGGAAAACCGCCGCAGAACCGCGCGCAGCCTCTCAGGATCGTCGAGGCCTTTGGGATCAAAACCAGTGACCTTATCAGACTCCGGCCGGTAGGCGATATTTTTGTGATACGCACGGTCGGTTTGACTGATGCCGCGGAGGTAATCCTGATCGGCCGCTGGAACGTCCCACGGCGAACGCGCAAACAGGACGATGTTCCCCTGCTCCAGGGCGGTGTAAAAATTCGAATCCGGACGTACTTCGTCGACGGTTACCAGTTCCATAAGTAGCTCGCTCGTTCAGCCCCGATGATAAACCACCGATCCGGCGACTCGCACTTCGGCGATACTCTCCTGACCCGCCAAAGTGAACAGGGCGGAGAGGGCTCGCTCTGGGGACTCCGCGCGCTGCACGATGGCGGCGAGGGGGCTGTCTTCGGGCGGACGCAGATAGACGAAGTCAGCGGCTTTTCCGATTTGAAAATCGCCGATGTCGCCGGCAAGACCGAGCGCCTCTGCGCCGGCACGAGTGGCCAGATACAAAAGATGCGCGCCCCCCAGCAGGAATCCGCCGGACGCGATCCTCTGGTAAAGGTACGCGTGCAGAGCCTCTTTCAACACACTGAAACCGCCGCCGGCGCCCACGTCGGTGCCGAGCGCAAACGGCACCCCGGCATTCAAATGCCGCCGGAGCGGAAACAGGCCGCTGCCCAGAGCCGCATTGCTCCAAGGACAATGTGCGACGCTGGTGCGAGTAGCCGCCAGCCGGCCGAGCTCGGATTCGGACGGGTGGAGATTGTGGGCCATCACGACGTTGGGACCGCTCAGGCCGAAGCGTTCGTAGACAGCGAAATAATCAGCCGCCCACGGAAACAAGCGCGCCACCTCCGCGATCTCGGCGGAATTTTCATTCAGGTGCGTCTGCGCTCGCAGCCCGTCCTGCTCGCGGAGTAGAGTCTGGCATACTTCGAGTATCGCCTCGGATGCCGATAATGCGAATCGCGGAGTAACCGCGTAGAGCAGGCGGCCTCGCTGGTGAAACCGGCGAATGAGGGCGGTGCTGGCCTCATAGGCTCCTTGAGGCGTCTGGTGCAGCGCGGGACGCAAGGCGCGGTCGGAGAGCACGAGTCCGCCGATCAAGCGCAAGCCGGACCTCTCGGCGGCCTCGAACAACGCAGCGGTCGCTTGAGGAAAATGCGCGCCAAACGCCTGCGCGGTAGTGGTGCCGTGGGAGGCGAGGGCCCGCACGAACGCGCAAGCCACGTTGCGCGCATATTCGTCATCCGCCATCCGTTCCTCTTCCGGTAGCGCGCATTGTTCGAGCCAATCGAGCAGAGAGAGGCCGAGATTGCCGAGCACGTGCAGTTGAGGAAAGTGGATGTGGGTATCGATGAGGCCGGGCAGCAGAAAACCGGCGCTCAGGGGCGATTCTGCGGCATCCGGATGAGCGGCCCGAAGAGCGGTGTAGTCGCCGCACGCGGCCACCCTCCCGTCGCGGATGAATAGTGCGCCATCCCAGTGGCACACCAGCGCGCGATCCTGCAAAAACGGATTCGCCGGGGTGTGAAATACGTGACCGCGCAGCAGCTCACCGCGATCTGAGGAGTCCACTGGCGCGCCGCCTATTTCTGCCCGGCCGGAACAGTCTTCGAGGGGCCGGAAGGTTCAATCGACAGAGCATCCATGGGATTCTCTTCCTACGCTAACATGAACGGCCCTTGCGATCGGGTATATGATGACTCGGAGGTTCGAACACCCATGCGAAAAACTTCATTGATGCTCTTGATGCTGGCGCTTGGAATTGCGATTGGGCTGGCCATTTCCGGCAGGCTGGCGCCCGTCGAAGCCGCCCGTTCGAAGCCGGGAACCGGATTCGCCGCAGTTCCGGGGACGCTGGGCTCCGAGGACCTGACGGGACCCTACGAAGTGGTGAAGAACTGGCCGCAGGACATCAGCACCTTGCCAGGAAATGAAAAATGGACCTATGGCGCCGGCGAGAGCGTCTTCGCGGAAAGCCCGAACCGCATTTACATGCTGTTCCGCGGCGAGCTGCCGAAGATGGCGCCACCGAAGGCCGCGCTGCTACCGCAACTCGGTCCCAGCCTGAGTTTCCCGGTGGCGGGATTCTGGCGAGACGCGACGGTGGCTTCCCTGCCCGGAACCGGCGGCACCGACAACAACGTCGACGAATGGTTGACCGCATGGGAAGGCAAGGCGCCCGACCTGGGCATTAAAGGCCCGCCTTATCGGCAGCTCGGCGTCGACGCCAAGTGGGAAAACTGCGTCGTGGTTGTGGATGGCAACGGAAAAATCATCGAGACCTGGAAGCAATGGGACAGGCTGTTCCGGCGGCCGCACTCGATTTACATCAGCCCCTACGATCCGGAAAAGAACGTCTGGATTGTCGATGACAATATGCAGGCGATCTACAAATTCACCCACGACGGCAGCAAGCTGCTCCAGACGATCGGCACGCCGGGCGTGGCGGGCGCGGACGCCACGCACTTCAACCGTCCGACCTACATCGACTGGCTGCCCGACGGCACATTCTTCGTGTCGGACGGGTACACCGGAACGCGTGTGGCCAAGTTTGACAAAAACGGAAAATTCCTCATGGATTGGGGCAAGGTGGGCGGACCGCCGCGCGGCCCCGTGGACACGCGTCCCGGCTACTTCAGCAATGTGCACGGAGTGGCGGTCGATCCGGCCACCCGGCACGTTTTTGTGAACGACCGCAATAACCACCGCATTCAGGTCTTCGACGAAAACGGCAAATATCTATACGAGTGGAAAATCGACGCGGATCCATCGAGCCTGCATCTGCTTTACATCGGTTCCGGCAAAACGATTTGGACGTACGACCGCACGACCAACAAGATGGTCGAGTGGGACCTGCAAGGGCACCTGCTTTATACCTGGGGAAGCATGGGCGATTTTCCGGGCGGGCTTTGGGGCGTGCACGGAATGAGCGTCGATCAGGAAGGCAATCTCTACGTTGCCGAGGTGGATGCCGGGCGCGTGCAGAAGTTTCGGCCCAAGGCCGGCGCGAACCCGGAATTTGTCGTGGCGAAACCAGTATATTCGGCCTGGAAATAACGCTACGCCGGCAGCTCGGCCATAGGTGGAAACCCGTGTTGCGCGCGGCCGACGGGTCCGTCGTACCGGATGCTGGTCTTGAACAGCTCAAAGCGGCCGTCCGCGGCATAGGTGCGACAGCGGTCGCGCAGCAGTTTCATTTCGGCGGGACTCATCGGCTGAAACCCGCGTGCGATCTCGATGTTTTTACGGGCGAGGGCCGGAGACTCCATTCCGCTGATCATCACGGCGATGGGCAGGCTCATGCCGTAGCGCAATGCTTCGGCGGGAGACGCAACGCCGTTTGTTATGATTTCGCCGCTGCCGCCCATGCTCTTCATACCCAGGGCAGCCATCCCGCGCCGGTTGACCTCGGGGAGAACGCGCTGCTCGAAGCTGCGAAATGTCGCGTCGAGGCAGTTGAGCGGCAGCTGCACCGCATCGAACGGAAAATCGTGTGAGAGCATCTTCA
>DASXAK010000243.1:0-26639 GCA_036406715.1 Bryobacteraceae bacterium | reverse complement strand
TTTTTCTGACCATTTCTTTGGCTAATGCCTTCGTACTCCGGCTGGTGAAGTCAGCCCGCCCGTAACGCAATTAATCCCGCTCTCTATTTCTCATCGGCTGGAAATGAAACGAACTCTATGGGTAAAGCACGCTACGCTAGTCTGGAGATATGCCTGTAGCACCCGGGGACTACTGGCGCCGTCTGCGCTGGGTCACGAAGACCTTCTTCGCCCTGGCGATCGTCTATTTTCTGCTTTATTTCGCTCGCCTTGCGTCCGGCCTTCAGCCGCTGGTGGCTTTGGCGGTTCTGTTCTTTGGGCTGCTTTCGCTGGTCGGCCTCGTGCGGCGCTCGCTGCGGCAAGCCATCTGGCGGCTGCGCAACCGGCTGATTCTGACGTATCTCATGATTGCCGTCGTACCGATCGTGCTCGGGCTGGTGCTGGTGGTGATCGCGTCCTGGGCGGTAATCGGGCAGATGGCGGTTTACCTCGTGAAAAGCGAACTGGACCGGCGCATCAGTTTTCTCGCCGGCCCGGTCGAGGGACTGCTGCGATTGCCGGGATCCAATCCGCAGGCTGTCGCCGCCCAATTTGCGCCGTTGATCGAACGGCGCTTTCCGACCTTTGAGATGCGGATCAGCGGGCGGAACGATGTCCATTTTCCGCCCGGTTCAAAACTCGATACCCCGCCGTCGGCCTGGAAGCAGAAGGACGCCAGCGGGCTGGTCTTGCGGGACAGCAAAGTATACGCGTGGGTGCATTCGGAAGCCAACGGCAACGAGTTGACGCTGCTGGCGCCGATCAGTCACGGGCTACTGAGCAGCCTCATCACGGGATTGGGTGATGTCAACCTCGTGCCATACACGACGCGTTCTCAGGAGAACCTGGTTCCGCCCAAACAAAATCTGATCGATTTTGCGCTCCCGTTTTTGTACCCGATGCAACTCAACTCATGGGACTCGCCGCTCAACCACGAAGCCGCGTACCTGTTGGTGAATACGCGGCCGTTCGCGGTGCTCGACACCATGTTCGGTGAAAAGTCGCAATGGTTCGAGACGCTGACGGGCGCTTTCATCGTGGTCTCGATCTTATTCCTGCTGGTGGAACTGGCATCGCTGATCGGCGGGGTACGACTCAGCCAGAGTATTACGGGAGCGGTTCACGAACTATACGCCGGTACGCAGCACGTCAAAGAGGGAAACTTCACGTACCGGATTCCGGTGAAGGGCGACGACCAGCTTGCGGATCTCAGCAATTCATTCAATACAATGACCGAAAACCTGGGCAAACTGCTGGTGGTCGCGAAAGAGAAGGAGCGGCTGCAATCGGAGCTGGAAATCGCGCGCGAGGTGCAGGCTCAGCTATTCCCAAAGACGGCTCCTGCCAATCGCGCGCTCGCCTTGGCGGCGATGTGCAACCCGGCCCGCGCGGTCTCCGGAGACTATTACGACTACATGTCGGTGTCGGAGGGCGCGGTGGCGTTTGCGATCGGCGATGTGGCTGGCAAGGGAATCTCCGCGGCGTTGTTGATGGCCACCATTCAATCGGCCATGCGGACGCAGTTGAGCTCGGTCAACGGAGCGCAGCGCGATCATTTCTCCACGGCGGAAATGGTGGGGACGTTGAACCGGCAGCTTTACGCCAATACGTCTCCGGAAAAATACGCCACATTTTATTTCGCGCTCTACGATGAGACAACGCAGTCGCTGACTTACACGAATGCCGGCCACTTGCCGCCCATGCTGATGCGCGGCGGAACGTTCGAGAAACTGGAACCGAACGGCACCATCGTGGGCGCCTTTCCAGTGGCGAAGTACGGAGAAGCGACGGTGCGGATTGAGCCCGGCGATATACTGGTGGCCTACACAGACGGCATCGTGGAGCCCGAAAACACCTACGGCGAAATGTTCGGAGAGGAGCGTTTTCAAGAGGTGTTGACGAAATACGCGCGAGCCGATTCAGCGGAGATGATGGCGCGGGTAATGGAAGCGGTGGTCCAGTGGACCGGCTCTTCGGAGCTCCAGGATGATATGACGATGCTGGTGGCGCGCCGCGTATGAAGGTTCTGACCGCCGCGCAGATGCGCGAGGTGGATCGCCGCACGGTCGAGTTGGGCGTTCCCGGCCTCGTCATGATGGAGAACGCCGGGCAGCGCGTGGTGGAGTACCTCGAAGCCGCCTTCTCTCCCCTGGCGGCGCAGCGTGTCGTGGTCCTATGCGGGAAGGGAAACAACGGCGGCGACGGGATGGTGGTCGCCCGGCAGCTTCATACGCGCGTTCGGCCCGCGGCGCTGGATGTCGTGCTGCTGGCGGATTCCGGAGAGCTGAAAGGCGACGCGGCTGCGAATTTTCGAATGCTCGAGGCGTGCGGCTGTCCGGTCAGCCGCGAGATCCCGGCCCGCGCCCGCAATGCCACGCTGGTGGTGGACGCGCTCTTGGGCACTGGGATCAGCGGACCGGCGACCGGACGCATGCTGGACGGCATTCGCGAGATCAACTGCGGCTTTTCGCTAGCTAAGGTAGTCGCGGTGGATATTCCATCGGGGCTGCCGAGTGACTCCGGCAAACCCGCGGGCGAATTTGCGCGCGCCGATGCCACCGTCACGTTCACGGCGCCGAAAATGGGACAGGTTCTGCCGCCGAATTGTGACCACGTCGGCCAACTGGTCGTGCGGCCGATCGGGAGCCCTGAAGCGCTGTGGGAAGCGAACGAGGAGGTTTTTCTTTCCGTGATCGAGCCGCGGATGTTCCGGCATCTGCTCGCGCCGCGGCCGCCCTCGGGACACAAGGGCACCTTCGGTCACGTCCTGGTAGTCGGCGGCTCGCGCGGGAAGACCGGCGCTCCCGCGATGGCGGGGATGGGCGCTTTGCGCGCGGGGGCCGGCCTGGTCACGGTGGCGTCGGCACAGAGCGCGATCGCGACAATTGCCGCCCATGCTCCGGAATTGATGACCGAACCTCTGGAGGAGACCGGACCCGGAGGGATTGCGCGGAGTGCGCGGCTTCAGTCGGTTGCGGAAGGGAAGACGGTAATCGCGATCGGCCCTGGGCTCGGTCGCGAGCCGGACATCTCCGCCTTAGTGTCGGCCGCCACGAAAGAACTGGATCAGCCGATTGTCATCGATGCCGATGCGCTCATTGACGGGATCCGTGGTGAGGGCAAGCTGCGGGTAATGACACCTCACCCCGGCGAGATGGCGCGGCTCACCGGCAAGTCCACCCCCGATGTGCAGAACGATCGGGTCGGCATCGCCCGGACATTCGCGATGGAACGGCAGGTCGTCCTCGTGCTCAAGGGCCACCGGACTGTGATCGCGTTTCCCGATGGCCAGGTCTGGATCAACCCGACGGGCACGCCCGCGCTCGGCACCGGAGGGACCGGCGACGTGCTCACCGGCCTGATCGCCGGGCTGCTGGCGCAGTTTCCGGACGACGCGCAGTCGTCGGTCGCGGCGGCGGTCTATCTGGGCGGGCTGGCGGGCGAGATCGGCGCTCGCGAACTCGGCGAGAAGAGCTTTTTGGCGACTGACATTCTGCGCTACCTGCCGCAAGCGGTGGAAGCCTGTGCCAACGTTTCGGACCGCCTCTGAAGAAGAGACGATCGCGCTCGGCGAACGCCTGGCGCGGCAATTGCCGGCCAAACAGGTCGTGCTCTTGATCGGCCAACTCGGCGCCGGCAAAACCACGCTCGCCAAGGGCATTGTGAAGGGATTGCACGCAGCCCAGCCCGAGGAAGTGTCGAGCCCCACTTTTACCTTGATTCACGAATACGGAGAGGAAGGCAGGGTTTACCACGTCGATTTATACCGGCTTGACGAACTGCGCGAGTTGGCGACACTCGGTCTCGAAGACCTGTTCGAGCGCGAAGCGGTAGTGCTGATCGAGTGGGGCGAGAGGTTTCCGGAGATCCTGCCCGCAGACCGGACCGAAATCCGGATTCGCGCTGGAAACAATGAGGACCGCGAAGTCAGCGTGACCAGACTCGAAGCCATGAGCGGCGGATGAAGAGCGCCGGTTCACAAATTGGAGGGCGCCCGGGGAGTGCGTTAAAATTTCATCACCGCGGGTCATCTCGGAAGATTTGACCGAGTGGGAAGGAAATTACACATTGCGTAATCGATTCATCCGCACGATCCTGACCGCGGCGGCAATGATGTTCGCTGCCAACGGCGCGCTGGCGCAGAAGCTGGATCATCCGGCGAAGGTCGGGGGACGTCCGAACCTCAACGGCATCTGGCAGGCGATCAACACGGCGAATTGGAACCTGGAAGGGCACTCGGTCGAAGGATTTCCGAAAGAGTTCGGAATGCTTGGCGCCATCGGAATCATTCCGGCGGGTGAAAGCGTTCTGAAAGGCGGCGGTACGATTCCGTATCTGCCGGATGCGCTGAAGCAGCGCAACGAAAACCGGGCGCACTGGCCGGAGGCCGACCCTGAAGCCAAGTGCTATTTGCTCGGCGTGCCGCGGGTCGTTTACCAGAATCGGCCGTTCCAAATATTTCAGGGCGAGGGCGACGACCTTCTCATGGTCTACCCGTTCGCTGCCGCCAACCGGATCATCTACATGAAAAACCATGAGGAAGCGCCGGTGGATTCGTGGATGGGCAAGTCCAACGGGGATTGGGACGGCGACACGCTCGTGGTCACGACCACATCGCAAAACGGCAAGTCATGGTTTGATCGCGCTGGTAATTTTGCTTCGAGCCAGTTGAAGGTTACGGAGCGCTTCAAGCTGCTGGACGGCAATCACATCTGGTATGAGGCGACGATGGACGACCCGAAGACCTTCTCGCGGCCCTGGACGATCGAGATGCCGTTGTACCGGCTGATCGATAACAACGCGCAACTGCAGGAGCTCAAGTGCGTTCCGTATGCCGACATGGTGCTGTACCACGATCTGCTGCAGTCCAAGCCCTGAGCGGGTTTGGGATTGCATGCAATAATGACAAGTAGGGAATCAGCCCAATGCATAAAACAATGCTGAAAGCTCTAGCGAGCGCCGCCTTGCTGGCAGCGGCGGCGTTGCCCGTTGCGGCGCATCATTCGTTCTCCGCGGAGTTCGACTCGAGCAAGCCGATCACGCTCGAGGGGAAAGTCGTCGAGTTTGAATGGGTCAATCCGCATTCCTGGCTCGTAATCGATGTGCCAAAGCCGGACGGCACGGTGGATCGGTGGCGGCTCGAAGGCGGCTCTCCCTCGGTATTGCTCCGCCTGGGTTGGAACAAGACATCGCTGCCTGCCGGAACAAGAATCAAGGTGACGGCCTTTCAGGCGAAGGATGCCGCTTTCCGCGGAAGCACGCGTAGCATCGAGTTTCCGGACGGCCGGAAACTGAGTCTCGGCGGCTCTTCAGAGACCGACAACGACAAGAAAGACGCGGACGAGAAGAAATAGCCGCCGCGTTAGATCGCCCGGGCTCTTACGCAATCCTGCGGGGGCGCTACTACCCCTCTTCCTTAGTTCCCACGGTGTACGAAAAGCCCAGCAGGACGGCGCCCACCAGCGCGGGAATGATCCCGGCCACATAGACCGGCGGGTTTGGCGGACTCGGCACCAGCGCAACCAGCATTGCTGCCAATCCGACGCCCACCACCAGACAGATCATCCCGGCCAATCTCATGCCTATGCGCTGGCGCCGAGTGGCCGCCTGTTCTTCTTCACGCATCAACGCCAGTAGCGACTCCGCGCCAGCGCCTTGCATCTCGGCAATTCTCTTCATGGTCTCGGCCCGGAAATATGCCTTGGCTTGGATCGCCCCCATCGAGGCGGCGGACTGGGGTGGCGGGGCGACCGCCTGCCGGAGGAGTTGGAGCACGGGCTCCGGAGGCGCCGTCGGCATCTCGGCGATCTTGCGAACGGCCTCGCTTCTGTAAAACGCCTCGCGCTCCTTGCGGCGGGCGTGCGCCCAGGAAGCCACTGCCAGGAACGAGAAAAACGCGATGGCAGCGATGCTCCAGGCGAGGTATTCGTTCAAGATCAGATCCCAGTTCATGATATCCTCCAACGGCGGTTATAGTGCGCAACCGGTGGGACCAGGCGGACCGGAGCGTGGTTGCGTTTTCTTTTCCCAAAGAAAGTGCAACCGCCGCGAACCTGGACCGGTCGTACCGGAAGAGGAGAGGGTGAGCGCCAGCGACGACCAGGCGGATGTGGAACGAATCCTGGCCGGCGACAGCGCCGCTTTCGAAGGTATTGTGCGCCGATGGCAAGGTCCGCTGGTCAATCTCGCGTACCGGTTTTGCCGGGATCGCGGCCGCGCCGAAGACATGGCGCAGGAAGCGTTCCTTCGCGCCTACCGTGGTCTCGCCGGCTGGCGGCGCGATGCGGCATTCTCCACCTGGTTATTCGCTCTCGCTGCCAACCTGTACCGCACCGAATTCCATCGTGTCTCGGCCCGTACTCTTCCGCTGGAGGAAGCGGCAGAGCCTCACGGCGAATCCGGCGCGGACGAAACGCTGGCTGCAGAAGCCCGCGACCGCGCCGTACGCCGGGCCGTGCTCGGGTTGCCAGCCAAGTATCGTGATGCCGTGGTCCTCTTCTACTTTCACAGCATGGACGTGGCCGCGGCGGCGCAAAGCTTGGGCTTGTCGGAAGGCACCGTCAAGGCGCGGCTGCACCGGGGGCGGGAGATCCTGCGTCGCAAACTTCCGCGATTCGCGGCGCTACGATGGAAGAACGCAGGATGAGAGACGAGGAGCTCGATCGCATTCTTTCCGATGAACCCGGCGTCGTGCCGTCATCCGGGTTCACAGTCGCCGTAATGGAAGCGGTTCGGCGCGAAGCCGCAACGCCGCCGCCAATTCCATTCCCGTGGAAGCGCGCTCTGCCCGGCTTGGCAGCGTGGCTGGTAGTTCTCGTCGTGGCTGTGTTTTCAAGCCATTCTGGCGCTGCACTGGAGACGGCCGGTGTTCCCTTCTGGCCGCGGTTCCTCTCCGCTGCAACCGCGGCGCTGGCAACCGCGGGGCGCTTCGGTGTCGGCTGGGTCGCACTGGCCTTGCTGTTATCCCTGGTTTCGGTGACGTTATCAATGCGGCTGACCGGCTGGCGAAGCTGACCCTCCGCGCACTGGAGGCTAACTACAGAATGTTGTTGTCCAACGTGGCAATGAATTGAATGCCAGGGACGATCTTCTTCGCCAGCCGCTTGTCGTGCGTGAGAAATAGATCCACGCGCGCCTCGGCGGCGCAAGCGAGATGAATCGCATCCCCAGAACTGACGCCTACACGGCCTCGGATTTCAGCGAAAACTTCGGCGGTTGAGAGTTTGAATTCGAGCAGGCGCAGTTCCGCCGAGCGAAAGAATGCGCGGAGCTTAGAAACTTCATCCCACCGCTGAGTCCGGCTTGGACCGGCTAGCAACTCGCCCACCGCAAAAACACTGGTGCAGAGAGTATCTCCCCGCTCTTCCATCCGGTGTACGATTTGGGTCACCTTTGGCTTGAACTCCGAGTGACCTTCGAACAAATATGCGAAAAGCAGGGTGTCCGAATAAACCAGGCTCATCGCGACTACCCTTCTCTCTCCTCCCGAATCGCTCGCTCGGCTCCGCCGAGTTCCTTATAAACATCCTTGAGGATGCCTTCCATCTGTTTCAGTTTGGCGTAGATCGAAGGCGTATCAGGAGCCTTCGACGCCGCGGTATTTGACGCGGCATCACGAAACTCGTATGTCTACACAACCGTGGTGCTCGTGCCGGACGGAGGGCCACTCGTCTCAACCAGACGCAGACCATTCGGCTCAAGGAACTTAGATGTCTTCAGAGCGGTGCAAACCTGGGCAATGCGATTCGACATACCCAGTTCCTTCTCCACCATTCCACACTGAACCGAGAATTGATGCTGTCGGCCGAGGCGGGCCGGTTCGACGTATTTGACCCGCACATGTTCCCGTATTCGATCCGAAATCATGCTCATACAGAGCGTTATGACAGAATTTTATCTGTCTGTCTATGGTATCCGATCGGACGCCCTCAGTCCCCCGCGCCGAAGACCCGGCACGTCGAAGTGTTTCAGCAGGCGTTCAAAGGCTGAGGCAGGCAGCATGCCCCAGGCGCGCCGCATTACAGTCGGGGATGTATTACTTCTCTGGTGCGTATGTTACTGTAAACCCATTCGCTACGCCGCGTTCAACAGCCGGCACCAAAGTCGACGTTGAAAGCGGTTACCCCTACTTCCCTTTCGGGTGTGTCCGCTCGAACCGCGAGTTCGTGATGTAGCCCCGGATCGCCTCGTTGCCTTCGTGGCAGGCGTACTCGTACATCTGATACTTGTTGTCGAGCTTCATCGGATACTCGACCGTGAATGGGCTGACAATGACGTCGGGGTCTTCGACCGTCATCTTGAACTCAATCGTGTCCGGGGCCGTGCGCGTAAAGCGCTCGACAATCCGCTCCTGTTCCGTGTTGGGCGTCAACGGCGGCGAACCCGGCACACCGGAATTGGTGAGGTCACCCTTGCCGTTGAAATTGGTCGTTTCGACGACCAGCGTGTTGCCTTCCCAATGGCCGCGCGAGACACCCAGCCACGTTTTGACGGCCGGATCGGACGCGGGTTGAGGAGTGGTCGGAATGATCCGGACTTCGTGCGCCATTTCGAGCACGATCATCACGTAGCCGGGCGACTGCATGATGCGCAGGCCGTTATTGTAATTGCGCGGCTCCATGGACACCGGCATGCCGCGCGTGATGCAGCGGTCCCATTCGTCGAAGTCGGCGGGGCTGTCGAACACGGTCTGGCCGGGCTTGTAGCTGCCATGCATGTTGGCGTACAGCTCTTTACCGTGCGGAGTGAGTTCGGGGAAACGCCCGTTGGCCGGTTCGCTCAGCAGAGACGTCAGCCGCAACACCTGGGTGCCGGAATCGGCCTGCGGGATGGCGCCCGACTCAAAGCGCTCGTTCCGGGCCTTCGCGCGTTTTTCCGCGGCGGCATACTCTTCGTCAGTCATCAGCCGGCGGTCGCCGTATTGCGGCTGGCGCTGAAAGGGTGTGGCGATCAGGTGGTTGAGCGGCCACGTGCCACGCAGATCAGGCTCGCCCCAGGGGGTTTTGGGAGGAGTGTAGTTTTTGTTGGCGGCCGGCTGCGCCGCAGCGGGGTACAACATCAGCCCCACGACGGCAAACCCGCTCCATGCCCGAATCTGTTTGATCATCCCAACAGCTCCTCGCGAGAATCGCGATATTTTGGATCATATCATGTGAGCGTGGGCTGAACCCGCAGTCACCGGGAGGGTTATGAGAATTGCGAGGGGTTTGGTGCTGGTTGTCTCGGCTGTGCTGCCGGTAGTGGTACTGGCGCAAGCTGCAAACGACACTGCCGAATCGCACATTGCGGCTGCGAAAGCCGCGGCCGGCGATGACTTTCCGAACCTGTTCCAATTTCAATGCTACGGACCGGGTCCCGGTGGCCCGCGGGCTGGAGCCGGCGCGCAGCGTGGACCCAGGGGAGGTCCGAGGCGGTCCGGGCCGCCGGAGCGATCGACCTGGCATGCCGAGCCCGTGAAGGTTTTCGACAATCTGTACTTTTTCGGCCAGTCCGAGTATTCCGTATGGGCGATCACAACCTCGCAGGGCATCATCGTCCTCGACACGATCTTTGACTATTCCGTGGAAGACGAGGTGGTCGATGGGATGAAGAAGATTGGGCTCGATCCGGCGAACATCAAATACGCCGTCGTCAGTCATCCGCACCCCGATCACGACGGCGGCGCGCAGTATCTGCAGGAGCACTACGGAACCCGTGTGATCATGTCGCCAGCCGATTGGGATGTCCTCGATAAGAGGACCGCTGGCGCCAAACCGAAGCGGGACATCGAAGCCACTGACGGCCAGAAGTTGACGCTCGGCGACGAGACCGTGACGCTCTACATTTTGCCCGGTCATACACCGGGAACCATCTCTTCGATATTTCCCGTGAAGGACAACGGGACGCCGCATCTGGTGGCCCTCTGGGGCGGGGTAGGGCTGAATCAGGATCCGGAATCCGTTCGGACCTACATCCGCTCGGCGCAGCGATTCAGCGGGATCGTCAAGCAGGCCGACGCCGACATCATCTTAACCAATCACACCGATTGGGACCGGTCGAAGATCAATCTGCCAATGCTGGCCAAGGGCCGTGTCACTCCCAACCCCTACATCGTTGGCGACACGAAGGTGCTGAATTTCTTGAAAGTCGCGGAAGAGTGCGCCACCGCTCGGCTGGCGGATGCTCACTGACTGGAAGCCGCGACGAAGGAGGGCGCATGCCGAAAGTGACAGGAATTGTCGAAACAGGACTCGACGTCGATGATCTGGCGGTCGCAGCGGATTTCTATCACCGGATCCTCGGCTTTGAGATCATCGAGCGCTTGGAACGGCTGTGCGCCTTCAGCATCGCGGGACGGGACGTGCTGATCCTGTTCCAGCGCGAAGAAGCCACCAAGCCTCTCGAGCTCGTTGGTGGAACCATTCCGCCGCACGGCAGCACCGGGCCCATTCACTTTGCATTCGCGGTTGATCCGAGCGAACTTCCGGACTGGGAGAAACTCCTCGCGGCTAATGGGATTGCCATTGAAGGTCGCATGAAGTGGGAGCGCGGAGGGACTAGCATCTACTTTCGCGACCCAGACCAGCACCTGCTCGAACTCGCCACGCCCGGAATCTGGTCCATCTACTAGCGGGCGATCGGCGTCATCTGCACTTGGCAGATCAGCATTAGAGTACCCTAGACGGAGATGCGAATTCCGAAATTACCCGCCACTTTGTTGGTTGCTCTGGCAGCCGGCGCAATCCCGATTTGCGCACAGTGGCCCGATTACTCCACACCAGGACCCAGGACGAAAGACGGCAAAATCGATATGGCCGGGACCCCACCCCGGACCCCCGATAACAAAATCGACTTCTCCGGCTTGTGGGAACCCGCCCGCGCTCCAGGTAGCCGTATTACTGATTTGTCGAACGGCACTCCGAACTTGCCGTTCGCGATTCCCACGTCGCCCGACGATCCCCCCATCGCGCAGTTCTTCAACATCGGCGCCGGTTTTAAGGAGAAACTCCCCCCGTTGACCCCCTGGGCGGCGGAGGTGCGGGCCGAACGGAAGAGCAATAACAACAAGGACAATCCGGACGCTGCCTGCCTGCCGCTCGGCCTCACTCAGCTTCACATGCACCCGCAGCCTCGAAAGGTGATCCAGACCCCGCGCGACATCGTGATCCTCTACGAGGCCAACGGCAACACCCGCCAGATTCTGACCGATGGCCGGAAGCTGCCGAATCCGAATGATGTCACGCCGTGGTGGTACGGCTATTCGGTCGGACACTGGGATGGCGACACGCTGGTCATCGAGACCACCGGATTCCGCGACGATGTTTGGCTGGACGTCGAAGGCAGCCCACTCACCAGCACCGGCAAGATGACCGAGCGCTGGCGCCGCCCGAAGTTTGGCTGGATGCAAATCGACATGACCATTGAAGACCCGAAGGCATACACCAAGCCGTTCACCGTGCGCGTGAATCATCAGCTTATGGCCGACACTGAACTGATGGAGTTCGTCTGCGAGGAGCGCGACGCGGTTCACTACGTCGGCAAGGGCGCGAAAAAATAACGGTGGGGCATGCTTCTAGCTCGCCCGCGTTGCCTCATTCCGTCCGAACAGTTGCGGTAAACGACCGCGCGCTGCAATCTGAAAGATGTTGCCTTCCGGATCGACGCAGTCACAGGATTCGGCAGGGTCCTGCCAGGATTGCGGCAACACAGTGATTCCCATACCCTCCAACCGCGCGCGTTCGGCCCGCACGTCATCTACCGCGAAGATCAATTTTACGGGGCTCTTCTCGCGCTTGGGAGCCGGAATGGAGAGTTCCACTTTCTCCGCATACTCCTCCGGAATGGCATGAAGCGCCAATCCCGCCCCGCCGGCCTCGAAGAACGCCCAGCGATCTCTCCACTCGGTGTTGATCGGTTGTGCTTGCAGCAGATTTCCGTAAAACTCCCGCATCCGTGCAAAGTGTTTGACAAAGAGCATCGAGCAGACGAGCGTCATGATTCCATCCAGTGACCTGCAGCCGGCTAATGAGTCAGCGGCGGTCGGAATCGTATGGTTTGACTGAAGCGGCCGATTGCACCTTCTGAGCCGAAAGAATCGAGTTTAGCGATCCTTCGGTCGTTTTGGTTAATGGCTGGCTTCCGGGCTTCGCGCCGTTCATCAACAGCACGTAAGCGGTGACGTTGAGTGCCGTCTCGTCGTCCGTGCGTGCCGGCAAAAACGTCACAACCGCCGACTGAAGGAACTTCGCAAGCTCGTCGATTGTCTTCGATCCCACATGGCTCAGGAAGATTGGGCCAACCAGGGGCGGAACCACACCGCCCGCTCGCCCGACAAATTCCTGCTTGAAGGTGGAAAGCGAACTCAGGGGAGGCATCTCACCAGGATCGCCCTTGCGGCCCAGCAGCGAAGGCGTGTGGCACTGGCTGCAGCTAATTTCGGAGACGGCGCGGCCCGCCTCGGCTTGAGCCGCGGTGAACACGCCTTTCGCGGCCGGTTCCTGCGCCCGCAGGACCAGGATACCGAAAGCCAGAACAACGGCGGCAAGCAGCGCTTTGCGGTTCATGGCTATTGAGATTACCGGAAAAGTTTGTCACGTGCAATTTCTCCTCCGCTGGCGATCAGATCCCCAATTTCGCTCTCACGGCGGCGGCCCGTTCTCGCGGCACATGCAGCTCCGTCTTGCCGTCTTTCAGCCGCACCAGCAGCTTGCCATCAAACCAGCTGTGCAGCTCTTTGACCTGGTCGATATTCAGAATGACCGAGCGGTGAATTCGGATCCAGTGACTGGGGTGAAGTCTCTGCTCCAGCTCAGTGATCGTCAAATCGAGGGCGTATTCTTTCGCCGCCGTTGCCGCAAACGTGAGCTTATCCTTGGCGTAGAAATGCGTCACGCGCGACACATCGACGAAGTCCACGCGATCACCCGTCCTCGACGCCACCCGCACGAGATAATCGGGCTCGCGCCGCTCGAGCGCCTCCCGCACCTGCCCCAGCAGCGCGTGAAGGTCGCGGGGAGGCTCGCTGCCCTGGCGGATCCGCTCCAATTTGTTCAACGTGCGCTCCAGTTGCTCGGAATTGACCGGCTTCAACAGGTAGTCAATTGAGTTCACACGGAACGCTTCGAGCGCATATTTGTGGTAGGCCGTGGTAAAAACGACAAGCGGTTGGTCCGGGCCCAGCTTTTCCAGCAATTCGAAACCCGACATTCCCGGCATTTCGATATCCAGGAAGAGAAGGTCGGGGCGTGCTTGCCTGATCTCTCGAAGCGCTTCGCTCGGGTCCGTGCTGGCGCCGGCGATCTCCACACGGCCGGTCGCCTCGAGCAAGCGCTGGAGGCGTTCTACGGCAAGCTTCTCGTCATCGACTAGAAACGCTTTCATGTACTCGGCACACGCACTTCCACGGTCATCGCGCCTGGTGCGCGCCGGAAGTCCAGCGTAGCCCGCTCGCCATACAGGGCCCGCAAGCGGCCCGCCAGAGTATCCAATCCGTGCCCGGCCTTCATTCTATCGGGGTCAAAGCCGGGGCCATCGTCGGTGACTTCGAGAACGAGATCCGGCCCGGCGGCGCGCGCACGAACCCGCACCGCCACGCCCTCCGGACGCTTGCTGCCGACATGCCGCAGCGAATTCTCCACCAGCGTCTGCAGCGAAAACGGCGGAATTCTGCCGCGCGCGTCAGGGTCGGTCGTGATCTCAAATCGAAGCCGGTCGCCTAGCCGCACTTGTTGGATCTCCAGGTAATCGCTCACCAGCTTCAATTCCTGAGACACTTGCACCTCATCCGGGCCGTCCAGCGAGGAACGGAGCAGCGCCGACAGCCGCTCGATCATCAATTCCGCTTTGGCCGGATCGTCCCGCACCAACGCGGAAATCGAGTTGAGAGTGTTGAACAAGAAATGCGGCTGTACGCGCGACGAAAGGGAAGCGAGCTGCGCCTCGGCCGCCAGTTTCTCCGCGCGCTCGCGTTCCAGTTGCTGCGTTCTCAGTGAGAGTTCCGTGGTCTGGAGCCGCGACTTCGTCGATTCGAACAGGACCAGGAGGACTCCCACGACGACTGTCACGGTGGTAGTGCCTTGAATGTTTTCCCGAAAGCCAGTCACAAGAGTACGAAACGGCTGACGGGTGGCCACGCCCAGAATCGCAATAGCCGCCGCCGTCCCAAAGACGGCGCAGACGAGCATAGTTGCCAAAAGCGCTGCCCATCGGATGAGTGGGCGGTTCCAAACCCGGTGGGCCACGATCGGAATCAACAACCAGCACGCCGCCGAGATCATCCAGCAAAACAGGAAACCAAGAACAAAGTCGACCAGCGCTTGTTTTGGTCCGGGCCAACCTCCGATTGTGAACTGGAAGATGACCAAAACCAGCGTGATCGCGCCGCTCAACACGAACCACTTGCCCAGCTCTTTCCGCCAGCTCGAACCGGTCGACCCGCCGCCCATTTACTTCGTCCCAATATGGCAGCCGATGCACGCGGTTTGAGCCACCGGCAGCGGCTGCCTGGTCTCCTTCCATTGTGCGGCTCGGCGGGAATATTCGGTGTTCTTCAACTTGCTTTGGATCAGCTCATAAAATTTCTGGGCTTCTTCGGGTTTGCCCTGCCGGCTGTAGACGTCCCCCAGACCTTGTAAGAGCTCGCCTAATGGATGAGTACCCAGCTGATCCAGATGGTCTCTCTGCTTGTCGAACGCGAGTTGAAAATCGCTCCGGGCTTTCTCCAGCATCGCCTGGGCCAGCGGCGAATCCGGCATCTGCCTTCCGAAGGCCATCAACGTAGCTCCTCGCGGGATTCGCGTGCTCAAATCTTCAGGTGCCAGCATCGCGGCGCGATCCATCTCCGCAATACCTTTCTGCGCGATTGCGAAATCTCCGCCCGACGCCCCAACCGTGCCGATTCCATGCCAGACGAGCGCCTGAGCATGATTCGGGTTATCCGCCAGCGCCTTTTCGCAAGCTTCCATCGCACGCTGTAGTGCCGCCTTGTCTCCCATGAGACCCGCAAAAACCCCGCGTTGTACCGCATCATATTCAAAACCGGACTGTGCCGCGAGCGCTAGAGCCGCCAGCGGGAGAACAACCACCTTCGGAATCCTCATTTTGCAACCTCCACTCTCAGCGTGGATCCGAAGTGGGTTCGCGGACACCAGGTCCACGACGAAGTGTGTCAATGATCCGACCGGGTGTCGAACGCCGGTCCGTCAGAACGCAGTCGCGGGCCGCATTCCGGCGACTTTCAGCCGGATCCGGAACAGGTAGGTGCAGGCCGTGATATACAGCGTTTGGTAGTCGGGGTCGCCGAATGCCATGTTGGTGGTCACGATGCGCGGGCGCGGCTCGCGACTGCTCTCCGGCAGTTGCAGCGTGCCGAGATGCTTGCCCTCCGGCGACGTGATCCAGATCTCGTTCCCTTGCACCGTGGTGTAGAGGTTTCCCCTTCGATCGGTTTTCATCCCGTCATTGTCCGCATCGAGAAAGGGCGTCGGATTGGCGACCGTGTCATCCGTCAGCACGTCATATCGCAGCGTCTTCCGGAAACCGGCCGTGACGTAGAGGTGCTTTTCATCGGGCGACAACGCGATGCCGTTGGGAAACTCGCCCGGTCGGTTCTTGTCCCCTCCCAGTAGCGTCACCTTCCCCTCCTTGACGAGGTAGAACCCGCTAAAGGGAAGTTCCCGCGCGGGGCTCGCGCCGCCGCCCCGCAAGCCATTCACACTGTCGGTGAAGTACACCGAACCGTTCGACTTGCCGACAATGTCATTCGGACCGCTGAAGCGTTTGCCCTCGTAGCGATCGGCCAGAATCGTACGGGTTCCGTCCTTCTCAATCCGCGCGATATTCCGGTCGGCCATCGCCGCGATCAGGAGGCGCCCCTGCGGGTCGAGCGTCAAACCGTTAGAGCCGATCAACAAAATCGCGACGCGGCCGCCCGTGATGGTCTGTTGTCCCACGTTCAAAACGTCTTTGCCGGTATAGCCGCTGTTTTCGAGGAATACCGAAAGCGCGCCGCCCGGCGTCCACTTGTAGATGACATTGGCCGCGCAGTCGCTGAACAGCAGGTAGCCGCTGCGCCCTTCGGCCACCCAGACGGGTCCTTCGGTCAGCCCGAAATGCTCGCCGAGCGTTTCGAGCTTGGCATTAGGCGCGATGATCGCATCGAGCGCTGGGTCGAGCCTCTCGATCCGGAACGGCCGGTCGGTGTTGGGTCGCGTTTGCGGCCAAATCAGGACGACGCCGGACAACGCGATACTCAGTCCGAGTTTCTTCACGTGACCCTACGGCAGCCGGAATGCCACCATCGTCTCCTGCGCCGCGATCACCACGTACTGCTTCCCATCTTTCCCTAGGTAAGTGATCGGATTCGCGTACCCGTTCGCCGGCAGCTTCGTCTCCCACAGGAGCTTGCCGGTCTTCGAATCGTACGCGTGAAATCGCTGATCGTCCGTCGCCCCGATGAACACCAGCCCGCTTGCCGTCGCCACCGAGCCGCCGATGTTATACGACCCCGTGTTCATCACCCCGATCTTCTCCAGCGATTCGACGCGCCCGAACGGCACCCGCCACGCGACGTCTCCGGTATTCACGTTGATGGCGAACAGTTCGCCCCACGGCGGCGCCTGGCAGGGCCACCCCGTTGCGGGATTCGTCATCGCGCCCACGTTTTTGCGTACGAACGGCATCTGGCTCGCATCGCCGGCGCCGCTGATCTTTCCTGTCGGCCGTTCCTTTGCCGGCTCCTGCGCCACCATCTTCTGCACGCCGCCGCGGTCGTGCGAGTTGATGAAGTAGTAACCGAGCTTCGGATCGAAGCTGCCCCCGCCCCAATTAAATCCGCCGTCCGGCCCTGGAAACACCACCGTATCCGTCAGCCGCACCGGCGCGTACGGCCCGTCATTCTGCGCGTTCTTAAACAGGTCTTCGCAATACTTCTCCTGTTCGGGAGTGAACTTGGATATCTCGCCCGGCTTCCAGGTCGCGCGCGCCAGTTGCGGCGGTTTGAGCGGAAACGGCTGCGTGGGCGAATACCACTCGCCGGGCACGTCGCCCTTCGGCACCGGCCGCTCTTCCACGCCAAACACCGGTTTCCCGGTCCGGCGGTCCAGAATGAAGATCAGACCGGTCTTCGCCGCCTGGATCAACGCCGGAATTTTCTGCCCGTCTTTGTGAACCTCGATCAGCGTCGGTTGCGGCGGCAGATCGTAATCCCACAAATCGTGATGCACGGTTTGGAAATACCACTTTAGCTTGCCGGTCATGGCGTCCAGTGCGACCAGAGTATTGCCGAACAAATTCGCGCCGGGCCGGTCTCCGCCGAAGCGGTCGTCGCTCGGCGACCCGATTGGCAGCAGCAGCGAGCCGGTCTCCGCGTCCACCGTAAATGTATTCCACACATTGGCGCCCGACCGGTTGATCCACCCGTCATTGAGCCACGTTTCGTGCCCGGGCTCTCCCGGCCGCGGCACCGTGTGGAACGTCCAGACCAGTTTCCCGGTGCCGGCATCCCATGCGCGAATATCGCCCCGCCCGCCGTAGGAGCCGTAATCCTGCAAGTGCGATCCCGTGAAGATCAGGTTCTTATAAACCGCCGGAGCCCCGTTCAATCCGTACGGCGCATTCGCCACCGACGGGTCCTTCATCCCGGCCGCCAGGTCGAGCTCCCCTTCCTTGGCGAAGCCCGGCACCAGCTTGCCGGTGCGGGCGTTCACCGCGATCAGCAAGCCGTCCTCGTTACCGAAGTAGATCGATGGAGGGCTATTGCGGTCGCCCGGCCAGTATGCAATCCCCCGCGGCGTGCGGGCCGCATGCTGGTGGTTGAAAGTCCAAATGGTCTTGCCCGTCTCCGGCTCGACCGCTACGAGCGACTGATATGGCGTCGCAAAATACAGGACACCGTTGACCATCAAGGCCGTGGTGCCGGAAGTCCTCCGCCCGCTGGTAACCGAAGCCGGTTTCGTCTCCACCGTCCAGGCCTGGACCAGTTTTGAGACATTCCCCGGATTGATCTGCTTGAGCTGCGAGTACCGCTGCGACCCCAGGTCGCGCCCGTACGTCGGCCAGTCATTCTGCGCCACCGCGACGTGCGCCCAGACAATTCCCAGCCCCACACCACAACGAATCAGAACGGTTCGTATTCGCATCGGCCCTCTCGGCAACGGACATTATATGCCGCGCGCCAGGCCGCCCGTTCCTTAGGCGAGACGAGGAGCCGACCGCCTATGGTGTCGGCCGTTTGGTCAAGCCGCGTCTGAATTTCAGACCGCCCGCGGCGACTAAAGCCACCAGCCCGCTTGCGAGCGACACGAATCCGCCCGGCTCGGGCGTCGCGACTGCCTGCCTCGGCAGCGGCTTGAAATCCGGTTCGGGGGTGCCACATACGCGAGAAGTTCCGAACACAGTATCGTTGCCGGTTCCGGTGGAGACACAGTTGCCCGGCGTGGCCGTAAAATCGTCGTCTCCGGATCCCCCATATAGCCTGACGTCGCCGTCACCCCCGCCGATCAGCGTATCGTTCCCTGCCTCTCCTAGCTCCCAAATGATAAGGTTGTGGGTGGAGATATTGCTGACATCGATTCTGTCGTCGCCGTCACTTCCAATGAATACCATCTCACCAACGCCTAACTTTTCACACTCAATAATCCCCCCCACCCGGGTGCACCCGGGCGTGACGATCTCGGCATCCAGATCGAACGCCCAGTTCGGGCCGGCCTCTAGCACCCTGAACTCCTGATTGCCGTCGCCGGGCTCAGCGCCAACGATCAGGACTCCGTCTTTGATCCCGATTGTGTTGGCGGAGGCGGGAAGGGCGAGCGCGATCATCAAGCCCGCCAGCAAGGCAGTGGCACAACGTGTGGCTCGGGATGAGCTCGCGTGTTTCAACAAAACGGTCGTCTTATCGTTCAAGGTTCGTCTCCTCCGTGTGGTACTTACGCTGTCCATTTGGTCAAGCCGCGTCCGATCCTCATTCGGCTCGTGATCGTCAGCGCCACCAGTCCGGCTCCGAGCAACATAAATCCTCCCGGCTCGGGCGTGGCGACCGCCTGCCTGGGCAGCGGCTTGAAATCCGGTTCGGGGCCGGTGCAGTCAATGTGCGCTGTGATTACAGTGTCGTTGCCGGTTCCGGTGGAGACACAGTTGCTAAGTGTGGTTACGAATTGGTCATCTCCCGCATCGCCATATAATCTGATGTCGAATTCCCCCGACCCGCCGATCAGCGTATCGTTTCCCGCCCCGCCGAACTCCTGAATGCGAAGGAGTGGATCGAAGAGGTCGCTGACATCGATGAAGTCGTTGCCATCGCCTCCGATCAGTATCATTTGTGCCACGTCCGTCTTCTGACACTCAATGTCTCTTTCCCCCACTTGGAAACAGCCGGGAGTGACGATCGCGGCATCGAGATTGGAGAACACCCAGAACGCCAGGTTCGGGCCGCCGTCTTCTACTAGATATTCCTGATTGCCGTCGCCGGGCTCAGCGCCGAGGATCAAGGTTCCGTCCTTGATTCCGATTGTGTTGGCGGAGGCGGGAAGGGCCCAAGCGATCATCAAGCCCGCCAACACCGCGGCGGCACGGCGCGTAACTCCGGATGAGTTCGCGCGGTTCAACAAAACAGTCGTCTTCTGGTTCAATTTTCGTCTCCTCTATGTGGTGCGAAAGCGGTTTCAGGAACGCGATCTCATTCGGCTCGTGACCGTGAGCGCCACCAGCCCGGCTCCGAGCAACATGAGCCCGCCCGGCTCGGGCGTAGCGACTGCCTGCCTGGGCAGCGGCGCGAACGCCGGTTCAGGGCCGGCGTCACATCCTCCGCCCAATACGACATCGGCTCCGGTTCCGCGTGAGAAACAGTTCCCCGGCATGTTTGTGATGACGTCGTCTCCCGAACCGCCGAATAGCTTGACGTTGCCGGGCGTGCTGGGCGTGCCGATCAGCACATCATCTCCGGCCTCGCCCAGTGCGAGGATTGGAAACGCCATTCCGGAAATGCCGCTGAGGTTGATCACATCGTCGCCTGCGCCTCCGAGGATCACGAGTTCCTGAAAGCCCGCCAGGGGACAAGAAATGGTGCCCACACCGCTACATCCGGGTGTGACGATGTCGGCGTTCAGATTGGTGAACAGCAGGTCCGGCCCGGCGATCGTCGGGGCAAACAATTGATTGCCATCGCCGGGCTCGGCGCCGACGATCAAGATTCCGTCGCTAATGCCGATTGTGTCGGCGGCGGCGGGAAGAGCCAGCGCGATCATCAGGCCTGCCAGCAACGCTGGGGTACGACGCGTGACTCCGGATGAGCCTGCGCGGTTCAATGAAACGGTCGTTTTACGGTTCAATTCATCTCCTATGTCGTTCTAAAGCGCTTTGAGGAAGGCGATCAGATCCTCCCGCTCGTGTTCACTGAAAGCGAACTGCAAGTGCTGCTCGTAGTGGCGCACCACGTCATCCAGCGTGGCCGCGATTCCGTTATGAAAGTACGGCGCGCGCGCGGACAGCGCTCGGAGCGTCGGCGTCTTGAATTTCCCGAGGTCGTCCCACGCGCCGGTTACGTTCCCGCGGCCGGTGTCGGTCAGTTGCCGCTCTTCTCCGGTGGCGCGATTGCGGATCGTGTACAGCGGTAGGTCCGGCGTCCGCGCCTCCGCGGAAGCGGTAAAGATATTGAAGAGCGCGTCGTGGAAGTTGGTCCCGTTGTTTGCGGAGCTGTGGCAGTTATTGCAACTGCGGTTGTTTCCCCGATTGGGGTTGTTGAACAACTCCTGACCGCGGGCGATCTGCGCACGCGCCGGAATCGGGGAATTCTTCCAGGAGTCAAACAGGTCGAATCGCCCCTCGGTCTTGGTCATCCCCGAGAGTTCCTGCGGGCCGCCGTGAGCGCTACCGGCGTTGAGCAGGCCGGCCGTGAACGAGAACAATTGCGCGGTCGAGAGCGAAGTCTCGAAATTCACGATGTCACTGATCACCGCGGCAGGCGCGGGCTGGCCTTGCTGCGCACCGATGACGTTCCCCGTCGCCTGCTTCGTGAGCCCGGCAAGCTGGTCGGTACCGACGCTATTGCCGCCATCCCAGTTGACCGTCGCGCTGCCGAGAGGAAAGTTGATCGTAGGCATCACGCGCCGCCACTGCACGATGCGGCCGACGTTGGCGAAACCGTGCGGGTCGTCGACGGCGACCACGTCCCACTCCCGCTGCGCCACCGGTGCGCCGCCCCGGCGAAAGACGCCGCGCGTCAGCATCATGCTGTATCCCGCCAACCGCGCCTGCACGGTGGAGAGATCCCGGTCCGGGTTGTCTGCGTCGAGAGGGTTAAAAATCGGATGCGTGCCGCCGGTCTGAAAAAACAGCAAACGGATCGTCTCGGGCGTGATGCTCCATGCGTTTTGCGGCATGTGACACGTCGCGCAACTGCGTCCGTTGCTGCCCTGCGGTTGGAAGTATTCGTTCGTGAGATCCACGAATCCGCGCGTGCTGAACGTTGCCGAGAACCCGTTCACATCGATCTGCGGAAAGTTGTTCGGCAAAATCTTCGGGAACAGAGTCCCGTCTGCCGCGCGCTGCTGCGCGATACCGGTGCCGGCGGCAAACGCAACCGCCAGTAACACCCCGAAGCCTTTTCTCAGATGGCCGAATCGCATTTTATGCAGTCCTCCCCGTTTACAAACTCGTCAGAATGGCGTCACTATTTTTCCGGTCAGGATCCGTTAGCCGGATTGCAGCCGGTCGCCGATAGGCCGTGGATTCAAGCCCGAAGCCGAAGACCGAGAGAGCCCCTCACCAGGACATGCGAAATCCCGGTTCGCAGCGTGAGGCTGTGGAAAACATTTTCCAGATGTGAACGTTGTGGTGGCGCGGCGCCTGGACGCCGTTGTGAAACCCTCTAAGCAGAGGGAGGACGATGGGCCTTGAGGAAGGAATGGATCTGGCGCACCGCCAGGGGAATCCGCTCCTTGGGTTCCTTCCACGGGAAGATACTGACTTCGGCCTTCGGCGCGAGCATCGCGGCCTCCATCGCTACGGCGTACGGATGCGCCGGAATATCATCCGGCAGGATCAACACGGGCGTCTGGCAATGGCGCACAAAATCGCGAGTCACGGTGAAGACGAAATCGGCGTTGGTGCGATACATCCGCGTCAGAAATTTATCGACCGTTTCCATCTTGAGATCGGGACGGCGCTTGATCAGGTCGGGCCCCCAACCCTTCATGTTGTTTTCGTAGAACAGGTCGCGCATCTCCGGACGCGACCCGCTGGGCTGCGCGAGCACCGCGGCGACCACACGATCGGGCGCCCGTCGCAACAGGTTCCAGATGAACGGCCCGCCAATGCAGAAGCCGTGCACCATAAACTTTTCGATGCGCAAGTGATCCATCAATCCGAGATGATCATCGGTATAGGCATCCCATGGACGGTCGATCTCGAGCGGGCCGGAGGACTGCCCGCCATTGGCGTTGCGCAAATCCGCCGCGATGCAGCGGTACTCCCCCCGGAACTCCTCGATCGGGTTAAACGGGCTGCCGTTCTTTAACCCGGAGATTGTCGAATTCAATCCGCCGCCCGGGATGAGCAGCAACGGAAAACCGGAGCCGGCCTCCTCGTAGTAGATGCGAACGGGACCTTTTTCGTAGAACGGCATGGCAGCTTCCTCCTTCGCACTCTCGCCCGGCTCTGTCGGCAACGGACATTATATGCCTCCCGACTAGGGAGCCGAGGCCCTGGTATTTTTCGCTGGCTATGGCGTGTTTTCGGAGCGATTCGATGCGAAACAGCGCTTTCTGCCAACTGTTCCCACCTCCTTAGCTGACCTTGTAGTCCCGCGCGGGGGTGGCGGGACAGCGTGGGACAGGTTCAGAATGCGGCCTTGGAGATTGCTTTTGTTGGAGTTAGAAAATTTCGTACGACGGTGAACGGCGTACAATAGCTCTCCAGAGCCTTATGTCCGATAACCTGGCCGACGTTCTTCTGGTGACCGTTACCAAAACCGAGAGCCAGGCTGTCCTCAAGGCGTTTGAGGACGCGACCAAGCAGAAAGCGAAGCCGCTTTCGCGCGATGGGCGAGTCTATTTCGATCTCGGTCTGGTCAACGGCGCGCGCGTGTTCTTAACTGTTTCGGAGATGGGGGCGGGTGGCTTGGGCGCCGCGCTGCAAACCGTCACGAAAGCGATCGAGGCGCTCGAACCGAAAGCCGTGATCATGGTCGGAATCGCATTTGGAGTGAGCGGCGAGTGGCAGGCGATCGGCGAGATTCTGGTTTCGGAAAACCTGCGCTGCTACGAGCCCGGGCGCGCGGGATCGGAATTCGTTGCTCGCGGCGACCGGCCACATGCGTCTGTTTGGCTGCTCAACCTTCTCAAAAGCGCGGATCTCGTCTGGGACGGCGCCAAAGCGCACTTTGGCGCGATCCTCACGGGCGAAAAGGTGGTCGACAATCCGGAGTTCCGCAAACAACTGCTCGCGCTCGAGCCGGAAGCGATCGGCGGCGAAATGGAGGGCGCCGGGCTTTACGCCGCCTGCCAGGAAAAGAAAACCGATTGGATTCTGGTGAAAGCCATTTGCGACTGGGCGGACGGAACCAAAGAGCAGGACCGAAAGGTCCGCCAGCAAACCGCCGCCGTCAACGCGGCGCAGTTCGTGCTACACGCGCTTCAGTTCGCGCCCCTGCGGGAATCGGCGGCCCAGGTGGAAACCGCGGGTTACTCCTCACTTCCCACGCAGCCTTTCTTCTTCGGCCGCGAGAAGGAGTTGGCCATCGTCGCCGAAGCGATTCTGCCGGAATCGCGGACGTGGGGCGTGCTCATCGATGGACCGGGCGGGATCGGCAAGACCGCGCTGGCGGTGCGCGCCGGCCACGTCGCTCCCGTGGCGCATTTCCCGAGCAAGATCTTCCTTTCGTCGAAGGTTCGCGAGCTGACCCCGCAAGGGGAGCAGAAGCTGGAAGATTTCATGCTTCCGAACTACATCGCCCTGCTGACCGAGCTGGCACGCGAACTGGGCGACGAAAACCTGGCCAAGCTTCCCGAAAACGAGCGCGCCAATGCCGTGCGCCGCATGCTCACCGGGCAGCGCGTTTTGCTGGTGATCGACAACCTCGAAACTTTCGAAGAGCCAGAACGCGTCCGGCTCTACCAGTTTCTGGCGCGGCTGCCTGCAGGCTGCAAGGCCATCGTCACCAGCCGCCGCCGCACGGACGTGGATGCGCGGATCCTACGGTTGGAACGCCTGGAGCGAAACGACGCGATGGCTCTTCTAGCCGAAGTCGCCAAAACCAACCAGTACCTCGCCGCCGCAGGCGCCCAAGAGTGGCAGACGCTCTACGAAGTGACGAATGGCAACCCACTGCTGCTGCGGTGGACGGTGGGGCAGTTGGGCCGGCAGGGAAGCCAGTGCCGCACGATCGCCGATGCTTGCGCTTATCTGAACAACGCGTCCCCGGAAAACGATCCGCTCGAATACATTTTTGGCGACCTGCTGGACACGTTCACCAAAAGTGAAACCGCTGTGGTGGCCGCGCTGACGCACTTCACGCAACCGGCGCGGGTGAAATGGATCGCGGACATAGCCAACTTACCGGAGCGGCAGGCGCAGACCGCGCTCGAAGATCTTGCGGGCCGGGCGTTGCTGGTAGCCGATCCGGCGGAAAGAGCTTTCCTCCTGCCGCCCTTAACCGCCAAGTTCCTACGCGACAAACGCCCGCAGGCGGTGGCCCAGACTGGCGATCGCCTGGCAGACCGGGCCTACGCGCTGGCCTTGGAGAATGGGGGCCAGCAGCACGAACGCTTTCCCATGTTGGAGGCTGAGTGGCCACTGATGGCCGCTGCCCTGCCGCGCCTTTTGCAAGGCGAGAACCCTCGACTGCAGAAGACGTGCGCTGCGCTCGACGTCTTTCTCGATTTCTCCGGTCGGTGGGATGACATGATCTCGTTGCATTCGCAAGCGGAAGAAAAAGCTTTGGCTGCGACCGATCTTCTAAATGCCGGCTGGCGCGCTTACAAAGCGGGATGGATGTACTATTTGCGCAGACAGACGCCGGAGACGCTCGCGTGTGCAGATCGCGCCGGGCGGCACTGGAAGGAAGCACAAGCTGGAGCGCGCGAGCAGGCGTTCGCGATTCGTCTGCGTGGCTTTGCTCTTCAACTAGAAGAGAATTTTCCGGGGGCGATGGACGCATATCGCCACAGTCTTGAACTGTTCCGCTCTCTCAAATCTGAGAGCGAAGATGTTGCAATCGCGCTCAACGATCTTGCCCGTCTTGAAAAGTTTTCCGGCGACTACCCTGCCGCTGAGCGCGACTACCTCGAAGCCCTACGCATCGCCCAGAAGGTTGGATACACCGAGGGGGTAGCGTATATCACGGGAAACCTGTCTGGGCTTGCGTTGGACCGCTCCGACCTGCGGTCCGCCGAGCAATTTGCAAGGGAAGCCCTTCCGCTCGCTGAGAAAGTCGGAAGGCAGGAACTGATCGGGAGCGATTGTCAGCGCGTAGCCACGGCCCTCGCCAGGCAAGGCCGTCCTGCTGAGGGCCTTCCTTACGCGAAGCGTGCAGTGGAGATTTTCGAAAGACTACGGCAATCGGATAGGCTGGCTGACGCCCAAGCCACCTTGCGCGAATGCGAATCCCCACCGAAAGATCCCGCTTAACCGCCGACATCTTGCAATTCCCACCAGTCCCCTCGCCGTTATATTCTATTCCGATAGCGCGGGTTCGCACCGCGCTCTGGAATGATGGCCCTGGCCGAAGGAGGCCCGATGAAACGTTTTCGATTCGCTACATGCGCATTCGCGTTCGCCGTTACTGCCGGCACGATGTTTGCTGCCGATCCGCCACCATGGGCCTACGGCTATGCAGGCCCGCCGCAACCGGGCGCTACGGCGCCGCCGCCGGCTCCCGCCAATACGGATCAGACCCTGCACAGCTTGCCCGGCGCTAAGGAGCAATTTGCGCGCGCGCAGATCGCCAACCGCTTCGGCCCGGCCGATTGGTTCCCTGAAGACCATCCGACGATGCCCGACGTCGTCGCGCACGGTAAGCAGCCGCAGGTGTGGGCGTGCGGGTTGTGCCACTATCCGAACGGGAAGGGGCGCGCGGAGAATGCGGGCGTCAGCGGGCTTTCCACGGACTATTTCATCCACACGATGCACGACTTCCGCGACGGCAACCGGAAGAGCGCCGATCCGCGCAAGAACAATACGAACCTCATGATTCAGTTCGCGAAGAACATGAGCGATGACGAGATCAAAGCGGCCGCCGAATACTTCGGCGCGATCAAATGGACGCCCTGGATCAAGGTGGTGGAAACGAAAATGGCGCCCAAGGTGAAGCCCAACAACGGTTTGTTCCTGATCGAAGGCAATGAGACCGAACCGCTGGGCAACCGGATCATCGAAGCGCCGGTCAGCGCCGAGAGGACCGAAGTGCTGCGCGACCCGCACTCGGGTTTCACCGCTTACGTGCCGGTGGGCGCGGTGAAAAAAGGTGAGGCGCTGGTGACGAAGGGCGGTGGCAAAACCATCGCGTGCGGCAATTGTCACGGCGCCGATTTGAAAGGGCTGGGGCCAGTGCCGGGTCTCGCCGGCCGGTCGCCGAGCTACCTGATGCGCCAGATGTTCGACATGCAGCAAGGCTTCCGCAAAGGGACGTGGACCGAGCTGATGAAGCCGGT
>DASXAK010000242.1:0-16109 GCA_036406715.1 Bryobacteraceae bacterium | reverse complement strand
AACCCGGCCTGCTGTACGAGCGGTCTGGCCCAGAAGGGGCTTGACAGCCGGGGGGGGGAGATGCACACTCAAAGCACTGCAAATCCGCGAGATTTGCGAGTTCCTGATGAAGAATCTTCTAGACCGGCATTCGTCGCTCGAGCAACTGCGCCGGCATCTGCAAGACGCGAAGGTTCGTTACGAGTTTGCCAAAACCTACGCGGCAGAAGTCCGTCAGGATTTTGAAAATCGCTTCATCGACGAGCCGGTAGAAATTCTGGCCTACCGGAAAGCGCTTTCTGCGGAGTTGGAGGCTCTGCTCGAGTGCAACCGGGTGCTGCGCGCCATGGCGGATCTCGCCCTGCGCGGAACGCTCTCCAACTGTGCGCCGCCGGTGTCAGGGATTCCCCGATAGTCGGGTCTTTTTCGCTGCGCGATTATTGAGGATGGAGTCGCTCGTGTGCGAGCGGTCCCGTGCTTGCTAGAGGAAAACGATCATGCATCCGCGTACGTCTGGCACAATGCGAGGCGAGGGGCATATGGAACTTACTCCTCGCGAGCGGGAAGTCGCGCGGCTCATCGCGGGCGGCCATAGCTCGAAGCAAATTGCGGCCGAACTCGGGATCTCGTTTCGCACCGTCGTTTCGCACCGGTTCCGCATCTTCCAAAAACTAGGGGTCACGAACACAGCGGAACTGGTCGCCCAAGCTGTCCTCATGGGTTTGGTCGACTTCTTCGCGGATCGGAGCACACGATCGAACGCCGGCCAAGCGCTTTCCGATCGAATCATTAGGATGAGCGAGGAGAACACGAGAGAGCGGGAACTTCTCACGGCGCTGATCGCGGAGTCCAGGCTGCTGCGCGAGCAATCCGCCGCCAGTCGAAAAGACCTCCACGAAGTGCGTCACCAGGTGATCGCGCAAATCGAGAAACTGATGGAGTGCATGAACGATGGATCCAGAAGAAATCCGCAAACTGCACCGGATGTGCGTGAAGACTCTTCGGGAATACATCTTGCAGGCGCAGAATACGTGCACGCTGCTCGAAGAAATGGATCAGTTTCCGCTGCCGATTGAGCAATGGATTTCAGTAACCGAGCAGAGAAACTCAGAAAACTTCGCTCACGAGCGGTACCAGATCATCCGCGAGCAGTTGTTCGACACCCTGCGGCCGGCGTTTCGGACGTAGCTGTGGGGCAGGCTGTCAGCCTGCCGCGGGCCGCCAGCCCCCCTTCTAAGCCTGCGGCAGAAAGATTCGGAACGTGGCGCCCCGGCCGAACTCGCTGGCCGCCCAGAGATGGCCTCCGAACTGGCGGATGGTGGCGGCGATCGGCGAAAGATCCGCAAGCGCGTGTGGATTCGATCGGTCCGGGGTGTGGGGCGAATGATCGTTTACAGCTGCGCCGCTGTCTGACACCTCCAACACCGTATACGCGCCCGGCTTCACGGCGGGATGCTCGCGCGCATACGTCTCGTCGACCGTCATGTTGTAAGTCCGGACGCTGACGGAACCGACGCCCGGGAGGGACTCCTGCGCGTTCAAAGCCAGGTTCAGGATCACATGTTCGAATTGGCCTCGATCGGCGCTCACCGGTTTCAGATCGGGAGCGCGTTCGACCTCCAGTTTGATGTTCGGTGCCAGGGCGATCCGGATGATCGGCTCCATGTCGGCGAGCAGATCGTTCACATTCAGAATTTCGGGCCGCAGTTCGCGGCGGCCGCCCAAGATGGTCAATTGCCGGGCCAGCGTGCCCGCTCGTTCAAGCGTACGGCCTATCTCGGCCATATCGGGGGCGTTCGGATTGCCGTCTCCAAGCTGCTTGAGCGTCTGCGCCTGCCCGCTCAGCGTGCGTAAGAGTTGATTGAAGTCCTCGGCGACGGATCCCGCGAGCCGTCCGATGGCTTCGACCCGTGGGGGCGGCTGCGTGAGCTCCGCACCCCGGCGGGCGGCTTCCTCCATCTTTCTGCGGTCGGTGACGTCCCGGAGATTGAACTGAATGGCGCGCCGCTCCCCTTCCATGTAGATATTCCCCGTGATTTCCAGATCCACGGTTCGGCCTCCGGGAACTCGGGCGGTAATGAATTTCTGGATGGTTTCGTTTTGGTGGAGTTCGTCCAGGGTTTCGGAGTTCAGCGTGGTGCCTCGGAAGAATTCCAGGTCCCCATACCGGAGGCCGGCCGACCCCGGTCGCGACACGCCGAAGTTCTTCATGTACGGGTTCACGTCAAGGATGGCGCCGCTCTCGGCGTCCGCGATGACAATTCCGTCCTTGGATGCTTCGAACAGCCGCCGGTACCGGGCTTCGGCCGCCTGCTTGCGTTCCGTCACGTCGATCAGCACCATCACAGCGCCATCGATCTTGTTGTCCGACGTTCGATACGGACGCATCCACATGGAATACGACCGGCCTTCCCGATCGTGCACCTCGCGCTCCTTGACGCGCAGGTTTTCCATCACATCCCTGAACAACTCCTCCAGATCCGGAATGTTGATCTTGGGTTTGAAATCGCTGACCGGGCGGCCGATGTCGGTGGCCAGCAGGTTGAGCACCTTCTCCGCCTGTGGCGTAAAGCGGCGGATCCGCAGGTCGCTGCCCAGCATCACGATCGGAATGTTGACGCTGCTCAGGAGATTGTTCAGATCGTTGTTGATCTGGGTCAGCTCCGCATTGCGGCCGTGCATCTCCTCGTTGACCGTCGTCAACTCCTCGTTGGTCGATTGCAGTTCTTCCTTGGCGGTGAGCAGTTCCTCGTTGGTAGATTGCAGCTCTTCGTTGCTCGACTGCACCTCCTCGTTGGCGCTCTTCAGCTCTTCGGTGGTCGCTTGCTGTTCCTCGACGATCGATTCGAGGTAATGCTTGGTCGAGGCCAGCTCCTCTTCCAGCTCGCGAACGCGGCGGGCCGCCACCGTGGGTTTCACCGGCTTCGGCGGCCGTTTTTCGCGCTTCGCCGGTTCGGCGGCTTCCTTCTGTTCCTCAAAAAGTACCAGGTACCGCCGATCCGAATCGCCGGGTAGCATCATCGGGGTAATGCAGATCCGGACCGCCAGCTCGCGATCCCCCTCGGTGAGCCGGATCAACTCTCCGCGTACGGCGGTGAGGCGTTTGTGCGCGCGCTCGAACAACCTCCGAAATTCGATCACCAGCTCGGAGCGCAGCATCCGGGTGATTTCCAAAGCGGGTTCTCCGGCGGCATGCTCCAGGTAGGGTGCCGTATGCCCATGGAACTGGAAAATGGTGAAGTTGTGGCTGATCAACACTCCCGGCGGCGAATACCGGCTCAAAATAAATTGATCGACGCGCCGCTGCGCTTCGAGAGCGGTGGCGGCCGGCGGCGTCCGTTTGCCGGGGGTCTCGAGGTGCGTCTCATCATACGGACCGAACTCCACCTGGCTGAAGCTGCCGCTCTTGCGCGTATAGATTTTCAGGTGCCGGTCCAACAGACTGAATTGTTCATAGGCGTTGCCCACGGTTTCCGACAGCCCTAACACCAGGTAGCCTTCGGGCTTCAACGCGTAGTGGAACAGCCGCATGACTTTCGCTTGCAGCGCCGGGCCGAGATAGATCAGCACGTTCCGGCAGGTGATCAGGTCGAGCTTGGAAAACGGGGGGTCCTTGGTCAGATTCTGCTGGGCAAAGATACACATGTCGCGCACCGCCCGGCTGATCTGATATCGCCCGTCGACGCGCGTGAAAAAGCGGCGCAGGCGCTCCGGGGTAACATCCGCCGCGATTGATTCCGGATAGATTCCGGCGCGGGCCCGTTCCAGGGCGGGCTCGCTCAGGTCGGTGCCGAAAATCTGGATCGGAATATCCATATCGGCGTCCCGCATGTACTCCAAAAGGCAGATCGCCATCGAATAAACTTCTTCTCCAGTGGAGCAGCCGGCCACCCAAACGCGCACCGGGTTTTCGGCTGACCGTTCGCGGAGCAGGGCGGGCAGGACCTGTTTCTTGACGGCCTCGAAGGTGGGGTTTTCGCGGAAAAAGCCGGTGACGCTGATCAGGATATCCTGAAACAGCGCTTTGATCTCGGCCTTGCTCTCGCGCAACAGCGCCAAATACTGCGCCGTGGTCTCGGCTTTGTGTAACGCCATCCGCCGGAGGATGCGGCGCTGCAGCGTTCCCGGTTTATAAAGCGTGAAATCCACGCCCGTGTGGTTGCGAAGCAGAGCGAGAATTTCGTCGAAGCGCACCGGTTCGGCGAGCGCGGGACCCGCTAACGCGTCAGGAAGTGGCTCCTCGGATCGCGCCACGTAGGGGTGCTGGCAGATGCGAAGAATCTCGTGCGCGATCTCCGTGGGTGACATGATCAGATCTACCCAGCCGGCCGCGATTGCGTTGCGCGGCATGGCGTCGAATTTGGCGCTGTGATCCTGGGCCAGGGTGATTCCGCCGGCCTCCTTGATGGCTCCGAGCCCGAGCGTGCCGTCCGACGCCGTGCCCGAGAGGATGACCGCAATCGCGCGGCTCCCGCGATCTTCCGCCAGCGAGCGGAAGAACTCGTCGATCGGCAGATGCGGCCCCGGGCCGCCCGCCCGCTCCGTCAAGCGAAGCTTGCTGTCCGACAGACGCATGCCGACATTTGGCGGAATGACGTAGACTTTGTTCGGCTCCAACTGCATTTGATCTTTGACCTGGAGCACGGGCATCCGTGTGCTCTTACCCAGCAACTCGCTCAGGATGCTGATGTGTTTCGGATCCAGGTGCTGGATGAAAACAAAGGCGACACCGGTATCTTCGGGCAACGCCTGGAGAATTTCCTGGAAGGCTTCCAGCCCTCCGGCCGACGCTCCGAATCCGACGACGGGACAGAGCGGGTGCAAGGGAGCCTGCTTCGGCTGCTCCTCTTGCGCCTCTGAGCCTTTGGCGGGCTTACGGTCGTTCGTTTTCTTTTTCTTCACCGATAGCTTAGTTATACCGCTCTTCAACAACCGTGGTACGGTGCTTTAGCTCGCCCGTTTTTCTTCCGGGGGCTGCACGCCGCGGAGAACCAGGCGCGTGAAGATCTGAAGCACTCTCATGTATTCGAGCCGCGCTTCGTTTTCCAGCCGCAACGCGTCCTGCAAGGTGCGGTTAGAAAATGAATCGGCCTGAAGTTGTTGCTGAAGCCGGCGGTATTGCTCCGAGGCAATGTGAAAACGGTCTTCCGCCTGATGTAACCGTTCACGCCACATCTCTTCGAGGGCGTGACGGGCGGACCGCTGCCCCTCCATGTTCTTTATTTTCCGCCCGCGGCAGGCTTTAGTTCAAGCATTTCCTTTGCGGTGAGAAACGAACGGAAGATTTGACCCCGTCGCCCGTGAGGCACGGGTGAATCGCCGGGGGGCTTTGCGGAAGATGGCCCGCACCCGTTCTCGGAGTTCGTCGGCGGATAGAGGTTTGGCGAGCATGTGCCGTCCTGTCATCGGCATGTGGTAGTAAGGACTGACCTCGGCGCCGGCCCTCGCCGAGACAAATAGCGTCTTGAGGTGGGCGTCTTCCTGAAACAGAGTCCGCGCCAGTTCGTATCCGTTGTTGCTGGGCAGGGAAAGCGCGGTTAGTAGAAGATCGATTCCGCCGGGATGCGCCCGGTGCATGTCGACCGCGTCCCAGTAGTCGACGGCCTCGATCACGGCGAACCCCTCTTCTTCCAGGAGTCCACGCATGAACTGCCGGTCGCGCGGGTCGGCGTCGACGAGAAGGATCGTCTTCTTCCTGTGCATACGCCCCGAATACGGAAAAATGGGGCTGCCCCTCGGACCGGCAGCCCCACGACTTATGATCTTGGGGGAGATAAGATCATCGACTGATTACAAGACCAAATTAACATCGCTTCATATTTGAGTCTGTGTGGCGGGGCACCAACGCATCAGGCAAATGTATTAGTGGATAGGCTTGTAGGCGGCGGCCGCCCGAGCGTCTGTTCGCGTACTTCTCAAATGTCACTAAGTTTTGGTCCAGCCTCAAGTTAGGCCATTTCCTCACGGTCGCAGTGAGGCTCTCCTCCGGGACCGCATGCGATCCTGTAGACAGGAAAAGGGCCTTTTAGCCGTCGATAAGAAAGAAGAAGGGGTGAGAAGGCACGGGGGGGATATGACGACATGCGTGCTGTGTGGTGGGGAGATCCCATCGGGATGGCCGATCGTAGGATTGCCGGTCGGACCGGCACACCGGTTTAAAACGATGTGCGACGAGTTGCAGCCGCCGGAAGAACAGGCCTGCCGTCTGCTCGAAGCCAACGGCCAGCATCTGGGTTTTGATTTCGGGTTAGGCGAAGCCACCGCGCGCGCCGGCGCCTTGATCCTCGAGGGCGGACCCAAAGCCGCTTAACACTCAGGCCCCTCGGCGAAGCTGTGCCGCGAACTTCTCGCGGAATTTCTTGACCTTCGGCGCCACCACAAACGTGCAATAGGGCTGATAGGGATGATTGCGGAAGTAGTCCTGGTGGTAGTCTTCGGCTTTGTAGAAGACGCCTGCGGCCTCCACAATTGTGACGACCGGAATCTCGGTCTTTAACTCGCCAATTAATTCTTCCGCAATCGAGCGCTGCCCGTCGTCGTGATAGAAAATCACAGAACGGTATTGCGTGCCGATGTCGTTGCCTTGCCGGTCGAGCGTGGTCGGGTCATGGATCGCGAAAAAGACTTCCAGCACGTCGCGATAGGAAGTCACTTCGGGGTCAAATGTGACTTGCACCACTTCGGCGTGTCCGGTTCGTCCGGTGCAGACCTGCTCGTAGGTCGGATTCTCGACCTGCCCGCCCATATAGCCGGACTCCACCTTTCGAACCCCGTTCATCTCGAGATAGACCGCTTCCAGACACCAGAAGCAGCCTCCGCCCAGGGTGGCGGTTTCGGATGCGGGCATGGATCAGCCCTTGATGGCTACGGGGGCTAGGTCGCGGCTGGCGATGACGCGATCGATCATGCCGTATTGCACGGCGCCTTCCGGTTCCATGATGTAGTCGCGGTCCACATCTTTGGCGATGCGATCGACCGGCTGGCCGGTGGCGTCGGCCAGCATGGTGTTGAGAATTTCCCGCATGCGCAGAATCTCGCGCGCGTAGATATCGATATCGGCCGCCTGGCCGGCCAGCCCCTGCATGGAAGGCTGATGAATCATGATGCGCGAGTTCGGCAGACTGAAGCGTTTTCCCTTGGTGCCCTTGGCGAGCAATACGGCAGCCATGGAGGCGGCCTGCCCGACGCAGATCGTGACAATGTCAGGACGGATGAACGCCATCGTGTCGAGGATCGCCAGGCCGGCGGTGATCGAGCCGCCGGGGGAATTGATGTAAATGGAGATGTCCTTTTCCGGGTCTTCGGCTTCGAGGAATAAGAGCTGAGCAATGATCAGATTGGCGACCTGATCGTCAATCGGCGTGCCCAGAAAAATGATGTTCTCTTTCAACAGCCGCGAATAAATGTCGTATGCGCGTTCGCCCCGTGAGGTCTGTTCGACGACCATCGGGACAAGGACCGAGTTTCCCATCCTGCCTCCGCAATGATTCGAGATTTCAGCTAAGCCCGCTTAGCGGAAGTCGACCGCCGTCCCTTGCGCTGTTTGGCCGCAGCCAGGTTCTTCTTTTTGATCTCCAGCGCCTTGGCGAGGTCCGCGATCGTGTTCCGCCCTAAATAATCCATGATACGCGAACGCAGGGCAACCCAGCTATCGTGCATGGAGCAGGGCATATCGTCGGAACATTCGGAAAGTCCGCTGGCGCACTGCTGGTAGGGGGCGAGTCCGTCGAGCGCCTCGACGATGTCGAGGAGGCGGACATCACCGGCATCCACTCGCAGAGCGAATCCGCCGGTGGGACCCTTGCTGGAGCGAAGCAGGCCCTTGCGGGCCAGTTGCTGGAGAATCTTCGCCAAGAAGTGGGCCGGAATATCCTCTTCCTCAGCGATATTCTTGACCATGGCGAATTTTCCATCTGGAACCTGCGCGAGGTGAACAAAAGCGCGAATCGCGTACTCGGCCGAACGAGAATAGATCATGCTTTCTCCCGCGAAATATCGGAAAACTCTACTCCGATATCTTAAAATTTTTTGGCTCACGGCGCAAGCTGTTAATTTCGGAGTCGAAGTGACGGGATTTCGGAGGGGAGCCCGCCGGAACGCTGCGATATAATGGTCCGCCGAAAGTTAGGTGGGAGGCGTGCAGCACTATGTCGAAATTGAGTTTATTGGTCTCTCTGATAGTGGCCGGGAGTGCTCCGGCGATGGCCGCGACGTGTGAGAGCCTGGCCTCGCTCACTTTTCCGGATACGACATTTGCCTTAGTCCAGAGCGTAGCGCCGGGCGCGTTGTCGCTGCCGGCCGGCCGCGGTCCGAATGCCGCTGACGCTTATAAAGATCTGCCCGCGTTCTGCCGGATCGCGGCGACCTTGAAGCCGACCAGCGATTCGGATATCAAGATCGAAGTCTGGCTGCCTGCGAACAATTGGAACGGAAAGTTCCAGGCGGTCGGAAACGGCGGCTGGGCCGGCGTGATCAGTTACCGGGACATGAGCGAGGCATTGCGGCGCGGCTATGCCACGGCGTCCACCGACACGGGACACGTTGGCAGCCGGGGACAATTTGCGCTGGGGCATCCGGAAAAGCTGGCCGATTTTGCGTGGCGTTCGGAACATGAAATGACCGTGAAGGCGAAAGCCATCGTCACGGCGTTTTATGGGAAGGCTCCGACATACTCCTACTGGAACGGTTGTTCGACGGGAGGGCGGCAGGGGCTCAAAGAAGCTCAGAAGTTTGCGGATGATTATGACGGAATCATTGCCGGAGCTCCGGCAAACCGGACGGCTCTCGCGCTGTGGATCGCATTCGCGGAGTTGAAGGACCCCGCCAGTTATATCCCCAAGGAGAAATACCCGCTGGTTCACACAGCCGTGCTCCAGGCGTGCGATGCGCACGACGGCGTCAAGGACGGACTCATCGAGGATCCAACAAGCTGCCATTTCGATCCGAAGGTCCTGTTGTGTAAAGGCGCGGATTCTTCTTCGTGCTTGACGGCCGCGCAGGTGGAAGCCGTGCGGAAGATTTACAGTCCGGCTACAAACCCGCGGACCGGCCAGGTGCTGTTTCCTTCGCTGGTGCCGGGGTCGGAATTGGGATGGGGCGTGCTGGGCGCAGGCCCGGATCCTTCGCAGCCGATTCTGGACCAGGCTCAGTACGTCGTGTATCAGGATCCGAACTGGAACTGGAAGACCTTCGATTTCGACAAAGACGTCGAGCGGTTCAACCAGCCCGAGTACCTCGTAATGAACGCCACCGATCCGAACCTGCGCTCCTTCTTCAGTCACAACGGGAAGCTGCTTCTGTACCACGGCTGGAGCGATCCGAACATCACCCCGCTGACCACGGTCCAGTACTATAAAAGTGTGGTCGACACGATGGGCGGAACTTCGAAGGTTTCCAACAACGTTCGGCTATTTCTGGAACCCGGGATGGGCCATTGCGGAGGCGGTGAGGGTCCGAACGTGTTCGATAAGGTCAGCGCGTTGGAGCAATGGGTGGAGAACAGCAAAGCGCCGGATGTGATGATCGCTTCGCACCTCACCAGCGGCGCGGTCGATCGTACGCGCCCGCTGTGCCCGTATCCGCAAATCGCCCAGTACACAGGGAAGGGCAGCACCGATGACGCGAAGAATTTTGTCTGCCGAGAGGTTGGGAAATGAGGTTGGGTAGATTTTTGTTGATCCTGGTGGCGGGGTACGCGGCGGCGTCTCCCTCCGAGTCGATACCGAGAACGGCCGACGGAAAGCCCTCTTTCTCGGGCGTTTGGGAGATTCCGTATGTGCCGGACATGGCGCGGACGGGCCGTGCCGCACCCGGTACAGCGCCGGCGCAGACCGGGCCCGGAGCGCTTCCGTTCACCGCGTGGGCCGAGCAGGACTTCAAAAATTACGACCCGGCGAAGTTCGACTACACCGCGCACTGCCTGCCGATGGGGTGGACGCGCCAGATGAACACGCCGATGCCGATCGAGATCATGCAAGAGCCGAACCGGATCGCCATTCTTTTCGAAGCGTGGCAGACCTTCAAAGTGATTCCGACCGACGGGCGCGAGCATCCCAAGAACGTGGACTCCACCTGGATGGGCAATTCCGTCGGCCATTGGGAAGGCGACACGCTGGTGATCGACACGATCGGATTTAACGAGAAGACGCGGCTCGATACCATCGGCCATCCGCACAGCGACCAGTTGCACGTGATCGAACGGCTGAGCCGGACCGATGCCATGCACATCGCATACGAAGTCACCGTCATCGACCCCAAGGCTTACAAAGAGCCGTTCACGAATAAGCGAGTCTTCACGCTGAAGCCCAACTGGGAGCTGATGGAATACTCGTGCGAAGAGAACAATAAGGACGCCAGCGAAGGCCACGTGAAGTAGTGGTCGGGCAGGCCTCCGGCCTGCGGCCCCGCCGTGAGAGAATGTTCCGCATGCGTGACCGCCTTCTGGTTGCACTTGCCGCTCTCGCTTTTCCTGCCGCAGCCCAACAAGCTTGCGAAAACCTGACGCATCTCACTCTCCCGCGGGTGACGATCGAGACGGCTGTTTCCGTGCCGGCCGGACAGTTTACGCCGCCCGGCCAGACGGCCGCAATTGATGCGCCGGGTTTCTGCCGGGTCAGCGCGGTGGTGGCTCCGGAAATCCGGTTCGAATTGTGGCTGCCGGTCCAGTGGAACCGTAAGCTGCTGGCGGTGGGCAACGGCGGACTGGCGGGGACCATCAACTATCGCCAGATGACGGAGCCGCTGGAACGCGGCTACGCGACCAGCAGCACCGATACCGGTCATCAGGGTGCGGTCAACGATGCCAGTTGGGCGCTCGGCCACATGCAGCGCGTGATCGATTTCGCGCATCGCTCGGTGCACGCCATGGCCGAAGCCGATAAAGCCATCATCGAGGCTTTCTATGGCGCGCGGCCGGCGCACGCGTATTTCAGCGGCTGTTCGCAAGGCGGACAGGAAGCGCTGATGGAGGCACAGCGCTATCCGCAGGATTTCGACGGAATCATCGCCGGAGATCCGGCATATTTCTGGACGCACAATCAGATCAGCCATCTCTGGATGGTGACGGTCACGCAGGGGGACAACTACATTCCGGCGACCAAGGTGCCGGTGATCGCGGACGCGGTGAACGAGGCGTGCGACGCGCAGGATGGGATCAAAGACGGAATTCTGAATGATCCGCGACGGTGCCACTTCAATCCGGAGACGCTATTGTGCAAGAGCGGAGACGCCCCCACGTGCCTGACCGCGGCACAGGTCGACGCCGTAAAGAAGATCTATCAGGGGCCGGGGGAAAAGATCTATCCCGGATTGCTGCCCGGCGGGGAAACCGGGCCGGGCGGTTGGGCGCAATGGATCACTGGACCGCGGCCGGGCCTGGGCGGCCACGCCAATCTGGGCTTGCCGTTCTTCCGGTACATCGTGTTCGAAGATCCCAATTGGGATTTCCGCTCGTTTCGATTTGAAGCGCCGCCGGGATTTGACAGCGACGTGCAATTCACGGATGACAAGCTCGCGTCGATCTTCAACGCCAACAATCCCGACCTCAGCGCGTTTCGTGCAAATGGCGGGAAGCTGATTCAATACCACGGGTTCAGCGACCCCGATATCACGCCGCTCAGCAGCATTCACTTTTACGAAAGCGCGGCCAAAGCGACGCCAGGTGTAGACGGATTCTACCGGCTGTTTCTGGTTCCGGGAATGCAGCATTGCGGCGGCGGTCCGGGGCCGGCAAAATTCGATATGGTCAGCGCGCTCGAACAATGGGCCGAGCACGGCACAGCGCCCGACCGGGTGTTGGCGTCACACGTGACAGCGGGCGGCGCTGTGGATCGGACGCGGCCGCTGTGCGCCTATCCGACGGAGGCGCAGTGGAACGGCACAGGAAGCACCGACGAGGCGCGGAACTTCGTGTGCGCGGCGCCGAAGCCCTAGCCGCTCAAATCGCCTCAGCAACGATCTGACTCAGTTCTTCCGACGTTAACGAAACCGGATTGCCCTTCATGCTGCTGGTGCGGCGGGCGGCCTCGACGAGATCGGGAACGTGCCGTGGCTCGACCCCATACGTGCGGAGCGGCGGGATCTCGAGTCTTTGACAAAGATCGGCGACCCAACCGACGCCGTCGCGCGCGACGGCATGCGGGCTTCCGGTCAACAAGCGCGCAACTTCGTCGTAGCGGCGCAACGCCGGGTTTTGCGGGTCGCGCGCGCCAAGCGCTTCGAGGTTCACTTTCATCGCGTGGGGCAGAACCGCGGCACAGAGGGCGCCGTGCGGAGCGGAAAACATGCCGCCTAACGGCGCGGCGAAGCCATGGACCGCGCCGAGACCGGCATTGGCGAGGGCGAGACCGCCGAGCAGAGCCGCCCAAGACATCGATTCGCGGGCTTCTCGATCGCTGCCGTTCTCCCAGGCTCGCGGCAACGCAGTGGACGCCCGCTGCATGCCGTCCACGCAGAAGGCGTCGGTCATGGGATTTGCTCGGGCGGACACGTAGGGTTCGATCAACTGAGTCAACGCGTCCAGGCCGGTCGAGGCGGTAAGGGCGGGTGGCAATCCGAGTGTGAGCTCCGGGTCGACGACGGCGACCCGCGGCAGCATGCCGGCACTGCGCAAGCTGGCTTTCGCGCGATGCTCGGGTGAGCCGAGCACGGCATTGCGCGTCACTTCCGAACCGGTGCCGGCGGTTGTGGGAATCGCGATGCAGGGCGCTGCGGCGTGCGCGAGAGGCTGCCCGCGGCCGATGACCTCGAGGTAATCGAGCGGATCGCCCGGGTTGGTGAGCAGGGCAGCGAGCGCTTTCCCGGTATCGAGCGCGCTTCCGCCACCGATGGCAACGACCAGATCACAGTGTTGGTCCCGGGCGTCGCGGGCGCTGCGGCGGATGAGTTCGAGCGTCGGCTCGCCGGGCACGGCGATTTGGAAACTGGCGACGCCGGCCGCATTCAGATCTTTGATCAGCGGTGCGGCACGGTCGGCCGAGTTGCCGGTTACGACCAGGGCCCGGCGGCCCAGCGGCGCCGCGGCGGATGCAACTTCGCGCACGGAGCCGGCGCCGAAGACGATGCGTGCCGCGGTCGCAAACTCAAACCGCATTGCCGGCTACCACGCAGCGTCCGCGGGAAGAATGTTCGAGTAGAGGGCTCTGGTGCGTGGCTCGGCCAGCATGTCCGGCACCTTCGCCACCCATGCCTTATAGTGCGCCGTCTCGCGATGCTTCGCGGGTGCGTCGGCATCGCGGTAGACCTCGTACAGGGCAAACCGCGTAGGATCGTCGGATTGCTGGAGGAAATCGAACCGCACGACGCCGGGTTCCTGGATGCTATTACGCGCGTTCTCCGCGGTGGCTTGCCGGAAAGCGTCGAGGTGCTCGGGCTTGACGTGAAGGTGGACGATCAGAATGACCATAGATGCCCATTCTAAATTAGGAATTGCGTAGCCTGTCCCCGAATTTAACGGCGGACGCCGGACATGCGCGCCAGGACTTCGAACAGGATGGCGAAATCGCGCTCCTTCAGGCCCATGCCGCGGGCGGCGGTCAGCATCTCATTGGTGGCGGACGTCGTCGGGAGCGGGACGTCGACCTGGCGGCCCAGCTCCAGAGCGAGCAGCATGTCTTTCTGCATCATGTTGACGTTGAACCAGGCTTCGTCCGGCATCTTCAGGACGAACGGGCCGCGGTATTGCACCATCGGGGAACCGATGACGCTGTGCGTCAGTACGTCGACGGCGGTCTCGCGCGAAATGCCGCTCTTTTCGGCGAGCAGCACGCCTTCGGAGAACGCCAGCATCTGCACCGCGAGGCTCAAGTTCGTTGCGATCTTCATGACGAGCGCAAGCCCGTTGTCGCCCACGTGCGTCACCTTGGGACCAAGGTCAAGCAGCAGCGGCTTGACGCGTTCGAAAGTGTCTGGGCGGCCGCCGACCATTACCGAGAGCTTTCCCTGTTCGAGAGTGATTACGCTCCCGGAGACGGGCGCGTCCATCATGTCGCCGCCCTTTTCGCGAACGCGGGCCACAATCTCGCGGCTAACGGCCGGAGCAACGGTGCTCATATCGACATAGACCTTACCGGTGGTCATGCCGGCGACGACACCATCCGATCCATCGGCGACTTCTTCGAGCGCCGCGGAGTTGGTGAGCATCGAGAGAGTCACATCCGCTGCGGCGATAACGGCGCGCGGCGAATCCGCCCACCGCATGCCTTTGTCGATCAGCCATTGCGCTTTCGATTTGGTCCGGTTGTATCCCGTGACCGTGTGTCCCTTTTCGAGCAGGCGGCTCGCCATGCGGCTGCCCATCACGCCCAGTCCGATGTATCCGAGGTTTGCCATATTGTGTCAGCGCTTTGTCTGGAGTTGATGATAACCGTGCTGCCGGCGGGCTTCGGCGAGACTCTTGCCTTCCTTCACGGCCCGCCGGATCTGGTCTTCGACCGCATCGATCTCTTCGGCGATCTTCAAAATTTCATCTTCGTGCGCACGCGGGATAACCAGCACGCCGTCGGCGTCGCCCCGCAGAATGTCGCCGGGATGCACGCGGGCGTCTCCGATGTTGACCGGTCCGTTGGTAGCCTCCACCTGGACGCGGTCCTTGCCGGTGCGCATGGAATAGCTGCGGCTGTAAATCGGATAGCCCAGTTCGAGCGAGAGCGCGACATCGCGGCAAGCGCCGTCGATCACCGTGCCGGCCACGCCGCGGCTATGCGCCACCCAGGTCAAGATATCTCCCCAGACGGTGGCATTCTCACGGCCGCCGTTGTCCAGCACGACGACGGATCCGGGCGGCACGTCATCGATGTAATCGCCCACCGTGCCGGGCGGCTTGCCGGCGGGGCCGTAAAGAATGGTGAAGGCGCGGCCGGCCAATCGAAAGCGAGGATCGAGGGGCTTGATGCCGAGGCATTGCCCGGCGATGCCGAGGCGGTCCATCGCGTCGCTGAGCGAGGTCGTATCCAGCCGGGCGGCACGGTGGACGTTCGGATCTTCGAGTGCCATTTGGGTTGTCATTTCTTCAGCATTTGCTCGTAATTGGCGCCCATCACCTGGCTGATGGGGGTGCCGGCGCGGATCGCCGCCGCCATTGCCTCTTCGCGCGCGACAATCGTCTCCGCAGCTTCGAGAACGCGCGCGGCCTCGGATTGAGGAATGAACGCCACTCCGCTTCCGTCGGCGACGACGTAATCGCCGGGCGAGGCGGTGACATCACCGACCGTAATGGGCTCGTTGGTCGCCACTTCGACAATTCTGCCCCGCGCCGTCCGCGCCGTGTGCGTCCGGGCAAAGACCGGGAAATCGAGGCGGCGGCTGTCGTCGACGTCACGGACCGGACCTTCGACGATGACGCCGACTACGCCGCGCACCTGGGCGCCGATAGAAAGATTGCCACCCCAAGACGCAGCGTCCAGACCGGTGCGTTGCTCAATGACGATGATGTCGCCGGGCCGTGCGGCTTCAATGGCCGCGGTGCAAAGATGGCGGGACGTGGGAGGGCGGCCGGCGGCGGCTGCCAGCGTTACGGTGACTACACGCCCGGAGATGCGCCGCTCGGTGGAGAAACGATGAATGCCGGTGACGGAGGCCGGCAACCCGAGCTTATCGAGCGCGTCAGAGATGGCGCACGAATCCAGGCGGCCGAGCCGCGCGACGAAATCGTTCATGACGTCGCTCACCGTTCCGGCCGCCAGCGTGAGAAGTGGCGTTCCAAGCGCTCGGCGAGAGCCGTAAACAGGATTCCGGCGGCGGCGATGATGACTACGCCGACGAACAGAGTGTCGGTGGCGAACGTCTGGCCGCCATAGGCGACGCGGAAGCCGATGCCCTCGCTGCCGCCAAACATCTCGCCGACGACGACGCCGATCAGCCCCAGCGCCACTCCTTGGCGCACGCCCGTCAAAATGAAAGGCACCGCGCCGGGGATGGCGAGCGTAGTGAAGATTTGCCAATCGGAGGCGCAGAACGCGCGGGCAGCCCGCAGCAGGTCGGCGTCGGTCGCCTTAATGCCACCGATGGTGTTGATCAGAATCGGAAAGAATGCCGACAGAAAAACGATGAAGACCTTGGACCACATGCCGATGCCAAACCAGATGATGATCAGCGGGATCATGGCAATCCGTGGGGTGGCGTACAGCGAGTTG
>DASXAK010000241.1:0-3086 GCA_036406715.1 Bryobacteraceae bacterium | reverse complement strand
CCGAACGGCGTTCACGCGAATGCCTTCTTCCGCTACTTCGCGGGCGAGCCCGATGGTCAGCGTTTCGACGGCTCCTTTGCTCGCGGCGTAGTCGATGTACTCGCCGGGCGAGCCCAGTCGCGCCGCGCCGGATGAGACATTCACGATCGCACCGCCGCTTCCGCCGTGCCGCGATGACATCCGGCGCACAGCTTCGCGTGCGCATAGAAAGCTGCCGATCACGTTGACGGAGAAGATCCGCTCGAGACGCGCGGCGTCCATCTGGTCGAGGCGCATCTGAGTTTCGAGCGTCGCGGCATTGTTGACCAGGCCCGCCAGGCGGCCCCGTTTGCCGTCAATTGTTTCGAAGACTCGAAGCACATCGCGCTCGGCGGCCATGTCGGCCTGCACGGCGAACGCGCTGGCGCCATTTCGTTCGATCGTGTTTACAACTTCGGCGGCTCTTTCGCTCTCGCGCAGGTAGGTGAGGCAGACCGTGTATCCGCGGCGGCCGGCCAGTTGCGCAGTAGCCGCGCCGATCCCCCGGCTGGCGCCGGTGACCAGCAGAATCTCGCGTGCTTCCATGACGCTCTATCGTAGCGGTTTCGGGCGGCTTCGCAGCGTCAGTGAACGGTTGCGAGCGGAACTCAGAGCAGTGCGCGGACACCGCGCGTAACGGCGTCGGTGGTCACTCCGTAAACCAGATGCGACGCGAGCCCGTACAAGTGGGCCGACGCCGGCTGAACACGGAGCGGTTTCGAAAGACCGAGCGCGGGCACGGCGATCTCATCGGCCACGGCCCACAGCCCGGCGCCGAACGCGGTTCCGCGCCCCACACGCGCCTTGGGCTTGAACTCGGAGAGTGCGCCATACAAGATGCCGTTCGCGGCTCCGAACGCGTAATGAACCGCCTGGCCGGCGGTCTTCTTCTGAGCCGGTGCGAGTTCGGGCCCGCGAGTGGCATTTGTGATCGACTCCACTGCGCGAATGGTGGCCGGCTTCTCTTCCGACGGAGGATGGCTCTGCGATCCCTGGTGCTCCGGCTTGCTCCACTTTTTGCTCACTGCCTGAAATTGGCTCATCACGTACGTCGCGGCCAAGCCACCGGCCAGACCGGAAACAATTCCCTTCCAGAGTTTAGGACGATATCGGTGCCACATAGAACCCCCACGAAAGCCGAAGCACGCCGTCTTCCATCACGGAAGTGGCCCCCCGGGTGCACCATGAGAAACCGATGAAAAAAGAACCTGAGGACGATCCGCAGCCGCCGGCGCCCGACCCCGAGCCCGATCCCGAGCCGCATCCGCCCATCCCCGACCCGGACGTGCCCGGACTCGGTCCCGACGTGACTCCCGTGATCAATCCGAGCACCACCGGGTATTGAAAGACCACTCGCCGCTAATAAAAAGGTAAGATGTGCCTCAGACCGGCGCCGCATTCGAGGAGCTTGCATCGCCGGCGGAGGTGAGTATGTGGCGCTACGCCGGCGCAGCTTGCGTGCTGCTTGTGTGCGGTTCTTGTCTTCGAGCCGACGACTTTGACGGCAAGCAGGTGGCCGCCGCGCTCCAACGCAAGGATATCCGCCCTGCGCCGCGTCTGCCCGACGGTCATCCCGATCTCGGCAATTCGAAAGGGTCCTGGGAACCGCCGGGAATCGGCGATATGGCCGGCACGCGCGGTGGTTTTGCCGGCTCCGCGCAGCCCGATCGCAAAATCGACGTTCCGTTCCTCCCCTGGGCCAAAGACTTGTTCGCGCAACGCAATGCCAATTACACCAAGGATGATCCGGAAGGCTATTGCCTGCCGCCGGGCATTCCTCGCATGTACGCCACTTCGTTCCCATTCCAGATTTATCAGCTCCCCGACCGGGTCCTGTTCGTCTTCGAAGGCGGCGCCCACATGTGGCGGGTCGTGTACACCGACGGGCGCAAGCACACCCCTCCGGACAAGCTGAATCCGACCTATCTTGGCGAAGGCATCGGTCACTGGGAAGGCGACACGCTGGTGGTCGATGTGACCGGATTGAATGACCGGAGCTGGATTGACGCGGCCGGACATCCGCACACCGAGCAGCTTCACGTCGTCGAGCGCTTCACGCGCGTCAATGAGCTGATCCTTCACTACGAAGCGACCATCGAAGATCCCGGCGCCTATTCCAAGCCCTGGACCGCAAGCTGGAATATCTTGTTTCACCCCGGCATGGAGCCGTTCGAATATATCTGTCAGGAGAACAACGCCGACCTGAAGCATATGGTCGGCGGCCGCCCGTGACCGGCGCCCGCACCCTGCTCGTTCTCGCCGCGGCGGTGTTGATCGGATGCGGGCCCGCGCCGCCGCCCGTCCAGACGACAACTACCGGCGGGAGCGACGAGCCCTGGTACGGGCCCGCGGTAGAGCAGTTGACTTCGCTCAACCGCGACGCGGAGCGCGCCTTTCAGGCGGGCAAATTCGATGAGGCGTCAGCGCTGATTCTAAAAGGAGAGCCGCTGGCCAACCGGGTCGTAGCGGTTCCTCGGCCTACGCTGGCGGCCATGGAGGCGGCTTCCGACCTTGATCAGCTCTACGGCCGGATGCTGCTCATGAATCGCAACTACGGGTGGGCCCGTTTGGAGTTTCAGAAGAACCGGGCGCGCTGGAAAACCTGGCAGCCGCAGACTCCGGAAACCGCGCGGCGTCTCAAGCTGGCCGAGGACGGCATCGCCGAATGCGACAAGGGCATAGAGCAGTAGTTCCGGTACGTGTAACATTTGCGGCAGAACCGTCACTATGAGATTGTTGTGAGACGAGATTTGGAACGGAGGCATCCATGAAGAACGTGCTTTTTTTCGCAATTACGATCCTTTATCCTCTCGCGTCCTGGGGGGCTGACGACTTCAAACCCATGGACGTAAAGACCGGGCTCTGGGAGAGCACGATGACCAACCAGATGAGCGGTCAAATGCCCATTCCGGCCGAGGCGCTGGCGAAGCTCACACCGGAGCAGCGGGCGCGGATCGAACAGGCGATGAAGGCGCGTGCGAGCCAAGGACCTAAGACGTCGACCAACAGATCCTGCGTGACGAAGGAACAACTCAATAAACCGATGACTTTTAACCAGGACCAGAAGG
>DASXAK010000240.1:0-28064 GCA_036406715.1 Bryobacteraceae bacterium | reverse complement strand
GAGGATCGTCAGAGGATGAATGTAGCTCTCATACAGCACGCCGAGAACGATGTAAACCACCAGCACCGCGATCATCAGCAGAATTCCCATGTTGCGAGTCGAATCCTGAAAGACTTTCGCCGAGCCTTGAAACGTCCCCGTGACGCTCGCCGGCAGGTTGGCTTTGGCGGCCTCTTCGATCGCGTCCGTGGCCTGGCCCAGCGAGAACCCCGGCCGCAGTCCAAATGAGATGGTCACCGACGGCAACTGCCCTGAGTGCGGGACGCTGTTTGGGCCCGCATTCATTTCCAGCCTGGCAATTGCGTCGAGCGGCACCAACTCGCCGGAATGGCTTTTCAGGTAAAGCAGCTTTAGCGAGTCCTCGAACCGTTGATATTGCGGCAGGACTTCGAGCATTACGCGGTACTGGTTGTTGGTCCCGTAGATCGTCGAGATCAGCTCCGGACCAAATGCGCTGTACAGCATCCCGGCGATGTCGTTCCAATCGACGCCCAGCGCCGCAGCCCGGTCGCGATCGATGGTGACGTGAATTTGCGGGTTCCGGATCTGCAGGTCACTCGTCACATCCACCAGCGGCGCCAGCCGCGTTATCGCCTGCTCGAGCAGGGGCGCCGAGCGGTACAGTTCTTCCGTATCCGGAGCGTACAGGGTGTAATCGTACGAGGCACTCGAATTGCGGCCGCTGAAGCGAATCGGCTGCGGAACCGACATCGAAACCCGCACGCCCGGAAAATTGGCAATCTTCGGCCGTAGCCGGTTGATGATTTCGGTCACCCCGTCCGTCCGCTGCCGCCGCGGCTTGAGGTTTACCGTCAGGTTGCCGCTGTTGGCTGCGCCCTGGTTGCCGCCCGCGCGGGTGTAGAGCGCGATCACTTCAGGCTCTTTCACCACGATCTTAGAGACGCGGTCGGCGTACTCCGTCATCTGATAGTAGGAGGTCCCCTGCTGCGCCAGGAGGTTCACATTGAACTGGTCGTTGTCGGTGTCGGGAAGAAAACCTTTCGGAACGGCCACGTAGAGATACGCCGTGGCGCCGGCCACCACGACAAAAATCACCAGCATCACCGGCCGATGCCGCAGCACCCAGCCGAGGCTCCGGCCGTAAGCCCCGCGCATGTGCGCTAACACGGCTTCCGCCGCGCGGTCGAAAATCCCGCTTCGTTTCTCGCCTGCGCTGTGCAGCAGCCGGCTGCATAGCATGGGTGTCAGGCTGATTGATACCGCCCCCGAAATCAGGATGGCGGCGCAAATCGTAACCGCGAACTCGCGAAACAGCCGCCCCAGCAAACCCGACATGAATAATATCGGGATGAATACCGCCGCCAGCGACAGCGTCATCGAAACGATAGTGAACCCGATCTCCTTCGACCCGCGATAGGCCGCTTCGATCGGCTTTTCCCCGCGCTCCACGTGGCGCGTAATGTTTTCGAGCATCACGATCGCGTCGTCCACCACAAACCCGATCGAGAGAATCACGGCCATCATCGAGATGTTGTTCAATGTGAAACCGAGCAGGTACATCACGGTGAATGTGCCGAGAATGGAAAATGGCAGCGCCATCGCCGGGATCAGCGTGGCATAGAAACTCCGAAGGAACAGGAAGATAACCAGCACCACCAGTGCGATCGTCGCCGCCATCGTGAACTGGACATCCTTGAAGGCTTCGCGGATGTTCTGCGAGCGGTCGCCGCGAATGATCAGGTGCACGGCCGGCGGCAGTTCTTTCTGGATCGACGGCAGCAGACGGCGAATCGCGTCGATCACCTGAATCGTATTGCCTCCGGGCTGCCGCGCGACCCCCATGACGACCGCCGGCGTGCCGCTCGCCCCGAACTCCTGACCGTACAGAACCGCCGACTGTTTGTCGTCCTCGACGCTGTCGATCACGTGCGCCACTTCATCCAGCCGTACGGGCGCGCCGTGCCGGTACGCTACGATCATCGGCCGGTATTCCATTGCCCGGCGCAGTTGTCCGTTGGCTTCCACATTGAATGCCGTGTGCGGCCCGAACAGAGTACCCGTCGGGATGTTGACGTTCCAGTTCTGCACCGCGTCTTCGACTTCATTCAGACCGATCCGCCGCGCCGCGAGCTTGCTCGGGTCCACCTGCACGCGCACCGCGTACTTGGCCGCGCCGAAGATCTGCACCTGCGCCACTCCGGGGATCATTGAAATCCGCGGCACGATCAGGTTCTCGGCATACTCGTCCAGATCGGAAAGCCGCATCGTCGGCGACGCCACCGCCAGCGTGATGATGTGCTGATCGCCGGGATTCTGTTTGCGAAACGTGGGCGGCGTCGGCATGCCCGGAGGAAGCAGCGGCGCGGCCGCCGCGATCGCCGTTTCCACGTCCACTGCCGCGCCATCGATGTCTCGGCTCAAATCAAACTGCAGCGTGATGCTAGTCCCACCCATGGTGCTCGATGAGATCATCGAGTCCACGCCGGCGATTGTCGTGAACTGCCGTTCCAGGACAGTCGCCACGCTCGCCGCCATGGTTGCCGGGCTCGCGCCCGGAAGACCAGCCTGAACCTGGATGGTCGGGAAGTCGATCTGCGGAACGTCGCTGACCGACAACGCGCGGTACGCAATGACGCCGAACATCGCGATCGCCAGCATGAGCAGGCTGGTCGCAATGGGCCTCCGGATAAACGTTTCGGAGAGGTTCACGTCGGCGCTGCAATTATATCAGCGGCGCAGGGTTCCGGCTTGCCAACCGGCGCTGTCCGGCCTCCGCTACCGCGCTGAAGCCGCCGTGCTCGAGTTCAGAATCTGCTCCAACCGGTCCAGCACCTGCATGGCCGTCAAGCACTGCTGCACGCTGGCGTTGGGCTCGCGCTTGCCTTCGATGGCCGAGAAGAATTCCCGATCCTGCAGCTCGATCCCGTTCATCGACACCGCCACCTTGGAGAGGTCGATCTTGTTCTGGTCGCCATCCACCAGATCGTCGTAATACGCCTGATACGTCCCGTTGTCGCAGATGTAGCGGAAAAACGTTCCGATCGGTCCCTTGTTGTTGAACGACAGCGAGAGCGTGCAGATGGCTCCCGACGGCACCTTCATCACGATCCCCACGTCCATCGCGATTTTCAGCTCCGGATGCATCGGCCCTTGCACCGCGTAGCAGTCCGAAACCAGCTCGCCCGTCTGGTATTGAAACAGGTCCACGGTGTGGCAGGCGTGATGCCACAGCAGGTGGTCGGTCCAACTCCGCGGCTTCCCGGCGGCGTTCATGTTCGTGCGCCGGAAAAAATAAGTTTGCACATTCATCTGCTGGACCTTCAGCTCGCCCTTTTTGATCTTGTTGTGCACGTACTGGTGACTGGGATTGAACCGGCGAGTATGGCCGCCCATGCAGAGCACACCGGTTTCCTTCTGAGCTTTTACCAGCGTTTCGGAATCGGCCAGCGAATCCGCAATCGGGATTTCGATCTGCACGTGCTTGCCCGCCCGCATGCACTGCACGCCTTGCGTGGCGTGCATTTGAGTCGGCGTCGCCAGAATCATCGCCTCCAGCCCGGGCTGCTTCAGGCTCTCGCCGAGATCGCCCGTGAAATGTGGAATCTTGAACCGCTTCGCCACTTCTTCGGTCGCGGTTTGATTCCCGCCCGTCAGCGTGATGACCTCGATTCCCGGAATGTTCTGGATGGCTTCCAGATGTTTGACGCCGAACGCGCCCTGTCCCGCGACACCAATCTTCATGGCTGCTCCTTATGAATGATGACGGCGGCCGTCCCGTGGCGTATATGCCACGAACCTCGCGCCGTCAAGGTGAATTACCACCTTATCATCATTGCGGATCGCGATGCACGGTATCGGGCGAGAACGCGGGCACGCAAACTGCGATGTAATCGGCGCCCTCGGCGCCCGGCGTGCTGTACCTCACCCATTCGCCTTTGTGCGCCACAATCGCCTGCCCTGCCGGCACGTCGACCGTCGCCGCGCGCGTCTCCACGCGCAACGAGCCCCGCAGCACCAGCGTGTATTCGTCGAATTCCGGAGTCTGCCCCGGCTCCTGCCAGCCTGAGGGGCTCGTCATGTGAGCGACGCTCAACGCCGCAGTCCCCGAGTTCACCCGGCCGATAAATTCGGCGATCCGCTTAGGCAGGTTTCCCGCGGCCGCGACCACCGTCGGTTTCTCAATCAGCTTCATTTCTGATGGACGCTCTCCAACTCCGCGACTGCAGTGAGGAACTCCCGGTAGTTGCGCGGCGGCTCGCCGCCGAAGCGCTTCTTTAGCCCGATCTGCGCGCTCCAATCCATCCGTCGCGCTGTAGCTTCGGCCATGATCGGCTCGATCCCGATCGATTCCAGCGTCTCGGCTACTTCTTCCATTTCGCGCGCTCGGCGCTCGCCGTGCTCCACCACGCGGCCGATCATGTAATCGGCCATCATTTTCCAATCGATCCCCGGATAGCTCTCGGCCAGCGAAGCAAACACGGCCTGCTCGGCGCCGTAGCGCCCTGCGCCGAGAACGCACTCCGTCATCAGCGCCTCCATCCCTTTCACCATGATGCTGCGGAACATCTTCGTGGCTGCCGCCGTGCCCACCTCGCGCGAAACCACCTCGATCCGCATCCCGTAGGGCTTCATCCGATCAGCAAACTCCAGGGCCGCCGCGCCGCCGGCCAGAATCGGGACGCGATGCCCGTACGGGGGCACCGGCGCCATCATCGCGATTTCGACGAACCGCGCCCCGGTCGCCTCAATCGTTCGCGCGATGCCCTGCTTCACCGCCGGAGAAACCGAATTCAGGTCCGCGTAGAGATGCGGCACCCTCAGATGCGGCGCATTCTGTCCGGCCGCAATTGCCGCCTGATCGGAAGTCACGGTCGACAGGATCCACCCCGCCGCGCCCGCCAGCTCCGCATTGGAGCCGGCCAGCCGCGTCCCGGTCTCTCGCGCCCGCTGCTGGATCTTCTCGCCCCGGCCTGCTGTGTGCGTGTGAATGTCGTAGGCGACGAAAGGCCCGAGCCCCGCGTCCAGCAGCCCCTTGGAAAGATGAAAGGCCGCTTCGCCGAATCCCACGAAGCCGATGGTCCCGCTCTGATCCATACCCACTACTCTCGCCCGAAACGGGAGCCGCGGGCAACTTAATCGCCCTTAGTTGGTGCAGCCGGTGCCGGAGACGTAGAGACAAGGAATCAGCGGCGTTACCGTGCTCAGCGACGTGCCTTCCGCATTCGCTCGCAATCCCAGCGCGTTAATGAGGCCGAATGTGTTGTTCTGGTCTGATGGGACCGGTGTGAACACAACCAATCCCTGCAAATTGGCCAGTTCCGGAAACTTATCCGTGAGCAGAAATGCCGTGTGGCCGTTGCCCGGCAACTGAATGCTCTGCACAGCAGTGGGGATCGTAGTTCCGCTCGGATTGACGGCCCGCACATTAACGGTCAATGCGGTCGATTGCCAGCTGTTCGCCAGCGCGACTCCGAAAACAGCGTTGGTGTGGTCGAACGGGATGGCGAATGCGCTGTCGTAGCCGGTGTCCAGCGGCACGGTTGCCTGCGCGGCGGGATTCGGGGCTGTTCCGGCGGTCGCATTTCCCGGCAACGCAAGTGTAAACACTGCGGTCCCGCCGATCATGTAATGGTAAAGGCCGTTGCCATCCGTCACGTTGCCCGCGGTTGATAGCAGTGCCCATCCTTGATCTTGAGCGCCGCCTGTACCATTCGTTTTGATGATGACGGACCCAAGTGGCGCAAGGGTTCCCGAAAGCTGCGGTCCCGAACCAGCCGTGGTGCTCAGAGTCGACCACGCACTGCCGTCGTCCTTGTAGAAATACAGTGTGTAGGTCGCCGCCAGGCTATCCAGGTTTACCAATGTTATGGATGTCCGAGTCCCCCCACCGTCAACCACCTGAGAGAAAACACCGCCGCCCGGATAGACCACATCGGAGGCGTAGGCCGACACCGAAAGGAATGCTGACAGAATTGCGAATGAAAGGCTGCGAAGCATAGTTCCTCCCGAAAGTCCTAAGACGTACGCACTCCGTGGAAAGTTGCTGGGCGTTTCCCCTAGTTTGTGACCACCTGCTGCTCTCGCTTCAGCCGCCGCCCTTCGGCCTGCACCACCACCAGGCACATCAGCAGCCCCAGTGGGTGGGCGCCCACATCGACCAGCGGGTGATTCTTCAGCGAGCGGAACACGTCGATACTTTCGTCCGCCAGCGTGTCGATGCGCGCCATCTCCTCGGCGTTGAGCCCGTAGTTCTTCGCCACGCCCTTGGGATCCTTGAGTAACTGGATTCGCAGCGGCTGCTGGTGCCGCAAATCGTAAATCAGCTTATTTAGGTTATACGAAGACGGATCCGGATGCTTGTAGAACTGGTAGCCGCCTTTGTTCTCGAAATCCCACTTCGGCGCCGGCGCATCTCCGGTGGGCGCTGCCGTCCGCCCCGGTATAAACCGCATCACCGCGTGCCCGTGGTGCCATGTGGGCTGATACGTCAGCAGCTCACCGGGCTGATTGCCGATCGCTCCGAACATGATCAGCCACGGCAGCATCTCGGTATTACCCACCTCGTCCAGTTGCTGCACCGTGCAGTTCAGCAAAACATCGTGGTTGCCGCGCTCCATATGCTGGATCGCCCAGTAGTCGAAATCGAACGCGGGCTGCGGATACTTCCACGTCCCGGGATAGTGCGACATGCCGCCCGACGCAATAATTGCAACTTTTTCCGGCCGCGCTTGAATTACTTTGAGGATAGCTTTGCCGAGGGCCTCGGCGCGCCGCGGTGTCGGCAGCGGCGGCAGGTAGGTGTTAACAAAGATTGGCACCACCGGAATGCTCCGCTTGCCCAGGACCCATTCGAATACCGCCGCGAACGAGTGTCCGAGCTCTGCATCCTGCGAATAGGCCATGTCGAACCCGTTGGCCACGAGTTCATCGAGCAGGTTCTCGGCAAAAGGCAGGTGGGTCGGGATGTCGTAATCTTTCCCCGCAAACTTCGCGACGGTTCGCTTGCCCGCGATCACCGCGAACGTCGGCACCGAGGACAGAAAGAACGTCTCCAGGTGATCGCTGCCGATGATGATCGCCAGATCCGGCTTCGTCTCGTCCAGAACCTTGCCGAGCTGGCCCATCGCTTCGATGTCGGCATCGAGTTGCTTGGGATCCTCGCTCGGAGGACGAGTGAATAACTGCGGCGCGTGCACCGTTGCCATCGCTGCTACGATCTGTCCCATGTGTTACCTCCCTGCGGTCTTACTGTCCGCCTCATCCACAAATTCGACGCCCATCTCGGCCAGCTTCGCGCGCATCCCGTAAAAGTCCAGCCCGAGTTCGCCCGCGCGTAGCCGCTGCCGCGTCTTCTCTTCCTTGGCTATGCGCTGCTCGCTGGCTTGGGCTATCTCCGCGGCCTGCTCGCGTGGCACAACCACCACGCCATCGGCGTCGGCGACGATCACATCGCCTGGATTGATCATAGCGCCCGCGCAGACTACCGGGATATTCACGTCGCCCGGCGTCGCCTTCACCGTGCCTTGGGCCGATACGGCCTTGGCCCATACGGGAAAGTTCATCGCCGTCAGTTCCGTCGTGTCCCGCACACCCGCATCGATGATCAGCCCCGCGATCCCATGCGCCTGGCAGGAAACCCCGAGCAGTTCGCCGAACATCCCGTCGGTCGATTCCGATGTCGTCACAACGACCAGCACGTCACCCGGCTGACACACCGCGATCGACGCGTGAATCATGAGGTTGTCCCCGGCCTGGCACGAAACGGTCACCGCCGGCCCTGCCATCCGCGCGGAGGGGTAAATCGGTCGCATATACGGCCGCATCAGTCCGCTGCGGCCCTGGGCCTCATGTACCGTGGCCGTTCCGGCATCTCCTAAAACCTTGATCACCCCAGAGTCTGGGCGTTGAATCCGCTGAACGATTTTGTGGCTCATGATTGAATGATTTGGTTACTCGACAAGCGCCGCGGAATTCGCGACTGCCATACGCCGGATCTGGTCTGCCGTGAATCCGCCGTCGAGCAGCGTCTGCGCGAACATCGCAAACCCCTCGGCGACCGGTGGATTGATCGTCTGGCCGAGGTCGGTCGAGAGCAGGCAACGCTCCGGCCCCACCTTCCGGATGCTGTCCATCACGGTCGCCCACGGCGCTTTGCCCGTGTGCATGGTAGTGAAGCAATGCTCGATCGTTGCGCCCGCATCGGCAAGCTCCACTTGCTCTTCCCCTGTCAGGTTCTGCGACGGAAACTCCGCGTGCGTCACCAGCACTTTCCGCACCTTCATCTCGCGCGCGGTTTTGACCAGCGCGAAGATTTCCTTGCGGCCGAGATGTCCGGTGGCGAGGATCATGTCGTGTTTCGCAATCAGCTCGAGACACGAACACGTTGCCTGGGTGAGCTGCCCGTTTCCATCGAGCACTGTCATGCGTGGCGGCGCAATCCCCATCGCCGAAATCTCGCGCTGGATCTCCGCCCAGAACGGCAGCTTCTTGTTGCCGCCCGTCGGCAGCCCGGCGGTCTCATTCTCGGCGTCTACAGTCGGAAACCATACGACCTTCGCGCCCGAGCGCCCCGCGATGTCCACTGCTACGGGGTTCAACCCGCCCACCGAATGGTTGAGCGTGATGGCGCCGTACGCTTTGATCCCCGGCACCGCCGCCGTCACCACCTTCGCGCGCTCGGCCGTCGACATATAGTGCGATTTCAAAACAAATCCCTTCAGCCCGTGGCCCAGGAATTCCTTGGCGAGGCCGAGATCGTCGATGCGTCGCGCGATGATGTCAGGCGCTACGTGCACCTGCAGATCGTACCCCCCTCGAATCGCCTCCCACGCTGCGGAAGAGACAGTCGTTGATGTGGAAATCGCTGTCGGAGTGTTCATTCTTGATCGAGACGTGAGAAACCGTAAGTATATTAAGTTTCAACGGTTCCCGTCAAGCAAGCGGGCGCCAGGCGGCTCCCTCACTGCGCCGGTAGCGCCGTCGCCTGAGCGGCCTTCCACCGCGCTGCCTCGGCGGGTTTTCCCCACTCCTCGTACAAACCGACGATCCGCTCGCGAGCCTTCAGCAGCACAGGGAGGTTCTCGTACGGCATGCTGTCCCGCCTCTGGAGCATGCCCTCCAGACCGGAGACCAACATCGGCTCGGCTTCGGCGTATCTTCCCAAGCCCGCGAGGCTCGCCCCTAGCAGGCTCTGCGTGTAAAACGGCCTCCAGTTATTGGGACTAGTCTTGCCTTGCCCGGTCACCACTTCGCGCAGCAGCCGCTCTGCCTCGATGTATCGGTTCTGTGCCAGGTCGAGTTCACCCAACGAAACGAGGGCCCTGATCGTGGCGGGATGAGCCACACCGAGAACGCGCCGCCGGCCCTCCAACACTTTCTGGAATAGAGACTCCGCCTCGGCAAACTTGCTCTGCCGCCAGTTCAGCTCTGCCACGCTGTTCGTGATTGCGAGAGTATCGGGATGGTCGTCGCCCTGTACGCGCCGCGCCGTGGTTAGGGCTTGGACGAGGAGTGGCTCCGCCCGCGAAAAATTGCCTTGCGCGACGTACAGCAGCGCCAGGCTATTCATGCTGACTACCGTATCCTCGTGTTGCTCCCCCATGGACTGGCGGCGCGCTTCCAATGCCGCTTTCAAAACCGTCTCTGCCTGGCTGTATTTCCCTTCATTGCGGTAGGCCACCGCCAGGTTGTTCATGCTGAGTAACGTGCTCGGATGCTCGTAGCCTAAAACCCGCCGCTTGATCTCGACCGCCTTCTGGTACAGGGCCTCTGCCGCGGCATACCGGCCTTGATTGGAATAGACGGAGGCCAGATTGTTCATGACTGCCAGCGTGTCGGGATGCTCCTCGCCCAATAACTTCCGCTGTCTCTCGAACACCCGGCTCATTAGCGCTGCGGAGCGCGCGTAGTCGCCCTGGGCGTTGATCAGGCTCGCCAATTCGTTCATGGCGCCAAGCGTTTCCTGCCGGTCGTTGCCGTGAAGCCGCCGTTCGGTTTCCCAGAGTTCGGTGAGGAGCGCCTCGGCGGGCGCGTATTTCCCTGCCCGGATGTACGTCGCACCCAGTTCCTGCATGCTCTGCAACGTATCGGTATGTTCCCCACCCAAAATCTCGCGCCGTAACTGGAGCGCGCGCTCCATGTGCGGTGCCGCTTCGTTATAGAGAGCCAGGTCGCGGTAGGCATCGCCGATGCTCTGGCGGATGGCGGCCTCCACCAGCGGTTGCGATTTGAATTTGCCCTCGATCCGGGCCGCCGCGCGATCGAGCGCCGATCGAACGGTCAGGTTTGGCTCGGGCTTGCTATTCGATACTGCCTGCCCGCGAGATCCCGCTTGCGCCAGCAGGTCGTTTTGCAAGAAGTTGTTGACTGCCTCCGCCACTGCCGATTGTGTATCGGCTCGCTTTTTCTCATCGAGGGCGCGATTGCGCTCCTGCTCCTCTCGATTGCGCTCGTCAGTGGCCGCCTGCTCGGCGCGCACCGCACGATCTCGTTCAGCCGTCGCGGCGAGTTGGGCGGCCGCGGCTCGGTCGCGTTCCAGCAGGGCTGCGCGTTCCGCGCGGTTGGCGCGAACGGCTTGCCAGGTGCTGGCCACTGTGCCGGTAACCAGCACCGCAAAAACGATCGCCGCCGCGGCAACCAACCGCTTGTGCCGGCGAACAAACTTGCGGGCTTGATAACCGGCGCTGGGGCGCCGCGCCAGAATCGGCTCATCGGCCAGATAGCGGCGCAACTCCGCTCCCAGCTCCGCGGCCGAGTGATATCGTCGGGATTCTTCTTTTTCGAGTGCCCTCCCGGCAATCGTCTCGAGATCTCCCCGATATTCCCTGCCGAGCGGCGCCGGCTCTTGCTCTCGAATCGCCCGCGCCGCTTCGAACACTCGGGAGGTGATCGGATACGGCAGCCGGCCGGCAAGTAATTCGTACAGGACCACGCCCAGCGTATACACGTCGCTCCGCGCATCCAATTCCACCGGCTCCGCCAGCACCTGCTCGGGGCTCATGTAGGCTAGCGTCCCCACCAGTTGCCCAAGGTCCGTCTGGCGCGTCGCCTGCGCGTCGCCGCCCGCGACCCGCGCCACGCCGAAATCGAGGATCTTCGGTTGCCCGGTCTCGTCCACCAGGATGTTGCCGGGCTTCAAATCGCGGTGGATGATACCTCGTTCGTGCGCGTGATGCGCGGCTTCGCACACCTTCGCCATGAGCTCCACTCGCTGCCGCGTAGTCAGACCGTGCGCGGCCGCATACTCCCGCAGCGACGAACCGCGAATGTACTCCATCGCGAAGTAGGGCTGTATGCCGAACGGCGTTTCGGCCGCGCCCGCTTCATAGACTTGCGCGATTCCCGGATGCTGCAGGCGGCCGAGGAGTTCGGCTTCCTGCTGGAAGCGCCGCAGCGATTCAGAACCGCCCAGTCCCGGTTTGATCACTTTGAGAGCTACCACGCGCCGTGGATGATCCTGCTCTGCCTCGTAAACGATACCCATGCCGCCCCGTCCGACCAGACGCAGCACGCGATAGCGGCCAATCGTGGCGGGCGAGGACGTCTCCGTTGGTCCGGCTAACTCTTGCTCCATGGCTTCCTGCAAGCCATGAACTTCACGGGCAACACTCTCGAGTAATCCGTGCCGGGAGACTGGCTGGTCGAGGAGAGACTGTATTTCCTGTTGTAAGTCTGCATCCCCAGTGCAGGCTTCAACCAGAAATGCCTGTCGCTCGCCGGCGGGGCGCAGAGAGGCCGACTGGTAAAGCTCCGCGACGCGCCGCCACCGCTCCGAATCCATAGCAGATTTGCGCCGAATTATAACAAAGACGCTGATTGACAACGAGTTCTAGTACGGTCAACAGCGGGGGGCACGACTAGGTCCACTTCATTGCGGTCTGCGCGCAGCTGATGCGGCGCACTCTGGTGGATCCGGCCCGCGCCGCGGCCGAGTAACGACTCCAAAAGAGGGTGCCGGCGCCTAGTACAGTGCTCCGGGGCACTTCGTGTTGCCACACAGGTTCTGGCCCATGTTCACTGCAGCTCCCGATCCTAACGCAATGTTGTCGCTCCCGTTGTCCTTGAAGACGTTTCCTAGGTAGGAGGCGGCGTCGACGGTGTCGAGGAAGAAAACTCCCCAAACCCCATTGTGGCTCGCAACATTGTAGTCAAGTAGGCCAGGGCCAAATCGGATTCCTGCAAGGCGATTCCGGCTGCCGTTGCTATGGCTGATGTGGCCCCCTTCTGCGGTGATGCCATTCTGGTTCAACTCCGCATCACAGTATTGAACCGTAGTCAGGGTTGCTTCGACTCCGGACAAATCAAATCGACCAATAAATATTCCGTCGAACCCGTTACTGCGAGCATGTACGTACTCCACGATCATCGAATCGCCCCACAAGTAAAGCCCGCTGCGGCCCATGCCTTGAATCGTCCCGTTGCGAATCGTAAGGTTGAAATAAACATGGTTCGCGAGCGTGTCAATGCCGTCGCCGGATCCCGATTGGCATGTGCCGCCCGAGCAGTCATTGGGGCCAATGATTGAAAACCCTGCCATGTCGATGGTCACAAAGTCTGTGGCAATGCGAATCGCGGTTGTGTTGAGGTTGGGAACCACCAGGTTGCCGGACAGCTTATAACTGCCGGGTTGCGAGATAGTGTAAGGGAATCCTCCCGCCGCCATTACAGTCGACTGATTGATCAATACGACACCGTCTACGGCAAACCCCACTGTGGGCAGCAGTATCGCACCAAGGGCCAGCAAAATCGCCTTCTTCATATCGTCTTCTCCTGTTTCGCAATGGTTGCTCGAAGTCTTCGCCGGCCGCTCGCGCCCAGCATTCCCAATGCGCATGCCAGCAAGGCCAGTGATGATGGCTCCGGCACTGCGCTGCCTCTGCCTGTGTAGGAATAGGTGGTGATGGAGCCGTGGATGTCGGTGATGCCGTCATCCTCCAGCAGGTCGAGCGGATGCGGCTCGTCCAAACCGCTCGCTGCCACGTTCTGCGCATTCAGACCCGTCGCGAGAATCCGGAAATTCGCATCCAGTTGGTTGCCCAGAGCGCAGCCGCTCCCGGTCGTCAGGCATCCCAGCAGGCTGAAATCGTCAAAGCCGCCATTGGCGGTGATCGTCAGGCTGATCGGACCAAGACTCGTTTCACTCGCTGCCGCCGCCGCGTCATCGAAGACCAGGCTCGTCAAGCTGTAGGTGCCCGGCGCGTTGATCGACCCGGCAAACGTCAGGGTCACGATGTACAGGTCGTTGTCCAGTATGTTATTCAGCGCCGGAGTGTTCTCCGCCGGGCCGGTTCCATCCGAAACAGCCTGAGTGATTCTCCCGCCGAACGTAATGGTGTCTGCGAGAGCCGGACTTACAATTGCTCCCGCCAGCAGGGCGACAACCGGAAATCGCTTCATAGGTCTTCCCTCCAATAATCAATGCGTCTTCAGGCTTCCCTGCGCCATCTCCGCCGCATTGCGGCAACGGCAAGCAATCCGGAGATCATCAGCGCCAGCGCCGCGGCTGCCGGTTCGGGGACCGACGGCGCTGCAACCACTGTGGCGGTCAGCGACCAGGTCCCCACCGGCACCGGTGCATCGTAGGCGTAGAGGAAGCCGCCGGCGGTCAGTTGACTGCCGAGCGCCGGATTTTCGCCAAACGCTCCGATCGGGATGACCGGGTTCGGCGGAATCGTATTCGGAACGATATCGTTCGCCCCGAACGCGATCACCGGAAAAGCGCCCGAAAACCCCGTAAGACTCATCTCCAAAAGGCCGGAAGGAAGAACGGGATCGGGAGGAACAATCGGATTCGGCGGAGTAATTGGATTGGGCGGAATAATCGGATTGGGGGGAACGAGCGTTTCACCCGCCTGCATCGTCGGCAACGCGATGTCAATCACATTGAGAATGAGCGGTTGGTCGAAATTGGGGGTCAAATCGTTCTGGATGTGTAGCACGCCGCCCGTGAACGGCCCGAAGATCGGATTTGGCGGCGTAATGGGGTTGGGCGGAATAAACGCGATGGAAAAATCGAACGCTACGAAAATAGGATCGGCCCGCAACGGCGCTGCCGCCGCCATGGCCAACAACATCGCGAATCCCAAGACTCGATTCCAGGCTTGCATATCACCTCGCCGAAAAATGAGGGGGTGGATTGATGTGACTCTCCCTCATCTGGATAACCGGAATTCGCAGCGAAAACCGCTAGCGGAGGTCTGAGGTTTTGCAGCGCCTAAATCCGGAAAAGTACCGGTACTCAAGTGGCGGGGCGCGCGAGTGGCTCCATGAGCCGCCATTCGTCAGGATGGGGCCACCTATCGACCGTTCCTCACTTTGTTAGGCGCACCCGTGCTCTCGCTCGTGTTCGAGAAGCGCGCCGAGCCGGCGCTCTTTCTCTCCCACCGCTTCGGCAAACTCCTGGTCAAGAAGATAAGCGGTGTAGCTGCTACTCTTCAGGGCGGTCCGTTGCCGCAACGCAATTTGGATGATCTGCTTTAGGATTTCGGCGACCGCGGCAACCAGTCGTTCCCGCTCGGGGCAGTTCACGATTTCCATTAAGCCCAACGCAGCCGCTCGACGAAAGGCGACCAAATGTCCTAAGGGGATTACCGAAGCGACTCCGGTAGGGCCCGCAGTTGGGCGGCCCGCGGCGCCGCTCTAGTCCGGGTTCACTCTTTGTGACTGCGAACACGAGCCGGGTGCCGCACGTGTAATCAACATTACCTTCGTGCGGACCTATCTCATAGAAATCAGGAGCTGATACCTCGCAAAACTACTAGCATTAACAGATGGCCTCGCTCGCTCACCCTCTTGCGCTCTGCGACGACAAAGTTCAGCTCTCCCGGATGATGATCCACTACGCCGCCGCAATCCTCTCACTGCAAACCAAGCACAGCGACGATCTCATCGCAGGCGGCGAAGGCGTCCGGAACTTCGCTGAAAAGCTGGAAGCCGCCCGCATGAAATGGGAGAACGCGCGACAAGCCTACCTGTTTCACTTGAGAGAACACGGCTGCTGATCCGCCAATCGCGGCTGCTTTGCCGTCTTTAGTGCCGTAAGGCACGGCAGCCTGAACTCGCTGCGCCCCCTCACGCGTTTCGACACACTACACTGTAGCTGATGACGCTCTCCGTCCTGATGCCCCTCTACAACGAAGAGGAGTTCATCGGCGCCATTCTCGATCGCGTCCTAAACGCACCGTTGCCCGACGGGCTCGAACGTGAAATCGTCGTCGTCGACGACGGCTCCTCGGACGGTTCCCCTGCCGTCGTCGAGGCGTTCGCCGCACGATACTCTGGCATCGTTCGGCTCATTCGGCACCCGCAAAACCGGGGCAAGGGCGCGGCGATTCGGACCGCGCTGCAAGCCGCTCGCGGCGAGCTGTCGCTCATTCAGGATGCCGACCTGGAATACGACCCGCGCGAATATCCCAAGCTGCTCAAGCCGCTGCTCGACGGCACTGCCGACGTCGTCTACGGATCGCGTTTCCTGATGAGCGGCGAACGGCGCGTCCTCTATTTCTGGCACGCCCTCGCCAACCATCTGCTCACACTCGCCTGCAACATCGCAGCCGACCTCAACCTGACCGACATGGAAACTTGCTACAAGGCATTCCGCACGGCGTTGGTCCAAAGCATCCCCATCCGCAGTGACCGCTTCGGCATCGAACCCGAGATCACCATCAAACTCGCCAAGCGGCAGGCCCGCATCTACGAAACCGCGATCAGCTATCACGGCCGCACTTACGAGGAAGGCAAGAAGATCGGGTTCAAGGACGCGGTTCAGGCGTTATGGGTGATTCTCCGCTCCTGGCTGAGCAGCGACATCTACACCGACTCCGGACAGGAGATCCTCGACGCTTTCGCCCACACTCCCAGGTTCAACCGGTGGATGGCCGATACCATTCGGCCGTACGTCGGAAAACGCGTGCTCGAAATCGGCGCCGGCATGGGCAACCTGACGCGGCAGCTCATCGCCGGCCGCCAGGTCTACGCCGCCACCGACATTGACGATCATCATATGTCGCGCCTGCGTGTTCGCCTCCACCATCGGCTGAATTTGCAGGTGTGGCGGTGCGATGCGGCCAATCCTGCCGATTTCGAACGCTTCGCCGGCCAGATGGACACCGTCATTTGTCTCAACGTGCTTGAACATATCCCCGACCATCACCAGACCCTGAGAAACATCCACTCTGTCCTGATCCCCGGCGGGCGCGCCATTATTCTGGTGCCGCAGGATGAGAAGATTTACGGCGTCATGGACGAGGCGCTCGGCCACGTCCTTCGCTACTCCAAAGAGCAGCTTCGCTCGCGCGCCGAGGATGCAGGATTTACCGTCGAGCACATCCTGGATTTCAATCGCGCCTCACGGCCCGGCTGGTGGCTGAACGGGAAAGTGCTCCAGAAGCGGACCGTCAGCCGCCTCCAGTTGCGGCTGTTCGAGAAGCTCGTTTGGTTGTGGCGACGGGTCGACAGCCGGCTCCCCTGGCCGTCGGTTTCCATCATCGCCATCTGCGTCAAGCGGTAGCCAAAACCCAACTATTGCCGGGCCGCGATTCCGCCGATAAGAAGAAAACGCAGGTGGACCCGAGCCATCCGGTTTGGCACGGCGATTGCAATAAATCGAGCCTGTGGTTCACTTGTTGGGTGAAAGGACGCAGCCGTTCAGAAATGACGCTGGCTTGCCAAAAGATAGCTCGAACGAGGGGCCTGGAACCTATGAAACTTTTGCCGTGACCTGTCGTCTATAAGATTACAAAGCGGTCGCGCTGAAGAAGAACAAATAAAAAAAGCGGACCAGGAAGGGAGAAACACTCATGAACCGGACCGAATTGAATAAGTACAAAGCGCTACTCGAGGCCAAGCAAGCAGAGCTGGCTGCCGGCCTCCGGAACCGAGACGAAATTGCCATTGAGAAAACGCCCGACGCCATCGATGAGGTACAGCTCGCCGGAGAACGTGAGTTAGCCATTCGCAATCTCGATCGCGAATCCAACCTGCTCCGTGATGTGAAGCTGGCGCTGGCTCGCATTGCCGATGGCAGCTATGGCATCTGCATGCACTGCGAGGAAGAGATCCGGCCCAAGCGCCTGGATGCAGTGCCGTGGGCCAAGTACTGCATCAGGTGCCAGGAAGCCGTAGACCGTCACGAGTTCGAGGGCGACATCGGCGAGTCCATCGACGAATTGCTGGCCGCCTAATTGGGCACACCACGGGCGCGGGAGCGATCTCGCGCCTTTCGTGTGTTTGGGGCTGCTAGCATGAATTCGAATGGAGTTCATCCGCCGGGCCGCCGGCGCGCCGTCACGCCTCGGCATCCTGCCCGGCACCTTTAACCCTGTCACCGTCGCCCATCTGGCGCTCGCTCAAGCCGGTCGGCGGCACTGCGGTGAGGTGCTGTTTGTCCTTCCGCGCGTTTTCCCCCACAAACCCTATTCCGGAGCTACACTGCAGCAGCGGCTGGATCTGCTCGACGCCGCCCTGGACAGTGACGGCTTCTCGCTCGCCGTGGCGGAAGGCGGGCTGTTTGCTGAAATTGCCGAAGAGTGCCGCCAGGAGTACGGCCGCGATGTCCGGCTCAGTTTTCTGTGCGGACGTGACGCTGCCGAACGCATCGCAGGTTGGGACTATGGAAGCCCCGGCGCATTCGCCGGAATGCTGCGGCGCTTCGACCTGCTGGTGGCGCGGCGCCAAGGAGAATTCACACCTGCTTCCGAACTCGCGGGTGGAGTGGAGCGGCTCGACATTCCGCCTGATATCGAGGTCGTCTCCGCCACCGAGGTGCGCAACCGGCTGGCATGTGGACAAGGCTGGGAACACTTGGTGCCCCAAGCCGTCCGCGAGCGGGTCCGCGAAATCTACGGCGCCCGGCCTACTGGCTCGGATTGACTAGCGGGAACGTCACGATGTTGCTGATATAAACATCCTGCGCAATGTAAATTTTGGTCAGCGGGTCGGTCGGCATGTCGCTATTGAGCTGAAAGACGATCTGGTACATCCCGACAGTGCCCGGCATCAGGCTCGCCGAAAGAATATTGGCCGTCTTCCCTCCCGCCAGTGACGAGACAAAATTGACCGGCTCGGTAATTGGTGCCCCAAGCGGGTATTTCACCCCAGTGACGATTAGGCTCTGATTCGTCTCCGTCACAACCGGCGTTCCAAGACCTGTTGCATAAAGCAACAGTATTTCCCCGGGAATTGCGGGATTGGCATCCGTCACGGGGCTACCGGCGATATTGGCGCAACACAACCCGGTGGTTTCCGGAGTCAGAATCAGCGTCGCTCCGGAGCCGCCCGCCGGCCCGGCGACACTGGTCGTGTAGGAAATTCCATTCCCTTCCGGACCGGCAATGCGGGCGTACAGGCGGATGTTCCGCGCAAACGCGATTCCGCCAACCGCGCTCACCTTGGGGTCCTGGTTGATTATCACCACCAGCGCATCGCGGACAGAGTCCAGCGTATCGCCAGCCTGGACCGTGTAGGTGTAGGGCCGGTTATCAATCGTGACTGTCACGACATCGCCCGGCTGAATCGAGCCGTCCACCAGGATCACCCCCGAGGCTTGGCTGGAGGAGTGGTAAATCAAGCCGGGCGGCGAACCGCCGGCAGGCCCGGTTTGTGCAAAAATTCCCGGGTTCTGAATAACGATGGTGGCGGCCACCGGCGTGGTTACCGTGACATTGCCGTCCACACCGACCGAGCGCACGAAGGCGTTGATGCTGGTACAAGTGCCGAGCACGGTAATCGTGCATGGCCCCAAAGCAGCCCCGACTTCCCAAGGGATCTGCGCTCTGATTTCGGTCGGAGAGACCGAGAACAGAGGCGCCTTCAGGCCGTTGAAATACACCTCGGTTCCAGCCAGCGTCCTCGGAAGCTCATTCTTGGTCATGTCGGCGGTTTCGGATGCGCCCGACGTCAGTGTCTTGCCATCGGCCGGAATGATCGAAATGATCGTGCCGGGCGAGACCTTGGCTGCATCTCCGCCACCGGTCAGGTTACCTCCGGAGGCCACCGCCTGGATCGTCGCGTTAGTTGAAACCGAGGTGGTGTAAGCGATCTGGTTGCCCGCGTCGCCGGCTTGGCGGGCGGCCAGGAGCACGTTTCCTGTCGCAACGTCCGGCGCCGCATACACGTTGGGGTCGCCCGCGCCCGCATTGATGGCAGTCACCAGGGCGTTAACGATCGTCGTGAACGTGTCGTCTTTCGTGATCTTGTAGGTGTAATCGGTCCCGATGGTTTGGCCGCTGCTGCTGGCATTGGTCGCCGCCGGGCTGATGCAACCGGTGGTAAAGACATTGGCCGCCGGAGGACTGCAAATCGTGATCGTGACCGAATCGTTGGCCGTGATCGTGCCGCCGAGAGCCACGCTCCCGAGAGCATAAATGGCAAGGCTGGCGGCGTTTCGGACACCCTGGTACGGGATTGAATTCTCCCCTATCGAAAAGACCATAACGCGACGGTTGTACGGATCGCCAACAAACAGATTGGTTCCGTCCCAGGCCAGCGACATCGGAGTTCGCAGCGAATCGGCCGCATCGGAAGCCTGGTTCACGCTGCCGCCAATTTGGCCCAGAATCGTGTCCGCCGATGCGCCGTTCTGAGCGGGAATCAGGTTGAACACCAAGACGCGATCGTTTCCGCCATCGGCGATGAACAAGCGACGGCCGTCGGAGAGGGCGAACCGGGGGAAGTTTAAGGTGGCGTTGCAGGATACCGGGTAGGTGGGATTGCCAGCCAGGTCTGTTCCGCTAGCTGTCGTGCAGAGAACGGCCGTCTCTTTGTTGACGGTATCGTTCGCGGCGCTGGCGGCTTGGCCGCTGAAGGCGTTATTCGCAATCCCCGTGGTCATGTTCGGCTGGCCCACGACCACGCTCGCCGGGGCTGCATTCGAGCTCGGAATGGTGTTCCAGATCAGCACGCGATTAAACCCGAGATCCGTCACGAACAGCCGGAGTCCATCCGAGGTGACGGAGACCGGATTCAGCAGATTCGAAGCGCTGGCGCTGACATTCTCCTGGGTCAGGTCGGGCTGCGTGGCGCTGTTGAAGTTGGGCTGTCCGAGCACTACGTCGGCGGCGACGCCATTCGAAGTGGGAATCCGGTTATAGATCAGGACACGATTGTTTTGGGTATCGGCAACGTACAGCCTGCCGTTCTGGATCCAGACGCCCTGAGGTCCGCGCATGGACTTGGAATTCGGAGTATCGCCGGGCACGCTCTGAGACGTGAAGTCGGGCTGCCCCACGACCACGTCGGCCGGCTGGTCGTTCACGATAGGGATGCTGTTCCAGATCAGGACGCGATTGTGGTTAGTATCGGCCACGACCAGGCGCACCCCATCGGATGCCACCGCGGTGGGCAGGCGCAGGCCGCTGGCGGTGCCGGCGACATTTTCCGTGGCAGTCGTGAAATCGGGCTGGCCCAGGACGATACTCGCTTGCCCCACGCAGATCGGGCACACGCTGTTGGTCGGCAACTCGTCCGTCGGGGCCGGCAACATAGAAGAGATATCTTTGTAGAGCAGCACCCGGTGGTTCAGCGGAGTGGCGCCGACGCGGTTGGAGTCAGCAACGAACAGAGTGCCGTTCGCGTACGCCAAGCCGCTGACAGCACCGAGGACGACATCGCTCGAGTTGGTGGCCTGCGCCGTGAAATTCGGTTGCCCGATGACTAGCCGGGCAGCCTGCCCGGTGGTGAAATCCGCGGCGCAAGCGGCGGCCGCCGAAAGTAAAAAGACCGAGATACACTTCATGCGCGATATCGGAAAACGTTTGAGGTTCTGACTGTGACCACCAATTATAGCAGGCACTTAGACGAGGCTTTCCGCCGAAGGCTGATGCCCGGCTGACACACCGGTGTGCGCGAGCGGCACGGTGCGGACCTGGACCGAATGTCGGCAAATGCTTGGTTGCATGGGTGTTGACTAGAACGCAGCGGAACCAAGGGCACAGCCGTGCAAACGGGTTGCCATCGACGGCGTGTCATCTCGAACTTCGATACCACTCAAGCGTACGGCGCATGCCTTCATCGAAGGAGTATTTGGGCGCGTGACCGAGGTCGCGAACGGCGAGCGTCGTGTCGGCTTGGGAATGGCGGACATCACCCGGACGCGGCGGACCGAATTTGGGCGGGATCTCGACGCCTTCGAGCTTCTGCAACAGCGCCCAGGCCTGGTTTAGTGTGATCCGGCCGCCGTTGCCGCCGTTGTACACTTTGCCGCTCACGTTGGGAGCGCGGGCGGCCTTGAGATTCAGCGCCGCGACGTCTTCGACGTAGGTGAAATCGCGCGATTGCTCGCCGTCGCCGAAGATCGTGGGCGTGCGCCGCTCGAGCACGGCTTTCATGAACAGCGAGAGTACACCGGAATACGGGCTGGACGGATCCTGGCGCGGGCCGTAGACGTTGAAGTAGCGCAGCGCGACAGTTTCGATGCAATAGACATTCGTAAAGACGCTGCAATAATGCTCGCCAACCAGCTTCTGCAAGGCATACGGCGACTTGGGCCGCGGGTTCATGGTTTCCACTTTGGGCAGCACCTCCGTGTCACCGTACGCCGACGAAGAAGCGGCATAGACAACGCGTCCGGCGCCACCTTCGCGCGCCGCGCGCAGCACATTGAAAGTGCCATTGATATTGACTTCGTGCGAGGGGACCGGATCGTCGATCGAGCGGGGCACCGAAGGGATCGCGGCTTCGTGGAAAACGACCGCTGCGCCACGAATCAGCGGCGCGATTTCCGTGTAATTGCGGATATCGGCACGCTGGAAATCGATCGAACCGCGCACCTCGTCCAGATTGGACTCACGCCCGGTGAGAAGGTTATCGATCACCAGCACGCGGCCAGCGCCCTCGTGGAGCAGAGCCCTTACGATGGCCGAACCGATAAATCCCGCGCCGCCGGTGACAACGTAGTGGTTATCCATCAGAAAAACCAGTGTACGATGGGTGCGCCGCACGTGTCAGATGGAGAAGAAGCCGAGGGTCTCGTCGCGCGAGAAATAGCCCGGTGTACGATGAGGGTTCCGGGTTTGTCCGATGTCAGGAAGCGCTGGGATCCGTCGCGCCGTTTTGGTTGCCGCACTCGCCGCGGCGGCGGCACTGGCGGTCGATTTCGACGGGCCCTTCTCCGCCGACCTGAATGATCCCGCGATCGGGTATGCGACACAGCCCGAGCACAATGCCGTTTTCGAATTGAACACCAGGCTGCAAGCGGGCGAAGCGCGGCTGAAGTTCGAAGCAACGACAGGCTACCTGCGATCGGTGTTGGAAGCCCTGCACGTTCCAGTGGAATCGCAGATGGTCGTCTTCTCCAAGACCAGCCTGCAACAGCGGATCATCACCCCGGCCAATCCGCGAACCCTGTTCTTCAGCGATGCGGTGGCGGTGGGATGGGTTCGCGGCGAAGAATTTGTCGAGGTGGCGGTGCAGGATCCGCAACAGGGAGCCATCTTCTACACACTGGATCAGAGGCCGGCGGACCGGCCGGTTTTCGTCCGCCGAAATCAGTGCCTCCAGTGTCATGAGGATTACGCCACTCTGGGCGTTCCCGGCATGCTGGTGCGGAGCGTTTTTGCAGCGCCGGACGGGACGGCAATTCGCCCTTTCGGCGAATTCGTTTCCGACCACCGTAGCCCGTTCGCCGAACGGTGGGGCGGCTGGTATGTCACGGGCTGGAGCGGGGGTCTGCGTCACATGGGCAACCGGACATTCCGCAGCCAGGAGGAAGCCGACCGCTTCTCCAAAGCGCCGGATCTGGACTCGCTGGAAGGCAAGTTAGAGACGGCGTCGCACCTTTCTCCGTACAGCGACATTGTGGCGCTGCTGGTTTTCAATCACCAGATGCGCCTGATGAATCTGTTCACGCGAGCCGGCTGGGAGGTTCGATTGGCTGATCCGGCGAAAAGGGCCGGCGTGGCGCGCGACGCCGCTAAGGAGGTCGCCGATTACCTGCTGTTTGTCGAGGAATCCCCGCTCACCGGGCGGATTCAAGGAACCTCGGGCTTCGCGGAGAAATTTTCCGCCGAAGGGCCGCGGGACCACAAGGGGCGGTCGTTGCGGCAATTCGACCTGGAACGGCGATTGATGCGCTATCCGTGCAGTTACATGATCTATTCCGAGGCGTTCAGCGGATTGCCGGCGGAGCTGAAGGACGCCATCTACCGCCGGATGTGGCGCATCCTTTCCGGCGAAGAAAAGAGCGCGAAATATGAGCGGCTGTCTCCGGCAGACCGGCGGAACATCGTGGCTATCTTGCGGGATACAAAGCAGGGCTTGCCGGATTACTTCGGCGCGGAACGGCAATGATCGTTAGATCGTTACTCACACGGGACCGAGTCGCTATAGAATATTCGGAACGGGTACGTTGTGGCCGGCAATTCGGCCGCTAAAAGGAGAAGCCGTGTTGAAAAGACCTGCTCTAATCGCAATCTGCTTCGCGTTCCTGGGTGGCAGCGCCCTTGCACAGGATGCCAAGACCGTGATCGCCAATGCGCAAAAAGCATCGGGCGATCTGAAATCCATTACGTATTCCGGATCGGCGAAGGATGTGGCGTTCCAGCAGTGCGGCGCCAATTCCACCGAAATGGTCTGCAAGAGCACGCACGATCCGATGCGGCCGATCAACAACTACGTGCGTGTGATCGACCTCTCCGGGCCTGCGTCACGAGCAACGGGTGCGACCAACAACATCGGGGCCGGCGGCTCGACAAGCCTGGCTCCCGGAACCTACTTCCAGCAGGTCACCACGCAGCAGGCGGATGTCTCGCAGCCGTGGGGGAACTCGCTGGAACTGTACATCACGCCGTGGGGTTTTCTGAAAGGCGCCGCGGAGAACAATGCGACCGTGAGCAAGAAGAAGGTCGGCGGCAAGAGCTACACCGTCCTGACTTGGAGCCCCGCAGTCAAAGCGCCATCCGGCAAGAACTACGTGATCAACGGCTATGTCGACGACAAGAACATGGTCGACCGGGTCGAGACGTGGCTCGGCGAAAACATCATGGGCGACATGCACATCCTTGCCACATACTCCGGGTGGAAAGACTTCGGCGGTGTCACGGCTCCCACGAAGATCGTGCAGACGCGCGGCGGCTGGCCGTTCTTTGAAGTGGATGTCACCGCGGCGAAGGCGAATCCTCCCGACGTTGCGACCTTGGCTCCTGCGCCGCCTGCCCCGGCCCGGCGAGGCGGAGGAGGACCGCCTGCTCTCACCGTCACTTCGGAAAAGCTCGGCGACGGCCTGTACCGTCTGACCACCGGTCCCGGCAGCTACGATTCGGTGATCGTCGAATTTAAGGATTACGTCATGATGCTCGAGGCCGGCCAATCCATCGCACGCGGAGAAGCCTATGTCGCGGAGACCAAGAAGCTGATCCCCAATAAGCCGATCCGCTACGTCTTCAACACGCATCCGCACTCCGACCACACCGGCGGGCTGCCCGCGCTGGTCGCCGAAGGCGCCACCATCATTACTCAGAAGAATAATGAGGCGTTCCTCGAGAAGGCGCTCAATACTCCTCGAACGCTGCTGGACGATGTCCTCGCCAAAAATCCGAAGAAGGCAAAGATTGAAGCTGTGGTGGAGAAGAAGGTGTATTCCGACGGAACCCGGACGGTGGAAATGTACCACGCGTACCCGGCGCCGCACTCCAACGGGCTGCTGATCGCGTACATTCCCAAGGAGAAAGTGATTTTCCAGGGCGACTTCTCGGTGAATCCCGGCGAAGCGGCGAACGATCACGTGATGGCGCTCTACCCGGTGCTGAAGAAGTTGAATCTGGACTACGACCGTTACATCAATGTGCACACGTCGGCCGCCCCGCAACACAAAGCAGATGTGGAGAAGGCCGTCGAAATGAGAAACAACAGCGGCAGCAAGTAGCCGTGGGGCAGGTCTCCGGCCTGCCCTGCACGAGCTTCACCGGCCTGCGGTGTGCCCGACGTCTTTCTCATTTTCGGCGCATGAGTATTCCAGCAGATCGGTGTCGGGCAACAGCGTCTGCCTGAGCGTGATGGTAAACGGCTTGGTATATGTTTGCGGATCGTCGACCGTGAGCCGCACTTCCATATGCCCGAAGTCCATGCGGTGGAATTGCTCCGTCAGACGCAGCGCCTCACTGTGCGTATGACCGCGTGCATCCAACCAACTCCGATCATTCAAACCGATGGTCTCCACTACAAACGAATCATTCTGCCATCTGCCGACCGAATACCCCATCCACGCCGGTTGCGGATCAACCGGCAGCTTTCGGCCATCGGTATACACCTGGCGAAACGTCGTGCCTCTCTCGTACAGCATGAACGTTACTCCGGGAGTTTCGGCGATCTTGTAAGGAGCAGGCGCCATCTCCACTAGGGGCATGCCTTCCGGCAGACAACGCGAAAGTGGTGATTCTTTGGCGAAGTTCGTGGCGCGTTGGCTGTACAGCGCGGCGGCATCGGGTCGAAGCGGCTCTTCTTCTGGTTTGAAATCGGAAAGAATATTGATGAAGTATTGCGACAGAGGTTCTTCGCCGGCGCCATTGGTGGCGTCAGGAATCAAGCGCGCCAGGACAGCGCGCGGAGCGCTCTCGGTTTGCCACAGGCCGGAGAGAAGCGGTTTCCCATTGCTGCCGCGCGGGACTCGCGCGGAAAGGTCCGGCCTGCCATCGCGCGTTCGCGGAATGCCGGGAGTGGGATGGTTCAACCATTGCGCGTTTGCGCACACAAACGTTGCGCTGAAAATCATTGCTGCGGCTCGTATCGAAAGGCGCATCGTTATCGAATTACCACCCTGTCTGACTAGTATGCCGGATTAGAAGCTCGTTGAAAGAATCAGCCAGTCCGGGTGGGCAGGCCGTCCGAGCTTAGTGAAAGACTCGAAATGTCCCGCCCTCACGGGCCGCGGCTACAATTTGCAACGCGAATTTCAGCCCCATCCGTCAGGATGGGGTATAGGATAGAGTGACTCTCAAGGAGGAACACACGTGAAGCTGCTCGTCTCAACTGTGCTGTTGCTGGGAATGTCGCTCGCACTGATGGCCGCCGGCGCTCCCGCGCCCGTTACGTCTCTGGATCATCACAAGGTCGCGGCGATCGTGGCGAAAGGGGGCCCGCTCGGAATGGGCAGCGATTATTCCGACGCCATTGGACGCCGCACCGGCCCCGGACAGGTCGAAGTCCACGAAAAAGAAACCGACATCTTTTACGTGTTGGATGGCCAGGCCACGTTCGTAACCGGCGGCAAGATGATCGGCGGCAAGCAGACCAAGGCGGGACAGTTTCTCGGCACCAATATTGAGGGTGGCGAGACCCACAACCTTGCCAAGGGCGATTTCTACGTCATCCCGGCCGGCACGCCCCACTGGTTCAAAGAGGTACCGCAATCGGTCACGTACTACGTGGTCAAGGTGATCCAACCGTAAGGATCGTCATACGCTCGGGGTGAAGGCCAGCCGCTGGTAGTCTATGCTCTCCTGGAAAACTGAAGCCACTGACATGCGCCGCAGGCGCTTCCTTCTTTCTGCCGCAGCCGTTCCGGCCCTGCTCGGAATGCGCAAGAACCTGTTGGCGGCGGATTACGATCTCGTCGTCCGAGGCGGCCGTGTGATCGACCCTTCTCAACGTCTGGACAGGGTCGCGGACGTTGCCGTTCGTGCCGGTAAGATCGCTGCGATACAGCGAGATATCCCGGGACTCGCTGCCGAGTCGATCGACGCGCGAGGCAAGGTGGTCGTCCCCGGCTTGATCGACATTCACGTGCATGCCCGCGACGCTGAACTGCCTCCCGCGGAGTTCCTTTCCACTGGCGTGACGACAATGGTGGATGGCGGCTCGCGCGGCGCGGATAACATCGACGACCTGATTAAGATCGCCCGCGCAGCACCCAACCGATTGCGCATTCTCCTCAACATTGCGCGTTTAGGAAATAGCCCGGGCGGCCGCGGTGAATTCCTCGATGGCATCGACGCCGCCGACGTGGCCAAAGCTCGCGCCGCCGCAGAAAAGCATCGCGAATGGGTGATCGGCATCAAGGCGCGGCTTTCGCGGCCGATCGCCGGCGACCTCGATCTGGAGGTTCTGCGCCGCGCCCGCCAGGTCGCCGACCCGCTGCGCATCCCGATCATGATCCACATCGGCGACACTGCGTCGCCGCTACCGCGAATCCTCGCGTTACTGCGCCGCGGCGATATTGTGACGCACGTCTACGCGATGCCGCACGGAATCATGGACGATCGCGGGCGGGTGCTGCCGGAAGTCCGCGAAGCGCGAAAGCGCGGCGTGGTGTTCGATTTCGGCAACGGACTGAACAAGCACTGGACATGGGACGTCGCCGAAAGCGCCCTCAAGCAGGAATTCCCGCCGGACACGATTTCCACCGATCTGAACCTGCCGGGAAGAACCGACCAGGTGTTCGATTTTCCCAACGTTCTTTCCAAGTTCCTGCTCATGGGAATGCCGCCCGATCAAGTGATCGCGCGCGCCACTTCGAACTCCGCGCATGCCTTCCAGGAACTGCGCTCCTACGGAACGCTCCGTCCCGGCGCGCCCGCCGACATCACGCTGCTGGATCTCCGGCAGGGCAACTTCGACTTCACAGATAACGAAAAGGGCAAACGCACCGGCCGCGAGAAGCTCTTCCCGTACGCTGTCGTTATGGGTGGCAAGCGAGCGCCGTCTGTTGCCGAAGCACGCTAACCCGGTTAGAATTGGCCGGTGCTTCGGCAGAGGTGGCTTTGGACGGTTCTAGGATTGTTGGCTTTGGCAAGTGCCCTTGCATTCCTGCGCTTTCGAGTTGCGCCGAAGCAAGGGCCGAGTGCTGATCAGGGCACGCCGGTGGAATCGGCCTATGCCGACCCAGTCGTGTGTGCCGAGTGCCACGCTCAGATTTCTCAGACATTCCAACGGACCGGAATGGCTCGTTCTTTTCATAGCGCAACCATCGACAACACGATCGGCAACACAAAATCCGCGACGTTTTACCACAAGATCTCCGACGACCACTTTGAGATGCTCGAACGGGACGGGCGCATTTACCAGCGCCGTGATCAGATCGGCTTTGAAGGAAAACCGGCGAACGTCCTCGAGGAATCTGTCGATTTCGTCCTCGGGTCCGGCAATCACGCGCGCACCTTTTTGCATCGCACCTC
>DASXAK010000239.1:0-8592 GCA_036406715.1 Bryobacteraceae bacterium | reverse complement strand
CTGCCGTCGGCGGGGTTTGGAGCGCTGCTCACTCTGCTGGTGTTCAAGATCGAGCTAAGCATCTACAGTTTCGTGGGGCTGATTCTGTTGATCGGGATCGTCAAGAAGAACGCGATCATGCAGATCGATTTTGCCCTTGAGGCCGAACGGCACGAAGGCAAATCGCCGGTGGAGGCAATCCATGAAGGATGCCTGATCCGGTTCCGTCCCATCATGATGACCACGATGGCGGCGCTGCTGGGTGGGATCCCGGTGGCGCTCGGCTGGGGCTCGGGGGGCGAGGCGAGGCGGCCACTGGGCATGGCGGTGGTGGGCGGCCTCGCGTTCTCCCAGTTAATGACGCTGTATCTCACGCCCGTGGTCTATACCTACATGGCCGCGTTGCTAAAGCGCTGGCGTGCGTTGCGCGGCACGCAAGCCGTGCTGCAAACGGCGCCGGCGGGCGATTAATTGGCGAGATACGCACCGGTGAGGGTCCCGGTGAGAGTTGCCAGGCCGCTGGTCAGGCTCACGGAGCCGCTCGCGGTTCCGGTGGTTGGCGCGCCACCCGGCGTCAGCGTGATGGTCAAATTTGCCGAGGTGATGCCATAAGGGATCCCCGAGTTGTCCAGCATGTAACTGGTGTTGGCGCCGAGCAGCCCGTTGAAGGTGTACGTCTGGCCGCTAACGGCGATATTGTTCCATCCGGCCGCCACTCCAAAGACCTTCGGTGACGGATAGGTGAGAGAAGTCAGCGCCAAGGCTCCGGAAGCGTATCCACCCTGTGTGGCAGAAGTCAGTACGAGCGCAGCGTGGTAGCTACTGCCGTCACTGGCCGCGAGCGTCCCGGAAATCGTAATCAGGCCGAAGGTCGGGAGCGTTCCGCCGCCGCCGCCGGGCGAGCCGGTGCCGCCGCCGAGGATCGGTGTCCCGCTCTGGTGATAAACAGGCGCAGACGTGAATGCAAGAGTGGAGTTTGCACGAATCGCGATCATGGCCAGGGTCCCACCCGTGGTGTAGAATTCGGCCAGACCGCGCTTGTTCGCGATGGCGCCGATCTTGTCCGTAACGAGAAAAGATGCGTGTCCCAGCGCGGGAATCGACGGGAGTACGGTGGTCGAAGTTTCTCCCGTGTCTGTTTTTGTCAAGACGGAAACGGATTCGCTGGACCCCGTCGGATTTACAAGGGCAACGCCCGTGGCAAGACCGGAAGTGTTATCGAAGGGCACCAGAACGCGTTCGGCGCCGGTTACGCCTGAGGCCGTAACGTCCTGGTCCTGGTGGCCGGGTGTCCGATACGTGTAAATGGCGTAGGCTTGCACGCCGCCCGAACCTTGCAAGGAACCCCAACCCGTCGTGTTACCGGAATTGGTGCCGGGCGTATGCAAGAACATCGTACCTCCTGCCGCCAAGGAGAGGTTTTGCAGGGAGACGCTTTCGAGGAGCGGCAGATTCCAGCTCTGCGTCGCGTTTCCGCTGGTTTCCTGATAGAAGCTCAAGCTGGCGATGGCTGGATTCGCAGTTGTGTTGGTGAGAACGATCGTCGTCTGCCAGCCGCCGCCATCGACAATCTGGGGGATCGCGACGGTTTGCGCTCGCGCCAGCAACGCCGCCAGCAGAATACCGGCACAGACCGAGAATCGATTCAGTGTGCATCGAACGTTTTTGATGAGCATAAGCATGGCCTCCTGACCCGAGGGTTCCGGCAATAATGTTGTGCAAGCAATCTACGTATCCATACGCGCAGATGGAATAAACTTCCCCTCACAAAGAGTGGTACCGGGACGTATGGATCGAATCGGCACTGCTATAATCGGACCAACCATGCAACTGTGCGATGCGGGCGTTTTGCCGATAGCGTCGCCTGCCGCAAAATGAAAACCCCCGATTCCCGCACCCCCACGATCCTAATTGCCGACGACCAGCCGGACGTGCTGGAGGCGTTGCGTTTTCTCATCAAGGGGGACGGCTACCAGGCCGAAGCCGTGACTTCCCCCGCGGCGGTGATGGACGCGGTCGAGCGGCGCGAGTTCGACGCGGTCGTCATGGATCTGAACTATACGCGCGATACGACGTCCGGCCAGGAAGGCCTCGACCTGTTGATCCGCATCCAAAACCTGGATGCCACGCTGCCGGTGATCGTGATGACGGCCTGGGGCTCGGTTGAGCTGGCCGTGGAGGCGATGCGGCGCGGGGCGCGCGATTTTATCCAGAAGCCTTGGGATAACGCTCGCGTCACGGCGATTCTGAAAACGCAGATCGAGCTCGGACGCGCGCTTCGCAAAGGCCAGCGCCTGGAGGCCGAGAATCGAGCGCTGCGTGCCGAGCGGTTCCCGCAATTGGTAGCTCAATCAGCGGCCATGCGGCCAGTGCTGGATGTGATTTCGCGCGTTGGCCCGTCTGACGCAAACGTGCTCATCACCGGCGAAAACGGCACGGGAAAAGGGCTCGTGGCGCAAACGTTGCACTCGGTATCGCTGCGTTCGGCGCGTCCGCTGGTCACGGTAAATACGGGCGGGCTCGCGGAAGGGATATTCGAGAGCGAGCTGTTCGGGCACGTCAAAGGCGCGTTTACTGACGCTAAGACAGATCGCGTCGGGCGCTTCGAGATGGCCGATGGCGGCACGCTGTTTCTGGACGAGATTTCGAATATCTCGGCGAATTTGCAATCGAAGCTCCTGCGCGCGCTCGAGACCGGCGAATTCGAGCGGGTTGGCTCCTCGAAATCGCGCCGCGTCGACGTGCGTATCTTCTCGGCGACCAATGCCGATCTTCACGCCGAAATTGAGGGCGGCCGGTTTCGCCAGGATCTGTTGTTCCGGCTCAACACCATCGAGATACATCTGCCGCCGCTGCGCGACCGCCGGGAAGACATCGCTCCGCTGGCGACACACTTTCTCCGGCAGCACGCGAGTCATTACCGCAAACAGTTCACCGGCTTCGACGAAGCGGCGATCAAAGCGCTGCTGGCGCACGCCTGGCCGGGAAATGTTCGCGAACTGGATCATTCGGTGGAACGGGCGGTCCTGATGTCATCGGGTGAGATGGTGCGCGCTTCAGACCTCGGACTGCGGACGGGCCGCGAAGGCTCCCCGCGGCTCGAGGAAATGAGTCTGGAAGACGTCGAAGCGCTGCTTATCAAGAAAGCCCTGGCCCGCTTCGACGGCAACGTCAGCCACGCGGCCGAAGCGCTCGGGCTTAGCCGAAGCGCGCTATACCGGCGGCTACAGCGGTACGGACTCTAAGCGCCGTTATCACCTAGAGACCGCCCGACGGCGGCGACCATACGCCAAGCATTTGCCGAAGGACGACGGCTTCACTCGCGCGCGGGCCATAGACGCCGCGCCAGTATAATCAAGAATTGTTTCGGATTTCCCACCGTGGCCCGCGCACACAAAGCCCGCCTGAGCTATGAAGGACACGTCGTCCTTCTGGCGCTGCTCGCCGGATTGCCCGGCGCAGCCGCCGCGCTGATCATTCTTTGGACAGGCGATTTCACCTCGCGAACGCAGTGGACGCTCACCGTATTAGTTGTGGGCGCCTGGTGGGGCTTCACGATGGCGGTCCGAGACCGCGTGGTGTTTCCGTTGCAAACGTTATCGAACCTGCTGGCGGCTCTGCGCGAGGGCGACTTTTCGGTGCGCGGACGTGCACCGCGCCCGGACGACGCGCTCGGCGAGGTTATGCGCGAGGTCAATACTCTGGGGGGCACGCTGCGCGAGCAGCGTTTGGGCGCGATGGAGGCGACCACCCTGCTCCGCACCGTGATGCACGAAATCGCCGTCGCCGTTTTTGCTTTTGACGGGGACAGGCGGCTGCGGCTGGTCAACCGGGCCGGTGAACAACTGCTCGCGGCGCCGGCCGAGCGGCTGATCGGTCAAAGCGCCGCCGATCTGCGTTTGGATGCTTGCCTGGAAGGCGAGGCACAGAGCACGTTTCAGGCTGTCTTTCCCGGGGCCGCCGGACGCTGGGGCATGAGTCGCACCCGCGTTCGCGAACATGGCCTGCCGCTCGACCTGGTGGTCATATCCGACCTCACCCAGCCTCTGCGTGAGCAGGAATTGCAGGCTTGGCAAAGGCTGGTTCGCGTCCTCGGCCACGAGCTCAACAATTCGCTTGCGCCCATTAAATCGATCGCCGGCACTTTGGAGACCGTGCTCGGGCGCGAGCCGCTCCCCGACGACTGGCGCCAGGACATGCGGCGCGGGCTTAGCGTGATCAGCTCGCGCTCGGAGAGCCTCAGCCGCTTCATCGGAGCCTATGCGCGGCTCGCCAAGCTGCCGCGCCCGCAGGTTCAGCCGCTTCCCATCGCCGCCAGTGTGGACCGTGCGGTGAGCTTCGAGACGCGTGTGCCGGTACGCGTGGAGCCGGGGCCGGATTTCCTGGTTCGCGCGGATCCCGATCAACTCGAGCAAGTGCTGATCAACCTGTTACGAAACGCCGCTGACGCCTCGCTGCCGGCCGGCACGCCGGTATGCATCGGCTGGCGGCGCGATGGCGGGATGCTCGAAATCCGGGTCAAAGACTCAGGCCCGGGTCTTGCGACCACCACCAACCTCTTTGTCCCGTTCTTCACCACCAAGCCCGGAGGCTCCGGCATCGGGCTCGTATTGAGCCGCCAGATCGCTGAAGGCCACGGCGGCGCGCTCACCCTCGAAAACCGCAGTGACGGTCCGGGCTGTGTGGCGTTGCTGCGGATTCCCGTCTGAGCGGCGTAGTACGTTAGTTAACCTTTGTAGGCTTTTTGCCGTCGCGGGGTAGCGCGTATGCTGGTGGCGCTCACTATGTCCGAAAATACCGAGAACCTCGCGATCCAGCCGCCGCGCGAGCCCGAATCCATCGAGCAGACGGGTTTGGCGGAAACCACGCTCGAACACCTCATCCTGAAGATCCTCTATTTTCGGGGAGAACTGTACGGTCAGGACCTGTCGAATGCAATCGGGCTGAAGTTCAGCGTCATTCAAGAACTGGTGGAAGCTCTCAAGCTAAGTCATCACATTGTGGTGAAGCGCTCGATGGGAATGGGCAGCGTGGGTTCGCTGCTGGCGTTGAGCGAGGCGGGGCGGGCCCGCGCGCGCGAGCATCTGGAAGCCAACCAATACGCCGGTGTGGCGCCGGTCCCGGCCGATCAATATGCCGAGATGGTACATCGGCAACGGCACCAGGATGGCTGGCTCACTAAGGAGGCTCTCGCCCAAGCGCTCGGCGGGCTGGTGATCACGGAGAGGACGCTGGCTCAGATCGGGCCGGCAGTCGCGGCCGCGAAATCCCTGCTGGTGTATGGCAAGCCCGGAGACGGTAAGACGTTTCTCATCGAGTCGCTGAACAACCTGGAAGGTTCGCCGGTTTATCTGCCGCACGCGATCGAGTGCCAGGGCAACATCATCCAGTTGTTCGATCCCATCTATCATCATCCGCTGGAGCAAGAAGAGGAGACGCCATCGGTTCTAACGGTCTCGGTGGAACGCGGTCACGACCGGCGCTGGATCAAATGCAAGCGGCCGTTCATCGTGAGTGGCGGTGAACTCTCGCTCGACATGCTCGATCTGCGCTTCAACGAGACCTCGAAAATTTACGAAGCGCCTTTCCAGTTGAAGGCAAACAATGGCATCTATCTCATCGACGACTTTGGCCGGCAGCGCGCTACGCCGGCCGAAGTTCTCAACCGCTGGATCGTGCCGATGGAAAGGCGTGTCGATTACCTGAGCTTCTTGACCGGCGGCAAGATGACGGCGCCGTTTGAAACGTTTCTCGTCTTTTCCACAAACCTGAATCCAGCCGATTTGGGCGACGAGGCATTCCTGCGCCGTATTCAGTACAAGATGCTGCTGCGCGGGCCAAGCGAAAAAGAGTTCATTCAGATCTTCGAGCAGTTTTGCGCGCAAAAGAAGATCCCGTGTCCTGCGGACCTGCCGCAGGGTTTTATCGAGAGGTACTACCGGAACACGGGGAAGCCGTTTCGCCGATGCCATCCACGCGACGTGCTCTCGCACGCCTTGAACCTGATCCATTTTGAAAAGCTGCCGCTCGAATTGAGTGACGCGCTGCTCAACCGCGCCTTTGAGAGCTGCTTCGTTCAGGAAGAAGAGGATGTGCCGGCTTCGCACGCCGTGCCCAATCCGCCGGTCGCGACTCAGATGCTGCCGGACCTGAGTCAGAATTACGGCGAGCTACACCAGGCCTGAGAGTGCTTCTTCGTCGAATCCCAGAACCATCTCGCGGCCCTTCACCAAAATGGGCCGCTTGATCAGGTTCGGATTCTCGGACATGAGCCGCAGCGCTTCCTCGCGCGGCGGCGGATTCTCTTTCATGCCGCGCTCGCGGTACAGCTCATTGCGGGAATTGAGAAACTCGCGGTAATCCCGTTTGCCGATCAGTCGGTCGAGCTCTTCAACGCTGAGACCGCGGTTCAGATCGATCTCCTCGAATTCAGCACCCTTCTCGCGAAGCCAACTCTTCGCTTTGCGGCAGGACGTTCAAGTGGGCTTCAGGTAGAGCTTCATGGGAGTAGTGTAACGCGCGGAGGCAGTACAGCTATTCAATCGAGTTTGTAGATTGTCAACCCCGACAGCAGCTTCGGATAAAAATCAGTCGATTTCTGCGGCATCACGCCGCCCGCGAACGACGTATCCGCGACCTGCTGAATCGATGTCGGTTTCAGCAGGAAAGCGATCTGGGCGGCGCCGCGGCTCGCTTCGTCGATCGCTACATCCATACCGCGGATATAGCGGATGTGTTTCTCCTCGCGCACGGCGTCCTCGCTTATTCCAAGCGCCTTGCCGAGGAGCCGCTCGTGCAGAACCCGCACATCCAGCTCGTTGCGCAGATGACGCGCCTCCAGCAGGAACAGACGATCTCGCACGGCCGCGCCAATAATCGTCCGCTCCGGATGCGCGCGCCATGCGTCCTGCAAGCGCGCCGGCGAATCGATCGATTGCACGTCAAAATCGGCCGATGCGGATTCCGGGAAGCCTTCGACGCTCACCCCGCTCACCAGCCGGTGCGTCGCCAGAATCTTCAATCCCAGCGAGTGCATGTTCACGAACGTCATCATCACGCGGTCCGCGCCGGCCATATTCGGGTTCTCCCGTCCGAACGCGAGCGCCGTCTCGTACCGGTGATGGCCGTCGGCGATGAGCAGCTTCTTGTCCGCCATCAATCGGCGGATTGGTTCCACGTCAGCGATCTTCCACATGCGATGAACGGTGCCGTACTCGTCGGTCACCTCGACCAGCGGCCGGCCGCCCGCCCCTTGTTCCAGCAGCGCATCGATGGTTCCCGCCGGATCCGGATACAGCATGAAGATCTGGCCGAAGTGGGCGTGTGTGTGGCGCAGCAATTCGAGGCGGTCCTGCTTCGGTCCGGACAACGTCTGCTCGTGGCGGTGAACGATGCCGTTCGAATAATCCTCCACGGCTCCGAGCGCGATGAAGCCCTTCCGCACCAGTTGCTCGCCTGTATCCGGCACCGTGAACTCCTGGAAATAGGGGAATACGCCCGGCTCGCTGTCACGCGCCAGGATGCCGGAGGCGATCCACTCGTTCAAATGGCAAGCGGCGCGCGTATAAACATTGTTGGCTTCCGTATCGGCGGGGGTTCGTTCGCCGAGGATGACCTGCACCAGGTTATACGGGCTCAACCCCAGATACCGGCTCCGCATGACCGGTGTGATTTTGTCGTAGGGCTGCGTGAGCAGGTGGTTTGGCGGGCCCGCTTTTTCCGCGTAGCGGTACGGTTGGAATGCGTAGATCTGAGCCAACCCTCAGCATAACAACTTACGGCTGCGGCACAGCCGGAATCGCGTCTGCCTGGCGAGCCACCTGGCCCTTCAATGCTTCGTCGATGCTGACGTCGTAATCGTTCAGAATCGAGCCAAGCACGTTCTGCAAATTCACCTTAGCGTGGATGTATTGGTTGCGCGCGCTCGATTCGGCCAGTTCCCGCGCGGTCGCGTCGCGCTGGGTCGTCAGCAGATCGATGATCGTGGCGGTGCCGAGCTCATACTTCCGGCGCGTGCCGGCCAGCGTCTGGTCCTCTAGTTGACGCGCTTCGACGCTGTTCTCATACGCCGCGCGCGCCTGCGTCATGGCTGTGCGGGAGTTGATCACGTTCAGCTTGATGTTGTTGCGCAGTTGCTTGTCCTGGATCTGCGACTGCCGGTAGTTCAGTTGGTCGGTGATGAAATCGGCCTGGGTCGAACGGTTGCGAATCGGAATGTTGAGCTGCACGCCCACCGTGTAGTTGGGGAAATTCCGGCTGAAGATCTGGCTGAGCACCGTGCCGTAGCCGCCGAGCAAAAAGGGGTCGGGCGGCGCAACCGAGCCGCCGGTAAATCCGGGAAAACCGCCGGTCACCGAGGCGGGGTAGGAGACCGTGTTGGGCACGCCGGCCAGGCCGCTGTTTTGCAGATTGGCGAAGGCCGTGAGCTGTGGCAGCATGGCGTCCCGAGTCCCTTTCATGTTGATCCGTGCGTCTTCGAGACCAAGGCTGCTTTGTTCGATGTCTGGCCGGTTGGCTACGGCTTCCGCGATCAGATCCTGAATCGGCCGGATCTGCTCCTGGGCGGGCACGTCAAAATGATCGGTCGGGATGATGTGCGCGTCGATGATCTCG
>DASXAK010000238.1:0-16762 GCA_036406715.1 Bryobacteraceae bacterium | reverse complement strand
CGTACCGCGGCGTGGATACCGGTGGGTTAGTCCGGTGGTCCCGACGACGGAGCCTGTCTCCTTACCAGCGAGTTCTCCACCGCCGATCGAACCTGTCCAAGAAACCCGGCTTTCGCGCCGGACGGTGATCACTGCGCTCGTCTTCCTCCTCGGGATCACGGCGTTCACCGGTTACTGGCGGCTGCATGCCCTTCGTGACGGTACGGTGCCGAAAATCCGCCTGGCGGTTCTGCCGCTTGAAAATATGACGGGCGACCCCGCCCAGGACTATATCTGCGACGGCTTGACGGAAGAAATGATTACCAGCCTGGGGCGTCTGCAACCCAACCGGCTGGCCGTCATCGCCCGGACCTCGGTGATGCAGTACAAGAAGACCGCTCGCACGGTCCGGGACATCGGCAAAGAGTTGGGTGTCGATTACGTGCTCGAAGGCAGCATTCGCGGTCAAGGTGCGAGCGTTCGCGTTACCGTCCAGCTCATTCAAGTGAGAGACGAAAGCCATCTGTGGGCGGACACTTACGATCGCGACCTGCGAAACCTGATCGGCGTTCAAGCCGAGGTTGCCCGCAACGTGGCAGGCCAGGTGCGTCTGACTCTTGATTCGCGGCACGCCGCACAGATTGAGAGCCCTCTGGATGCTCGCGCACATGACGAGTATCTTCTCGGCCGTTATCAGTGGAATAAGCGGACCGAAGAAGGTTACGAGAAGGCCATCACCCACTTCGAACGAGCAATTGCCATCGATCCGGCTTACGCCGCAGCGTACGCCGGCCTGGCCGACAGCTATATCCTGTTGGGCGGCGCCGTTCACTCCCAGTCCCAAACCATTCCCAAGGCGGCAGCCGCCGCGCGCAAGGCTCTGGAGATTGATCCTCTTCAGCCGGAGGCCCATGCTTCCCTGGGCCTGATCGCCATGAACTATGACTGGGACTGGGTTGCCTCTGAACGGGAATATCGCCGCGCTCTCGAGATCAACCCCAACTATGCTACCGCGCATCATTGGTACGCCGAGTACCTCAACATGCACGGCAGGTTCGATGAGGCTGTTCTAGAGATTGGTCGCGCTCAGGAGCTCGATCCCCTTTCGCTGATCATCGCCACGGATAGGGGCAAGATCTGGTTCTATGCGCGGCGCTATCCAGAGGCGCTCCAGCAATTGCGTCGAGTGTTGGCGGAAGATCCAAGCTACCGGGAGGCGCACATTTATCTGATCGAAACCTTCCTGGCCGTTGGCAAATTCGAAGAAGCACTCGCGGACATGAATCAGTTTCCGGCATGGGCGCGTGAGACTTGGGCTCTGGACTGCCGAGCCTTCGCCTTGGGGCGTCTGGGCCGGCGCAGTGAAGCGCGGAACCTCATCGCGGAGTTGGAACAAGCAGCGTTAAAGGATGGCCGCTGGACATATGGTGGTCTCGCGTACATAGGCGTCGGGGACTCCGACAAGGCCCTCTCTTCTTACGAGTATGCGGTAGGAAGCCGGGAAATCTCATCCACCAGCCTAAGAGTCCATCCTCTACTGGATCCGTTGCGCGGGAGCACGAGATTCCAGGCGCTCATCAAGAAAGTGGGCCTGTAACTTCTCCAGCTCCACCCGGAAATTTCTTTCCGCCGTGATCAAAGCTGCCAGTTCCGCGAAGAGAACCTGGTAGAGGAGTGTCCCGATTCCGCGCCCCGTTGCGGCGGGGTGGCAAGCGATGCTGGTTTCCACGGTTGTCTCGTAGGCGGCCTTGGCACGATCGCGTCCGCTCGACGCGCTCCCAACAACTACACCATCGGTCTCGGCTGCGACGATCCGACAACGTTTCCCATCGTTGTGGTCTTGGAACCGCGATTCGGCTGCCGCGGTAATCAAAGCCACATCGGTGCACCTTCTTTCGCGGCAGCAGCGCCTTACCGCGCCAAAATGACCTTTTTCACATCTGGCGAATTCCTCAATGCAGTTCGCGTTCGAACCACAGGACATCCCAATACTGCCCGAACTTTCGCCCTACTTCGGTGAACCTGCCCAGTTCCCGGAACCCCAATCTCCGGTGCAGAGCGTTAGAGGCGTCATTCGGTTGGGCCACGCCGGCCACCAAACGGTGGATATCCTCGGCTGCCAGTTCCGCGAAGAGAGCCTGGTAGAGGAGTGTCCCGATTCCGCGCCCCGTTGCGGCAGGGCGGCAAGCGATGCTGGTTTCCACGGTTGTGTCATAGGCGGCCTTGGCACGATGGCGTCCGCTCGAAGCGCTCCCAACCACTACACCATCGATCTCGGCTACGACGATCCGATAACGTTTCCCATCGTTGTGGTCTTGGAACCACGATCGACGCTCGTCAACTGTGAACGGCTCCACGTCGAAAGTAATGTGCGTATGGGTTACATAGTGATTGTGAATTTCTACGAGCGCAGGAAGGTCGGCAAGAGTCGCGCGACGAATCCGGATGCGCTCAGAGTCAACGGTGTCATCCCCGAGATCAGCTTTCACAATGTTTCCTCGACCGGTTGCAGCGGAAGCAATTCGGATGATCGCTGCGAGGCTCATCGCAATCGTCATCCATTATAATGGAAATAATGTCCAATATCATGGAGGAGGGCCCGAGTGTCAAGGACCGCATCGCTGTTCGAGTAGGCGAGTTGCGGGAAGCGAAAGCGCTCTCTATTGACGAGCTGGCTCGCAGGAGCGGTGTCAGCCGTTCGATGATTTCCCTGATCGAGCGTGGGGAAACCAGTCCAACGGCTGTGGTGCTCGATAAGCTCGCTCTCGCGCTCGATGTGACTTTGGCATCTCTATTTGATAGTCCAGCTTCAACGGTTCGGCTGTCGAATAGCCCCGTATCTCGCCGAAAGGATCAGGTGGAATGGCGGGACCCTCAGTCAGGTTACACGCGGCGAAATGTGTCGCCTTCGGGGGTGAGTCAGTTCCTACGGATTACCGAAGTGCATTTCCCCGCGGGAGCATCCGTGGCATTCGAGACGGTGCCCGGCAATCGATTGCACGAGCAAGTGTGGGTGCTCGAAGGGGCAATGGAAATCACGCTTGGACGGGATACGTACCGACTACATGCAGGCGACTGTCTTGCAGTGGAGCTTGACAACCCGGCGATGTTCCGAAATCCTACCCGGAAACAGGCTCGCTACGCGGTCGTTATCTCCGGAGAAAGAGAATCACGGCGATGACCGATTCTGAAATTGAAGTCAGACTAGACGATTTAACAGGTCCGAAGATCAAGGAGTTCCTCGCCGAACATCTTCGTTCCTTGGCGGACCTATCGCCGCCCGAGAGCAGACACGCGCTCACACCGGAAGAACTGCGCAAGAGCGGAGCTAAGTTTTGGAGTGTCTGGCACGGGACGGACATCATCGGCTGTGGGGCCTTGCAGGAATTGGACGCGGAGCATGGAGAAGTCAAATCCATGCGAACGGCAGTCGGTTATCTGAGAAAGGGAGTCGCCGGCAGGGTCCTGGAAGAGATTATCGCTGAGGCGCGGAATCGTGGTTACCGGCGATTGAGTCTCGAGACAGGCGCGACGGCGGAGTTTGCACCGGCCCACGCGCTTTACTCGAAATTTGGCTTCCGGGTTTGTCCGCCCTTCAATGGCTATATCGAAGACCCAAACAGTGTGTTCATGACACTGGAATTACCAAGTCCAGATGGAGAATCGCACCATCTGGAGTGACCCCGGGTGAAGGCAAAACCCGAGAATAGCCGTGATCAAAGCCACATCGGTGCCCACCCTTTCGCGGTTTCCTTGCCTTACCGCGCCAGAATGGAAACATGAACTACCGGGTGGAACGCGACAGCATGGGCGAGATGCAAGTGCCGGCGGACGCTTTATACGGGGCGCAGACGGCGCGCGCAGTTGCGAATTTTCCGATCAGCGGCAAGCAATTTCCGCGCTCGTTCATTCGCGCGCTGGGCTTGATCAAGAGCGCCGCCGCGAAGGTCAACCATCTCCCCGCCGCGGAGACGGCGGCCGGGGAAGTGGTCGATGGCCTGCATGACGCGGAGTTCGTTGTCGACATCTTTCAAACAGGAAGCGGCACTTCGACCAACATGAACGCCAACGAGGTGATCGCGCATTTGGCGGGCGCACACCCGAACGACGATGTGAACCGCGGCCAATCGAGCAATGACGTCATCCCCTCCGCGATGCACATCGCGGCCGCCGAAGCCGTAACGGGCCGCCTGCTGCCGGCGATGCGCCAACTGGCAGGCTCGCTGGCTCGCAAGGCCACGGAGTTCCACGACATCGTCAAAATCGGCCGCACCCACTTGCAGGACGCGGTGCCGATCCGCATGGGGCAGGAATTCAGTGGATACGCCCGGCAGGTGGAAGCGGCCTGCGAGCGCGTGGAAACGGCGCTCGCGGGGATTTACGAATTGCCGCTCGGCGGCACTGCGGTGGGAACGGGACTCAATGCGCCTCCTGGATTTGCGCGTGCGGGGATCGCTGAGATCGCGCGTCGCACCGGACTGCCGTTCGTCGAGGCACGCAACCACTTCGAAGCCCAGGCGGCACGCGACGCAGCTTGTTTCCTGAGCGGAGCGCTGCGGGGTTATGCCGTGGCTCTCACAAAGATCGCGAACGATATCCGCTGGCTTGGCTCCGGTCCGCGTTGCGGGCTGGGCGAATTGAAGCTGCCGGCGGTGCAGCCAGGATCGAGCATCATGCCCGGCAAAGTGAATCCGGTGATCGCCGAAAGCCTCCTCATGGTGTGCGCGCAGGTGATCGGCTACGATGCCACCATCGCCTGGTGCGCGGCTGCCGGAAACTTTGAGCTGAACGTGATGATGCCGCTGATAGCCTATGACCTGCTTGAATCGATCGAGCTATTGGCGTCATCAAGCCGCAACTTCGCTGAGAAGCTGATCGATGGCCTGGAGGCAGACCGAGCCCGCGCCGAAGGCTTCGTCGAGCAGTCACTCGCAATGGGCACCGCGCTGGCGCCCGAAATCGGCTATGACAAAGCAGCAGCCCTGGTGAAGGAAGCCTATGCAGCGGGTCGCACCATCCGCGAGGTCGCACGCGAGAAGGCAGGCATTCCCGCCGCGCGCGTGGATCAGTTGCTCGATCCGCGTTCGCAAGTGGGTTAACGTGGAGTCAATATGAATTACTACCAGCAGCACCAGTCTCAGTTCGTGGAAGGCCTGTCCGCCTTTCTGCGGATCCCGAGCATTAGCACGCTTTCGGAACACAAACCGGACATCCGGCGCGCCGCCGAATTCGTGCGGGACGAGCTGCGCGCCGCTGGCATGACGATGGCCGAGCTGATCGAGGGCGAGGGCAATCCTCTGGTCTATGCGGAATGGACGAACGCCCCGGGCAAACCGACAATTCTCTTCTACGGACACTACGATGTGCAGCCGCCCGATCCCTTGGACGAGTGGAAGTCGCCGCCGTTCGAGCCGCAGATTCGCGGCAACGACATCTTCGCCCGCGGCTCCTCCGATGACAAAGGGCAAACCTACATCCAGATCAAAGCTGTCGAGGGACTGCTGAAGAGCACGGGCAAGCTGCCGGTGAACGTGAAATTTTTGATCGAAGGCGAAGAAGAGGCCGGCGGCGAGCACATCGAGGCCTATGTGAGGAGCAAGCCGGCGCGGCTCAAAGCTGACGCGGTGGCGGTGTGCGATACGGAAATGTTTGCGCCGGAGCTGCCCACCATTTGCGTGGGGCTCCGCGGGATCGTCTACGGCGAGTTGTTCGTCGAGGGCGCCAACCATGATCTGCACTCCGGGGTGTACGGCGGCGCTGCGCCGAATCCCATTCAGGCGATTGCGGAGATACTGTGCGCGTTGAAAGACCGCGAGGGACACCTCAAAATTCCCGGGTTCTACGATCGCGTAGTTCCACCCACCCGCAAGGAGCGGGAGGCGTGGGCGCGCCTGCCCTTCGATGAAAAGGATTTCACGGAAAAGGAAATGGGCGGCCGCCAACTGGTCGGCGAGCCGGGCGTTCCGCTATTCGAACGCCTCTGGGCGCGGCCGACGCTCGAGGTGCACGGGATTCGCGGCGGCTTCACGGGCGAAGGCGCCAAGACCGTAATTCCGGCCCGCGCCGTCGCCAAGGTCAGCACCCGCCTGGTGGCGGATCAGCGCGCCGGCGAAGCGGCTGAGCAGCTCAAGACCGCTATCCGATCCGTCTGTCCCAACGGTGTGACGGCGGAATTCAAGGTGCTCCACGCCGGAGAGCCGTCATTGACCAACCCCGACAACCGCTTCATCCACGCCGCCGCCGACGCTATGCAACAGGTGTTCAGCAAGGAGACGGTGTACATTCGCGCCGGCGGCTCGATTCCGATTGTCGGGGTGTTCGACGAGGCTCTCGGAATTCCGAGCGTCATGATGGGCTTCGGCCTGCCCGACGATAATCTCCACGCGCCCAATGAAAAATTTCACCTGCCGAATTTCTTCCGCGGAATCGAGTCGGTAGCGCGCTACCTGGAAATTCTCGGAAGATAATCAGCGGTGCCAGCGGCCGGCATGGAATCGATAGCCGCGAGGGCTGCGATCCCAATATCCCGGCGCCCATCGCGCGCCGCGATACGGCGGCCGAACCCAGCGGCCGGGCGCCCAAGCCCAACCACCACCGCGGTAATCCCAGAATCCGTCGGTCCATACGTAGCCCGGTCCCGGCGCCACGCCCACCACTCCGTATCGCGGCGGCGGAGGCGCTCCATAGCCGACCCCAACATATCCGTTCGAAGGGGCGCACGCGCTCAATAACGTCCCGAGTGCAACGACCGCACCAGCCAAGATTTTTGCTCTCATCTGCTGCCGTACCTCTCTACAACTTGGACGAACCAGAGAGGCGGCTGCGTTGCGGTTGCTGAACGGTCGTTAATATTACGAAATATTCAGACCAACGCCACAACCGCACAAAAGGCCATGTCTAGCAGGGCGTTGAACAAGAAAAGGTGGCGGCCGGTATCGACTCCATCGAAGAGTACGACGAGCAAAGCCGTACCGGTCATTACAGTCAGGATCGCGACGACCAGGACGACACGCGGCCGTCCCGGGTCGCGCCTCCGCCATGCCAGTATCCATAGCGCGGCGAACAGGACAACCGCGTACGCCGCGAATCGGCGTGGATGGTTTCCGAATACGGCTGCCTTCCAGTCGCTCCACTGCGTCAGGAAAGCAGTCTGAGATTCCGGTGGATGTCCCGAAGATCGTTCATAGTTGCCGAGCCGGTATTGGCGCGGGCCGATTTCCATACGGACGCGCTGCAGGGATCCCTCGCTCAGTGCGTACGCCAAGACTCTGAAGGCTGTTCGCGGATGCGAGAGAAAATAGGACGCCAACTTGGAAGGCGAGAGAATCGCCGCAAACGCTTCAAGCTGGGCCGGTGTCTGGATGGGGGAGTCGGGTAAGAAAGCGTGCTTTCCGACGTAACGCTGAAGGGAAGCATCGAGACTCAGATCCCGCAGATCGTCGGCCGGATGAGAGGATCGCGGCAATGCTTGATAAAAGAGGGCGTTGTAGGAACTGGTCGTGGTGTACCCGCGCGGCACCGTGCCGAACATCACGGCCACACCGCCCGCGATGAGAACCGTCACGACCCAGCGAAGCGGACGGGCCGGAAATCGAGTTCGCCGGAAAGACAGCCAAAAGCACGGCAGCATGAAGAGAGCGAGCGGCGCGTGCTGCGACTTCGACATTGCAAAGAAGACGACCAGTCCCGCGGCAAGAAGATATTCCCAGACGCTCACAGCCGGGTTGAACACCAGGCGGCACATTGCCACCGCGCACAACAACAGACCGACGTAAGATGCCGTATCGAAATAAAACGAGTTAAACCAGGGCGCGTACGTCCCGCCCGCGAGGAGGAAAATGGCAACCAACGGAATCAGCAAGCGAGTGGCGGGCCGTAGAGGCCGGATCAGTAACTGAAAGCCGTAGAATGCGGCCAAAAACATCAGGGCATAAACAGTCCCCAGGAACCGCAAGTCAAACCGGCCCGGCGTCAGCAGCGTGCGGCTGAGCAGGGCGACGTCCAGGGGCAGAACGGCCGACGTGAGCAGTCCGCTATCCCAGCAAGCGGATGGCGCGCGCCGATAGGTAAAACTCACATAGTCGAATAACGGATGCTCTCCGGCATCGCTGAGACAATACCGTCCGATCAGCTTTGGAAAATCATTGTTGTCCGCCACCCCCAAGCTCGGCGGAACAAAAAGCTGGACCGCGAGCAGAGCGGCGCAAAGAAGCAGGGTCGCCCATTCGTAGCGCGTCCAGAACCGGGCGGAAAGACCCGTGCGCGTACGCGAAGGGGATGCAATCTCCATCGAGGTCTGCTGCAAGTTTAGCAGAGCCTCTGCGCCTGCTCCGTCGCTCGACGAGGCTTACTGGCGCTCTTTCTCGGTCACTGTGACGGGCGCGCTGAGGCGGAAACTGATCACGGTTTCCGAAGCAATGGTGGCCGGCTTGCCGCGCGTCAACGCGACATCTCCGGCGCCGGCGCCGCCGCCTACCCCGGCTCCGATCGCGGCCCCTTTGCCGCCGCCGGCGATGGCGCCAATGATCGCGCCGATCGCCGCGCCTGCCCCGACTTTCGCTGCGTCGGTCTTGTGGCTCGTATCCGCCTTGTTCTCGAAGCCTTCGGTCTGCACATGAATCGTCTGACCGTCGGACAAGTGCACGCGCGTGAGCTCAACGGAGAGAGATGACACGCCTTTCACCCGGCCGCCTTTATCGGCTTCGGTGACACGTCCTTCCACCCGCGCGCCGCGTTCCGCGATGACGAGCCCGTCCACCACCAGAGGTTGATTGAGCGTGCCGGTGAAAGCGTCACCGGTATTGTTCCGCTCGGTGGACAGGCCATCAATCAGGCGCACCGGAATCACGGTTCCGGCGTTCAGCGTCACCTGCCGCGGTGGAGGAGGCGGTGGAGGCGTGGGCGCGCTCTCCGGCTGGCGGGGCGCGGGTGGAGCTTCGGAAGGCGCCGGCAGCGGCACGGCCGGAGCGGCTACGGGAGCGGGCGCACTCTCGGGCGAGAGATTCCGCGCTACTGGTTCCGGATCGCGCTCGATTGGTTTGGGCTTCGGACGCGCTTTCGCTTTTTCGTGGAACGGCTCCGGTTTTGGCGCTGGCTCAGCGGCCGGCGGAGGCGCCACCGGCTCAGCTTGCGGCGCCGGCGGCGGCGTCGGATTCTGCGCCACAACCGGCGCAGGCGTGGCTGGGGCGACCGGCTGAGACCGCTGCGTCACCTTCATCACGACCGCACCACCAACAGCGCCGGCGACTACCAACAGAGCAATCTGGAACGGCTTCATGGCGTTTCCTTCCTCAAACTTCTGAGACGGGGAGAGTATTGGTTCCGTTTCCGCATTCGAACCGTTAAAATCAACTAATAACAGGGTTATGCTCCCGTTTCCAGCCCAGCTTTCGATAGGTCCGGTCACGATAGCGCCCGCCACGGTGCTGGCGCCGATGGCCGGCGTCACCGACACTGTGTTCCGCCGCTTCATCCGCAACCTCGGCGGCTGCGGGTTAATCATGACCGAGTTCACCAGTTCGCACGGCGTGAAGGCGTCGCTAGGCGCGCGGAAGCCGAGCAAAACGCTCAAGTATCTCGAGTTTGAGCCGGAAGAACATCCGATTTCGGCGCAGCTTTTTGGCTCCGATCCGGCGGTAATGTCCGACGCGGCGCGCGTCTGCCAGGATCTCGGCTTTGACATTCTGGACATTAACTTTGGTTGTCCGGTGAACAAGGTGGTGAAATGCAACGGAGGGTCGGGCCTGCTGCGCGACCTGCCGCTCGTAGAGCGGCTGCTGCGCGAAGTGCGCGCCGCGATCACGATTCCGTTCACGTTGAAGTACCGCGCCGGCTGGAACGACTCCGAGCTGGTGACCGTCCAGATGGCCCGGCTGGCCGAAGATTGCGGGCTGCAGGCAATCGCGCTGCATCCCCGCACGCGCGAGCAAGGCTACAGCGGCAAAGCCGATTGGACCCGCATCGCAGAGGTGAAGGCCGCGGTGAAGATTCCGGTGATCGGCAATGGCGACATCGTCACGCCCGAGGATTCGGTCCGCATGATCGAACAGACCGGCTGCGATGCCGTAATGATCGGCCGCACCGCGTCGTCGAATCCATGGATCTTCCGGCAGATCGAGCAGTATCTGGAGACCGGGCGCTACGACCAGCCGACGCAGCGCGACCGCTACGAGATGATGCGGCAGTATTATGCCATGCTGATGGAACGCGACGAGAAAGACACGGTCGGCAAGATGAAGCAGTTTGCGACCTACTTCACGCACGGGGTTCGGCACGGCTCGCAACTGCGCGCCGATATCTATCATCTGCATGAGCCCGCGGCGATTCTGGACCGCGTGGACGCATTCTTCCAAGCCGAGCCCGCGCTGGTTCCGTGAAGAAAGTCCATCTGATCACCGACGGTGCTTGTCTTGGCAACCCCGGACCCGGCGGGTGGGCGTGCATTCTGCGGTTCAACGAACACAAGAAAGAGTTGTGGGGCTGCGAGCCGCATACGACCAACAACCGGATGGAACTGATGGCGGCGATCCAGGGCCTGCGCGCGCTGAAGGAAGGATGCGAAGTGGAAGTCGTGACCGATTCGGAATATTTGAAGAACGGCATCACGACCTGGATCCACGGCTGGAAGCGCAAGGGTTGGATGACGTCGGCGAAGAAGCCGGTGATCAACCAGGATTTGTGGAAGTCGCTCGACGACGAGGTGGGGCGCCACAAGACGACGTGGGTGTGGACGAAAGGCCACGCCAGCCATGAAGACAACAACCGGTGCGACGAGCTGGCGAGCCGGGCGGCGCGGCAGCAGGAGTGCGGAGCGGGGTAACGGGGCGATTTTCGCATCGATCGATGCGGAACTGGAGACCGATTCGTTAAAGACAAAGGATTTGTACGCAGTAAGTCGCATCGATCGATGCGAAAACGGGGGCTGGCGGCAAACCTGGCGGGGGTGATTCGTGAGCCCTAGGAAAATCCGGAGTTCTTCATCCGATTCTATTATGGCGCAAGGGGTGCGGCGGGCCGGGCGGTTGCGAGGGCAGGAAGCGGGCACAACGTCTTGGCCATCAGTGGGTTCGGGGAAATTTCGGAAGCGTGTGAACGACTCGCTCAGAGCAGCAAGGCTTCGATGCGATGGGCCTGAACCATGTTCTGGCGAACGGACCAGGCGAAGACCGTGAAGCGGCCGTCCTGGGAAGCCACGAGCGCGACCGAATCGCGCTGGTCCTGGGCGAACTGAGCGGCGGAGAAATGGCGCGTGCCGCCCAATTGCTCGGGGTGGACGAGCGTGCCGGCGCCGCCTTGAATGGGCTCTGTGACGGTGACCTGTTCGACAGGCGGCCAGGCTTTTCGGCGCACAATTTTGGCGCCGAATCCGAGGACTTCCAACTGAGCGGTCATCACCACGGCGCCATCCACCGCGGTGAGACCGGCCACGGCATCGATGGCGCGTCCGAGCGATTCTTTCCAGGCGCGGCGCTCGGCTTCGGCCGGAGCGGCCCGGCCCAGCACCGCCAACTCGGTGAGGGGCTGAGACGCGGCATAGGGCATCGGAGCGACGATCGACTCGCGCCAAGCGTCGCTCGCGGCGGGCACCACCAGAAGCGATCCGCCGCGGCCGTGGGCACGCATGGAAAGGGCCATCCGGGCCAGCACGTTGCCCGAGTGCACCCAGTTGGCGGGCGCATCCAATCCCAATAGCGAGGTCAAGAGAGAGGAACAGTCGGCGAGCCCGGAAGTCTGGCCGTCGATCATCTTGATCTGGTCGCCTTCGAGCACCGCGACATTGACGAATTTGCCGGACGGTTCTCCGGTGTGATGTTTGATCACGAGCAAGCCGGGCGCGGCGACTTCGACGACGAAGCACAAGGGGGGAAGCGGGCGAGCGATGCCCCAGACTGTGAGTTCGCCGGCTTCGCGCCAGACGCCGAGATGGATGCCGGGGCGTTCGACGGCGGGCGCCACGCGCGTGAGGAGGCCCGGATCCAACGGGAGGGGCCGCTCAAACACGAGCGGATGCGTCGTCTGTTCCGGCGGAAGAAAAGCGAGCGAGATTTTGGGGACATATCCTTCTTCGCGGCGAAGGCTGGCCCAAAACGCGGCGTCGATGACGGCCTCGATGACGTGGCGATCGGGAGCGGCGGCGGCCGGGGGAGAGCCTTCCGGCTGGAGGCCGGCGTGATGGCGTGCGAAATAGGCGAGGACTGCGGGGGAGACGCTGCGGGCCGCCGGATAGGGCTCTCGATCCATGTGGAGATTATCGCGCGTGGGGAAAACGGGGATACGTGCAAGAGCCGGCGAACCGGGAGTGATCTCCCACGGGGCGAATGTGTAGCCTTCGTACGAGTCGAGCACTCGGAATCCAGGAGATCACATCCGCACATAGCGTGGTAGTTGAGCGAGATGCTGTTTATTTGAGATTCATTTCACACCAGCAGCACGCCTCCGCACCTCGTCGAAGAAGTTGCTAACAAAGGTCACGCGATTGCCCAAAGGCGTCTCTGCGGGCATCAGTACTGCGACGCGCTTCCCGTCCGGGCTCATAGCGACGCTTCGAGCCGAGAACCCGGCATGATCCGGAATCGCCACGCGAGACCAGGCCCGCGGCTGGTCCGGTTGGAAATGTCCTTTGTCGAGCGAATACGAGACTATCATGATGCGGATTGGAGCAAAGAATGTTGCGAAAAGGATCTCCCGTCCCGATGGCTCCCAAAATGCTCGCTGACCGCTGGCCGTGGACAACAACCATTTCCGTGAAGGATTGGCGATTTCGGTCACGTACAACTCCGCGACTCCCGTTTCATCCGCAGCGTAAGATAGCCAGCGGCCGTCGGGAGAGTCGTCAAACGGAACCTCCGAATAAATACCTCGCAACAGCGGCGTGGGCTGGCCAACGTGGGGTCCATCGCTTGCTACACTCAACGGCGCGATCCACGTATCCGTACGAGTGGAACTGTTAACCGTCGTGACAAAAAGGCGGTTACCGTCATGGGAGATCGAATTGACATTAAATCCCCGGAGAAGCTCCCGAGGTTGCGAAAGGCCTTCGGTCGGAACCCACCACGTACTGGCACCAGCGCTGAAGAGCAGGTAACGTCCATCGGGCATCCAGGTCAGGCTACCGGATGCTAAGACGTTGGCGCCGACCGTGAGCCGCGCCGGCTGCTGGCGGCGTTCAACGTCATAAACGTACAGGTCGCTTCCGCCAGTATCGGAGATCACCAGCGCTAGCCGTTTGCCATCGGGCGAGAGACTGATGGCGCGGTAATCGCCCGGTATTCCAAGCAGCGGTTCAAGACGGTCGCCATCCAGCCACTGTACGGTTTTCAATTCGCTACCTGTTGGCGCGGTGCGGAAAAGCAGGGTTCCGTTGGATGCAACATCCAACTGCCCAGCCCCATCGAGGGTGGAATAATCGACGCCCTGCAAAACTGGAAATTCCGGGCCATTCAGCTTCTGGTGCGCCACGTCGAAAGCGCGGGCAAACAGCGTCCCCCTCCGCAAATAAGCGAGGTAGCCGTTCGGAAGATAGCGGCCGAAATGAGCTCCTTCAACCAATGTTTGAGTATGGCCGTCGTCCACAGACAGCGCATCGATGCTTTCCTGATCCACGTCGCCACCCAATGCCGGGACTCTTGTAATCAACAATGCTTTGCCGCCCGGCAGCAATTGGGGCCAGTAGCGGCCAGCAGTGCTAGCGGCTCGAGGCACCGGCTTCATTTCGCCGCCGTTCGCCGGCACCTTCCAAAGATCCAGCGTGGGCGCCCGATTGAAAACGATCATGTCGTCTTCACCCCAGGTACCTCCGGCTGGGTTGACGGCATTGGCAAGTACTGTAATGTTTCCGGTTGCGAGTTCTATTTTCTTGAGCGAGCCGTTTGCGAAGAACGCGATCTGTTCGCCACTCGGGGAAAAGAACGGTGCAAAACCGGAGTCTGTTCCTGGCAGCGGGGTCACATTCGCTTGGTCGAGGCGTCTCCAGAAAAGGCGGGTGCTGCCGTCTTCACGTCGCGAGGAGAAGACTACTCTGGTGCCGTCGCGCGAAAGCGCGAGCGCGGGACCGTTCTCCGTGAATAGAGACACGCCGGCACCGAGATCGGCGTCGATCCGCATGAGCGGCTCGCTAATTGAGGGCCGCGGATCGCGCTGCCTGGGGGCCCAAAACGCGATCACCGCTAAGATCCCGGCCATGGCTGCCACCACCCATGGTATTTTGCTTCGGGTTGCCGGTACAGCAGGTTGAGCCAGGCCGTCCTGGTCCAGCAGCAGCCCCCAGTTCACAATGCTGGACAAACGCTCCCGCGCGTCCTTCTTCAGACAGGCCCGCAAGAGAGGCCGTACGCGAGGCGGAAATTTCGTGAGATCGGGCTCTTGGTTCAACACCGCCGCCAGCGTCGACGCCACGGAGTCGCCACGGAACGGCGATTGCCCGCTAAGCAATTCATAGAGCATGACTCCGAACGCCCACACATCCGCGCGTGTGTCGATCTCTTTGCCCTGCGCTTGCTCCGGTGCCATATACGCCGGAGTACCTATGGCAAGCCCTGGTTCGGTCACCATGGTCAAAGTTGAGGCGTCAGCGGTGGGCTTGCAAATTTGTTTGGCCACACCGAAATCGAGTACTTTGACCAGGCCCTCGGGCGTGATCTTCACGTTCGCGGGCTTCAGATCGCGGTGAATGATGCCCCTCTCGTGAGCAGCTGCCAGCGCAGCGGCGACCTGGGCAGCGATGCCCAACGCTTCCTGTTCCGACAGTGGTCCCCTGGGCGACACACCGTCGATCAGCTCCATCACCAGGTAATCCGGGCCAATGTCGTATAGGGTACATACATTTGGATGATTCAACGCGGCGATGGTGCGGGCTTCCTGCGTGAAGCGCTCGCTAAAGCGTTCGGAGCAGACTTTGATCGCGACATCGCGACGAAGGCGGCCGTCATGCGCCCGGTAAACGGACCCCATACCACCTTTCCCTAAAAAGGCGACGATTTCGTAGGGTCCCAGTTTGTCACCTACCGAAACGGACATATCCAGTGTCCCCTTAGAGTTTATCGGATCGAATCCTTGTTGACGTCGCCTGGATTCCGCATGGTCAGCCACTCGGAAGTGATCCACGTTGACGGATAGTCGCCGTGTCGTACTTGTGGTCTGTCCGTTGACTCGTGGATCACGCGCCGCTCCGATAGGGGTGAACTGATCGAGTGGTATGCCGTTCGCGCCGCCGCCGGCGACACACTTCCGTTGCGCCGACCAATCTCCGGTTCGTCGACTAGCGCCCGTCCTTCGACGAGATTTGCACGAATACGCCGTCGGGATCCCTGAGATTGACCGTCGAGCCGCCGGTATTGGCCTGATACGCATCTCTCGCTTTGACGTCCGGCAGCTCGCTATTGATCCTGTCAGCGAGGCGTTTGGCAGCGACCTGATCCATATGGTCGACCGCCACCGCGAAATGTGTGATCACGCCCTTCTGTGCGGCCACTGAATCGATGCTGATGTACCCATCTGGGAAGTCCATGTGGATGCCCGTACCGGCGTCCGTGGCAGGCCAGCCTTTTGTGACCCCGAAGAGTCGTTCATAAAACGCGAAGGAACGTGGAACATCGCTGACCGTTAGCGCTACGTGGTTGACGGACAAGCCGCGAACGATTGGACCGGAAGACCGGGTGCCGTCCTGCGCCAGAGTAGTCGTCGGCAGTACAAGTGCCGCCAACGCTTGAACAAGATTGCGACGCGTCATCCGACCGCGGTCATACTGGTCAAACAATGAATCAACCATGGAGTTCATTAGCGGTACCTCTCGATGCAATCATTGTCGCTCAGATGCTTTTGGCAAGTCTCGTTGGCCCACTTCGGGTTTTTAATTTGGCCCAACCCATGTGATTGATTTCCGTGGCGAGACGTTTTAGCCTCGCCACGGTGTTTTGTCTTTATATGTAGGAACTGTCGTCGGAGCTGTGGGAATGTGGGAATCGCGGCAGCGATTTCCAAGGGCGGTGGAACGGGTGGGGAGGCCTGGAGAGCCGAGCGCCGCGGAGGCTATTGCAACGCGAGGAGGATCGGGATGAGCCCTCTACCGCCCCTCAGCGCTGCCAGCGCCTTGCCGATCACCGCGCCGAAACTCGCGCCCGCGTCGGACGCCTTCATTCCATGTCCTGCCGTGTCCGAAGTTGTGATCAGGTCGCCGATCTCGATCGGCGCGGCATCTGCGTCCACGTAACAGTAAGCCGTCCCGGCCAGCGCGAGCTTTACGCTTGACGCCGCCTCGGCCGAAGCTCCCAAGGTGATGGCGCTTCGCAGTTGCCCGGCTCCCGAAATCACGCCGGCCACACGTTTATCGTAGCGGCGGCTGCATGGAACCAGCCCGCCCCCCTCGCCGATCGTCATTACAGTGCCGGGCGCGCAGACGCGCGGGCCTTCCACTTCGAACCGCTCCGCCAGATCCTTTTCGGGCAGCAGGACATCGCCGCGAACCGTGAGGCTCCCCGCCACCGAGACATCGCCGTTCACGGCAACTCCGCCGCCTACGGACACGTCGGCCGCCACGCTTGCGCTCCCGGTGACACCCATCTGGGCGATGGTCGCCGTGCCTTCCACCATCACCGGGCCGCTGAAATAGCCCGCCCAAGCCGTGTCGGATTTCGCGATCCCCCACACGCCCATCACGGTTCCCATCCCCGTCAGGCCGAAGCCGCCGGTTCCGATGATGCCGTGGCCGCCCCTCCCGCTGACGCCCATCACTCCCGCGCCGTCGGGCACATCCGTGAAACCGAGCACTCCGTTGCCCACCGGATCG
>DASXAK010000237.1:0-5580 GCA_036406715.1 Bryobacteraceae bacterium | reverse complement strand
GAAGTATGTGCTCCCCGGACACGGCGTCCGCGGCGGCCGCGAGCTGATCGGCGGCCAATCGCAGTTCATGGCCGAGCTGATGAAATCGGTGAAAGCCGGAGTCGATTCCGGCAAGAAGGTCGAGGAACTGCAAGCGTCGTTGAAAATGCCGGACAGCGTTTCGGCTTGGGTATCCGAACGCTCATTGAAGGGGCAGGTCAAGGACGCATACGACGAGATCACGCAGGGCAAGCCGCGCGGAGATTTGCGCTAATCCTCTTCGACCACGTCGGTCAGAGGTACCACGATCGGTGTGTCCGGGATCCGCAGAGTCTTGTCGGGCACTTCTTTAGGCCCGCCTTCCTGCGTAAACAGCTCACTGTCGAGCGTGTGGGGATTGATAATCCACACGTAAGGTGCGCCGCAGGCGATCAGGTCTTTCGCTTTGTTCCAGACGTCCATGATGCGGTCGTCGTCGGAGAGGATCTCGACCCAGAGGAGCGGCATCACGGTCGGAACTTCTCCCTCAGGCTCAGGGAGCGAATAGACGCACAGGTCCGGAATGGGGTACCACCCCGCGCGGGCGCGTATCCGCATCTCGGTATAGGCGCGGATGCGCCACTCTTTTTCGAAACGGCAGAAATAGCGTCCAAGCAGTATCTGCAAACGCGCGTGCGCTTTCTTTCCCACGTTCCGCTCCACGAGTACGCCGTCCCGGTACTCGCGATCGGGCCGATACGAGGTGCGCAGATACTCTTCAACGGAGATCAGCGTTCCGGCGCTCATAGCCTTACGGTATCACCCTCCGCTCCTCTCCAGCCAATCCGGATGCCGCTCCGCGTGCCCGGCGATCTCCTCCAGCACCGATCCGACCGTCGTCGTGGCCCGCCAGGCGAAATCGCGCTCGGCGTCGCTCGAATCCATCACCAGCCACGGGACGTCGTAGGGCCGCGGGCTCAGATCGGGCTCGGGCGCGTGCGGAGCGAAGCGCTCGTCGCACCACGCGGTCAAATTGGCCAGGGACATCGCGTTCTCCGGACCGCCGCCAACCGTATAGATGCGCTGCCCGCCCCGACGGCCAGCCGCCATCTGGGCGTCGAGCAGCGTCGCGAGGTCGCGCGGGTGAAGCGCGTCGCGGACCTGCCGGCCCGTGCCGTCGAAGCCGATGTACCGCAGCCGGCGGCGCGACCGGTGCGCGTGGATCCAATAAGAAAAAATGCCCTGCTCGGCGGTGCCGAACTGGCCGGCGCCGGCCAGTACGCCGCAGCGGTTCACCCAGACCGGAAAGTCGAACGCGGAGCCGTACTCCAGCGCCACCGCTTCCGACGCGAGCTTGGTGCTGCCGTAGAGCGAGATGGGCGACCGCGTCGAAAACTCCGGGCCGATCCCGCGCTCCGACACTCCGCGTGGCAACTCCGCCGAGGCATCCAGCCGGAATGCCGCGCCGTCGATCTTCAAAGGCAGCGCGCATAACGCGGGGATGGAATAGACGCGGCTCGAGCTCAGCATCAGCACGCCCGCCCGATGACTCTTCGCGTATTCGAGCACGTTCACCAGGCTCGCGAGGTTGTGCTCGAACAACTGCCGGCTGCTGGCGCCGCGCACGCCCGCGAGCACGCTCGGATTGGCGGCCGCGTCGAGCACCCAATCGGCCGGCGGAAGGGCCTCGAAATCGCTGGCCGCCCGAATATCGCCGTGAACGTACCGGATGCCGAGCTTTTGCAGGCGCGCGCGATTGCCTTCCGATCCCGCGCGGCTCAGATTGTCGATGCCGGCAATCTCCAGGCCCGGCAACCGTTCGAGCAACGCCTCCGCTATGGACGCGCCGGCGAATCCGCAGATCCCCGTGATCAGGAGGCGCATCGCACCGTCCACGCCTGCGCAATCTCGGCGAAGATGGTCTCCAGCGATTTGCTCACGCTCCACGCGGGATAATGCGCCTTCATCTTACGCAGATCGCTGTAATAGCAGATGTGGTCGCCGATGCGGTTCTGGTCGACATACTGCCAGCGCATGGGCCGGCCGGTGTGCTGCTCGGCCATGCGGAAGGCTTCCAGGATCGAGCACGAATTGTCTTTGCCACCGCCCAGGTTGTAGACCTCGCCCGAGCGCGGCGCTTTCCAGAACTCGTACATGAAGCGCGCCACGTCCTCGGAATGAATGTTGTCGCGCACCTGCTTGCCTTTGTACCCGTACACTTTGTACTCGCGGCCTTCCAGATTGCATTTCACCAGGTAGCTGAGGAACCCGTGCAGCTCGACGCCCGAGTGGTTGGGCCCGGTGAGACAGCCGCCGCGCAGGCAGCACGTCGGCATGTTGTAGTAGCGGCCGTACTCCTGCACCATGACGTCGCCGGCCACCTTGGATGCGCCGAAGACCGAATGCTTGCTTTGGTCGATCGGAAAATCCTCGGGGATGCCGTGCACGAAAGCCGGGTCGGCGTAATCCCAGCGCGTCTCGATCTCACGCAGCCGAATAGTATTCGGCCGGTCGCCGTAGACCTTATTGGTCGACATGTGGATGAATGGCGATTCCGGACACGCGAGCCGCGCTCCTTCGATCATGTGCAGCGTGCCCAGCGCGTTCACTTCGAAGTCCACCAGCGGAAATGACGCCGCGCGATCGTGCGAGGGCTGCGCCGCGGTGTGGACGATCAGGTTGGGCCGCAGTTCGGCAATGAGCGCCAGCGTTCGTTGCCGGTCGCGGATATCGATGGATTCATGCCGATAGCCCGGGATCTCGCGCCGCAGCCGCTCCAGCACCCAGCTCGTGTCGCCTTCGGGCCCGAAAAATTCGGCGCGCTGGTTATTGTCGATGCCGGCCACGCGGAAGCCCTGGCGCGCGAAAAACACCGAAACTTCCGACCCGATCAGCCCGCACGAGCCGGAAACAAGAACTGTTGGCGTACTCATTGGCAAGCTCAACTAATAGCATTGCGGCGCGGGGAAGCGCTAGCGAGCGCCCGTCCGCCGCGTCCAATATTCGTACCCGGCGCGAACCGCGGCCACCCAGATCACCGCCGCCAGATAGCCCGCAATGACGTCGCTCGGATAGTGCACCCCCAGGTACACGCGCGAAAAGCCGACGGCCAACGCCAGCAGCGCCGCCACCGTCCAGATCGCCGCCTTTCGCCAGCGCGATTTCATCCGAACGGTTACGATCGCCGCCACGACGCCGTAGAAACAGGCTGAGGCGATCGAGTGGCCGCTCGGAAAGCTGTAGCTCAGCGGCAATGCATACCCGAAAAACGGCTCCGGCCGTTGCCGGTGAAACACCAGCTTCAGGACTTGGTCCAGCGCCTCCGAGCCGCAGGCCGCGATAACCAGAACCACCGCCGCCCGCCGCCTCCCGGCGCGCGCCAGCCTCCAGGCCAGGATCACCCCGAGCGTCACCAGAAAGGCCGGGGCGCCCAGTTCGGTCACGCCGCGCATCGCGTATGTGAGCCGGGGTGAGGCCCATGAGTGGATGGCGCCGCGCACCGCCAGATCGAAATCGTGCGTCGCGCCCGCCAGCACCTGGCGAGCCAGCCAGGCGAACAGGACCAGAGACAAAACGGCGCCCGAGAACCCGATCAGCCATGCCCGGTTATACTTCTCCACTCCCTTCCAATTTACAATTGGGGCCGCGCCGGCCGGACGCAGCGCACAAGCTCCCGCCGAAAATCCCGTCCCCTCGCGCACGTATGCAAAAATAGTCGTTTCCCCATGCGCAATACGTGCTTGGCTCTATTTACGTTCGCCATCGCGCTCTCCGCGCAGACGCCTCTCGGAACCGTGACCGGACTGGCCATGGACCCTTCCGGCAGCGCCGTGCCGAACGCCAAGGTGACCCTCAGCAACGAGGAAACCGGCCGGAAACAGACCGCCACGACCAACGACGCCGGCGTCTACTCCTTTCCGAACTTACCGCCCGGAACGTACCGGCTGGCGGCCGAAGCCGCGGGCTTCCGTGCGATCGAAACGCGCGCTTTTCCCGTGAGTCCTTACCGCACCGTGCGGCAGGACCTTGCCTTTGAGGTGGCCGCCGCCACTGCAGAGGTTCTGGTCATCGACGTGGCGTCCACCGTCATCCAGACGGAATCGCCGGTCGTCGGCGCGCAGTTGCTGACAAAGCAGATTATCGAGTTGCCCACCAACCTCCGCACGGTCGCCAAGAACTCCGGCGATTCGGGACTGATTTCGGAGATCCTGCCGCTCACCATCCCAGGCGTCGTACAGGTGGGGAACGGCGCCAAGTGGCTCTCGCCGGGCGCCGGCGCGTCCAGCATGAAGGTCAAGGTGGACGGCATCGAGACGACCTTCGGAAACTTCGGCAGTCCCGACAACGTTTCGCAGCCTTCCGTCGAAGCTATCCAGGAGTTCACCGCCAACGTGCTCACCACGCGCGCCGAGTTCGGCGGCATGGGGACCGTCACCTCGGCCACCAAGTCCGGGACCAACGACTTTCACGGCGGCGTCTTCTGGTACATGCGCAACAGTGCCACCGACGCGCGCAATCCCTATGTAACTGCCAAGCCATTCCAGAACCTGCACGAGTACGGCGGCTCGCTCGGCGGTCCTATCCAAAAAGAGCGGACTTTCTTCATGGCCGACTTCGACGGCGAGCGCGGCGTGGCTGCCTACATCTTTTCGCCGAGCGTGCCGACGGCCGCCATGCGGTCGGGGGATTTCACTGGTATGGCGGCGCTACGCAATCCGTACACCGGGCTGAATCCCTTCGTCGGAAACACCATCGCGCCGCAGTTCCTGAGCCAGCAGGCGCTCAACGCGCAAAGCATGTACTTTCCGCAGCCCAATTTCGGACCGCCAACGCTCACCGCGTCGAACTACCGCGCCGCGTTCAACGGGCCCGAAGTACATCGCATGGAAGAGTTCCGCGTCGACCATGCCTTCACGGCCAGCAACACGGCGTTCGTCCGGTACCAAAACAAGAAGGACGATTACCACATCCCCGGCGCGCGCTCGCCCCTGCCGCCAACCACGATCGGCACGTCCGACAACATCCGCCGCGTCAATTTCTGGACGCTCGGCGATGTAGCGACCCTGCGCGCCAACCTGGTGAACGAATTCCGCGCAGGCGTCGTGATCCTTGTCTCGGCCTCGATCGCCGATTTCAATGGGCAGGACGCGCTGGCCAAAATCGGCATCTCCGGACTGCCCCCTCGAGGGCCCATCAATACCCTGCCCTTCTTTTCCATTTCCGGAGTCAGCAACAACAACATCAATCTGCTCAGCCCGGTGAACGACGGCCACGCGCAGTTCGCCGACAACCTGAGCTGGATTCGCGGGCTCCACTCGCTCAAGTTCGGCGTGGAAGAGATCAGCTGGTTCGTCAACCGCTACATGCCCAACAACTCGGGCAATCCGATCTTCGGCAGCTACACGTTCAGCGGCACGTTCACGGGCAACGCGTATGCCGATTTCCTGCTGGGCCTTCCGGCCACGGTCACGCGAAGGGAGCCATTCGCCGCGCAGTACAACCGCTTCCGCGATTGGGCGGCCTACGCGCAGGACGATTTCAAGGTCACGTCGCGCCTGACCCTGATGTACGGCCTGCGCTATGAATACAACGGCCCGGCGTACGCGCTCAACGACAATCTGT
>DASXAK010000236.1:0-7453 GCA_036406715.1 Bryobacteraceae bacterium | reverse complement strand
TGGGCCTGCCTCACATTTCATTGTCTCGCGGGGGTGAGGGCGGAAACGGGTGCCGGCAGGCGGATTTTGGGGATAAGTGATTGATTCTATGGCAGATGAGAAGATTTTCTCAGGCCGTGACCGACTCAGTCGGCTGTTTTGGGGCCACTCACCGAGCCTTCAATTTGGTGGCCCGAGGCCTTTTGGGTTTTTTCATCCGAGTCGTTCCGCGAGTCTTCGGTGCATCGGACGGGACCTGCACCAACCGTCCGAATCGCGGCGGCACGGCGGCGGCACGGCGGCTGCACTGACGATCGGACCGGCAGCCACCAGTTTTTTCCGGCGCGCATCCACTTGCAAATTTAGACCTTCCAGAGAGCGCGCGCCGAGTAGTTGGAGATCGCCTGTTTCCGCGAAAACGACCTCGTCCACGATCTCCGACTTATCCACGGCAGTACGGCATAGCCAACTGAGCGCGTAATGATTTGACCATTTGCCAGTTGGAATTGGAGATCCTTTTTGCGCCGCTCGATGCCTATCGTCTCCAACACCGTCGCGTTGATCCACGTGGACTCGGCGCCGGTGTCGACCATCAGGCGGCGTACGGCGGCCGAGTCGATGCAGGCTGGCGGCGAATTACTCGTTGGCGATGAGGATCTCAACCCGCCGGTTGGCGGCGCGGCCGACTGGGGTGTCATTCGAATCTTTCGGCCGGTTGGCGCCGTCACTGGTCACGGAGAGCCGCGATTCGGCAATACCGTATTCGCGCGTCAGCAGCTCGAGTAAACGCAGGCCGCGCGCGGCAGCCAGTTCCCAGTTGTTGCGAAAACGGCGATTCGAAACGGGGATGTTATCGGCATATCCGACAAGCGTTACCTGGTTCGGCAGATCCCGAATGCGGGAGGCGATCTTTTCGATGATCGGGCGGGCATCGGCACTGATGCGATCGTCGCCGGAAGCGAACAAAATGGCCTGGGGTAGCGTGACCACGACGCCGCGCGCCTCGCGGTGAACATCGATGCCTTCCCCTTCGAGACGGCGCTGCAAATCGGCTAGAGGCGGATCCGGAGCCAAGGGGCCCGCTGGTGGAGGTTCTCGCTGAGCAACGGGAGGCACTTGAACTGCGTGCTGCGTGACAGGAGGAATCGAAGCGGCGCCAGCGGCGGCCTTCGGAACTTTCAGCGCGGCGCAGATGAAAAAGATCAGGAGGATGGTCAGAACATCCACATAGCTGACCATCCAGCGATCCCGGCCGCGATTCTCGGATTCCAGATATCTGGGTTTCACTTGCTTTCCGATTCGTGCAAGAAGAAGCTGAGCCGCTCCTGTACCAGCGAGGGGTGCATCTTGTCGAAGATGCACATCATGCCTTCGATGATCATTTCATGCGTCTCAAAGGCTTCTGCGACGCGCGCGCGGATTCGATTGGCGGTGGGGAGCAGGATCAGATTCGCTACAGCCAGGCCATAGATCGTGGACACGAACGCGGTCCCGACGCCGTTTGCCACCGATTGCAGGCTCGAGAATTGACGCAGGACATCGATGAGGCCCACGATGGTTCCCAGCACGCCGATGGTGGGTGCGAATCCTCCGGAAACTTCCAAGACCTTGGCATCGGTCTCGCCCTGTCGCTCCCGCAACCGTAGTTTCAATTCCAGCGCGGATTTGAGCTTGTCACGCTCCTGCACGTCCAACGTAATCACCAGCGATTCGCGGAGAAACGGCGTTGTGGCCTGAGCGGCGATGGGTTCGAGAGTGAGGACGCCGAAGGCGCGGGCCCGCCTGACGTAGCCCATGATTTCGGCCATCAGCGCGCGCCGATCGATATCCGGCGCCCAGAGTAATTCTGCGACGCGACGGGCCGAATTCATGAGGCCTGCGCGCGGCGTAGTCAGAATGATGACGCCGAGAGTCCCGCCCAGTACGATCAGGGCTCCGGTCGGCTGAAGGAAATAGGCAGCCTTCACGCCGGTCACGGCAATCCCCGCCACCATGGCAGCGAGGGCGACGGCAACACCAAGAAGCATGGAAAGGTCGGGCCGCCGGGTGCGCACCGCCTTTTGCTGCTGAGCGGCTTCTTTCAGGATGGCCGTCGACGTCGACATAATCAATCAAAGGAGCCGTGCATTTTCCGTTCCAGGCTCCCACACGTCAAACCAAGCAGATGCGGCGAAAAACGGCGACAAAATTATGCACATCGTCAAAGTTTTGACCCTGGTGTGCGGTTGGGAGATATGTGGGCGGCGTCACTCCGTCCGCCCTCGCGTCTTTGTCTAGGTGGTCAGCCGACTATTTCGGGATCTGCGGCACGACGAGGTGGAACAGCTTCAGGGAGGCGCCGTCGGCGGCTTGGAGCGTCGCCGTTTCGGAGGGGCCGAGATAGACGCCGGCGCCTTTGGCGACGTCGTAGGATTTGCCTTCCAGGGTGATCCGGCCTTGGCCTTCCATGAGGTAGATGAGCTGGTGCTTGTTCGACGACTCGGCGGTGAACTCTTGGCCGGAAGCGAGCCAGCGCAGCATGCCGAGGACGTTTTTCGCGCCGCAGAGACTTTGATTGAGGATCTCGGTCAGGTCGCCTTGCGGGGTTTTTACGCGCGGCAGATCATTCGTATTGATGAAGGTCAGAGTGGTGGCGGTCATTGTGGTCTCCGGCTTCTACGTTTGCACCCAGACTCGGCCGTCGACGCGGTTCCAGCGCAGGTCGTCGGGCGTGCCGTCGAGGATGTGGGTCTTGAAACGGTTGGGCGCCTGGAATTCGAAATAAAAGAGCCCGGTATCTGTGGCGCGCAGGCGGTGCTTGGCTTCGGCCGGAATGAAGACCAGGTCGCCGGGGCCGACGGGGCGCACGCCTTCTTCGGTCTCGACTGTTCCTTTGCCTTCCATGATGAAGTAGAAGTGCTCGCAGACCTCGTGGTAATGGTAGGGCGACGAGCCGTGCGGCGCGTAATTCATGACGCCCGCCAGCATGTCGTCGATGTTAGTCAGTTCCTTGTTGACGAAGAATGTGCGGGTGCGGCCGGGAACGACGGCCTCCAGGTGCGGCAAATCGTTTTGATGAAAGATGTATGCCATAGGGTTTCTCTAATGCGGGCGGTAAGCGACGCGCGCCACCTCGGCGTAGGGGACCGCGGCGACCGTCGCGCGAATCTCTATCTGCTTGTGGCGCTCGACCGTTGGTTTCGATGAGCCGCGGCCTTCTTCTCCCCACACGATGGTGACCGGCGTGCCGGGCTCGCTCTGCGCGGCGTCGACCACGCCGAGCGAAATCATCACGCGTTCGTTGTAAGTGTAACCGGTGTAGGTTGACATGCCGACGGTCTTGCCGTCCTTGACGACTTTATCGAACGGCAAAGTGGCATAGTTTGCGAGCGGCAGGTCGATGTATTTGGCGGAGTCGCCCTTTCCGTGAAATAGCGAGCCGAGCGCGCGCTCGACATCGTCGCTGTTCCAAACGAGAGTGACCTTCTTCTTGGTTTGTTTGCCGGCCATTTTTTCGAGAGCCTGGCGGCCGACGAAGTCGTGGTCGAATTTCACGAAGGGGCCGTAGCCCAGATCGTAGGGCGAGAGGTAATAGTCCTCGATATTGTCGGAAGAATAGCTACCGCCGAGAGACGCCATGGCTTCGTAGCTTTTGGTGCTCAGCCACTGGCGGTAGGGCTTCATCTTCTCTCCGGTGTAAATCGCCGGGAGCGGCGACGGAATCCAGCCGGATTCGAGGCAGGTGGTGGGATACGCGCGCGCGCCGACCTGGCGAATGCCGAACTCCTGCCCGGCTTCGACAATGGCGTCGCGGACGGCGTCGCCATCTTCCCACGGGCCCCACAGTTCCCATCCGGGCTGGCCGACCATGCCATGACGCAGCGCGCGCACGTCGCGGCCCGCGACTTTGAAGACGTCCATGTGAAAGAACTTGATGTCGGGCGCCGGTTTGCCGGTCACCTTTTCCATGGTTTTGACGGCGTTCGGGCCTTGGATCTGGAAGCGGTAGGTTTGGCGGCGGCCCTGGTTGACGAAGGAGCGCTCGTCGCGTTCGGCCTTCGCGTTATAGCCGCCGGTCTCGACGTTGTATTGAACCCAATTGTGCGCGGGAGGACGTCCGACGAGGTTGAAGCGGTTCTGCTCCAGATGAAACAGGATGGCGTCGCCGATCACGTAGCCGTCGTGATTGCAGGCGACGAACTGCTTGGCCAGATTGACTTTGAAATTGCCGACGGTGTTAATGCCGAGGTCGGCGAACAGCTTCAGCGCGTCGGGGCCTTCGACATAAAGATCAGTCATGTGGTGCGACTGGTCGAAGAGGGCGCAGGATTCCTTCCAGGCGCGCTGTTCGTCGCGCCAGTTGGAGAACTCGGAACGCACTACCGGAAAGGCGTAGGGGCCGATTTGGGAATTGCGCAGCAGTTTGACGGGATTGCCGGCGGTGCGCAGCAAGTCCTCGAGGTTTCGCTCACTCATCGTTGAAGGGACTTCCTCCTCATTCGGGGGGCCGGCATTCGGCCTGCCCAGCCGTTCTTCACAATCCTGCCAAGTGTTTTGGCGGCAGGCGGGCTTTCGACCTGCTGAAAGCAAGCCGGCAGGCCGGAGACCTGCCCCACAGACTGCAGCAACACACTCTGCGTCAAGCAGTCTAAGTCTCGGATTATATCAGGAGGCTCGCGGGCCCTTCAGCGGCGGAGAGAAGAAAGCCGCATCATTTTATACTCTATAGGAAGCTGCCATGTTGCGATCTGGTGCGGTCATCGTGCTGTTGCCGCTGGCTGCGTTGGCGCAGGACACCGGCGCCGTGCAAGGCCTGGTCACAAACAGCACTACGCGCCTGGGCCTTGGCGGCGTAGAAGTGACGCTGTGGACGCAGCAGGCGGTCCACTACAACACCACAACCGATGACACCGGCGCGTGGCGGATCAGCGGGATGAAGGCCGGCCGCTATTTCTCAAGGTTTGAAAAGAACGGCTTTGTGGAACCGCTGCGAGAGGGACCGCCGGAGGCGCCGCTGGTGGTGGGCGCGGCTGGGGCGGCGCTGCGGCTGAACAAGGAACTGGTTCCGCTGGCGACCGTGCGCGGCCGTGTATTGAGTCCCGAAGGAAAACCGGCGGCGGATATCGAAGTAGGTTTCAACCAGTTCAATACGGTCAAGACCGACGCCGAGGGCCAGTTCGAGCTTCGTGACCAGCGCCCGGGATCGTACGTGCTGTGGGCCAAACCGAACGCGCCGGCAAGCGCGCCATCCGCGGAGCATCGCGAGGAAATCGTGCGGACGTTTTATCCTTCCGCGATTGACCGGGCGCAGGCGGTGCCGGTCGTAGTGCGCGGCGGCGACGACCTGCCGGGTTTCGAGGTTCGTTTGCGGAGTTCGCCGGTGTATCGCGTGCGCGGAACGGTGTTCGATGAGAACGGAAATCCGATGCGCGACGCCAACGTGCGGCTGCTCTCTCGAACGAATGAGAAACCGCTCGCCGGGCAGATGACGGTCGGGTCCGTGACCGGTTCGCGTTTCTTCTTCGGCTCCCCGGCCATGGGAGCGGATGAAGCCAATACGGTGACGGACGCTAACGGCGTGTTCGAATTTGCCGCTGTGGTGCCCGGTGAATGGGAAGTGCTCGCCGAAGCCGAGCCGAAGCGCGACGGCGCGCGGAACCTGTCACTCTCATGGAGCGAGCCTGTCCGCGCGGTCGTGACGGACCATGACCTGAATGACGTGCGTCTCCGGTTTCCGGAGACGTTTACGCTCGAGGCGATGCTCGACTGGGGCGACACGCCAGTTCCCAAACTGGATCCGCGGGCGAGCGTGCTGTTGCTGCTGCAGCCGGTTGACGGGCCCGGCGCAACTCTGCCGCGCGTGCCCGTGAAGAGCGGCGAGACGCTGCGCTACGAAAATGTGGCCGCGGGGCGGTATCGGATAATGCCGATGCCCGGATTTCCGCCGGAATACTATCCGGCGGCGCTGATCGTGGAAGGGCAGGACGTGCTGGGCAAGCCGGTGGATCTGAGCGCGGCGACACCGCCGGTACGGCTGGTGTTCAAGCCGAACGCCGGGACGGTGCGTGGGACCGTGGAAAAAGGCGAAGGCGCGACGGTGATGCTCTGGCTTCAATCGGCGGTCCCGATCGATCTGATCCGAGCGGTGCAGGCGGGGCGGGGAGGTTCGTTCGAGATCAGCACGGTGGCGCCCGGCGACTACTACCTGCTTGCGGTAGATCGGCAGAACGTGGATTCGCAACCGGATGCGGTGATCCGCAGTTTTGTGTCGAGCGCCACTCCGGTGCATGTGGACGAATCGGCGAGCCCCAGCGTCGCGCTGCGGCTGACGCATCTGCCTTGAGGTGAACGCGGCCGCCTAGCCAGGCAACAGCGCACAGCGATACCAGCATTGTCCGATCCCAGATAGAATTACCGCACCGACGCCTTGCGGGGCTTTGCCGCTTGACGGCCGTCGGCATACGTGATATTTAAGAGTCCGCTTATGATGCCGCGTAGTAGCGCTGATCCCCAGTCCGAACGCCCACCGATTGAACAGCTCTCTGCGATCGCTATAGGGTTTTCGATCTGCCGTGCTTTGCAAACCGCCGCCGAACTGGAACTGCCGGATTGCCTGGCCAGCGGGCCGTTGACCGTAGAAGACCTGGCCAAGCGAACAAATACTCACGCGGCGGGCCTCTTTCGTCTGCTGCGAGCACTTGAGAGCGTCGGTGTGTTTCGGCAGGTCTCACCAAGTGTCTTCGCCAACACGCCAATTAGCGATCTAATCCGCAAGGATGTTCCCGGCTCGCAATGGGCATTCCTCCGAGCGGCATCGCCCGGCGGCGGACTCTACGAAGCCTGGGCCGGGCTTGCAGACAGTGTACGAACCGGGCTGCCTGCGTTTGGTCAGGTGAACGGATGCGGGATTTGGGAATTCATGCGCCGCAATCCTGAGCGAGCGGCGATCTTTCATCAGGGAATGCAATCCGTTCAGGATCGGACGACAAGGGCTGTTAGCGCGGCCTACGACTGGAGGCGTTTTCCCGTGATCGCCGATATCGGCGGAGGTATCGGCGGGCAGTTGCTGGACATTATCAGCACCTACCCATCGTGCCGTGGGATTCTGTTCGATCAACCGGAGGTCATTGCGCGATCCATTCCGCATGATCGCATTGAAAGAGATGCGGGCAATTTCTTCCAGCGCGTCCCATCGGGGGCCGACGCCTATATCTTGCGCTCGGTAATCCATGACTGGGCTGATGAGGAGTCGGTCGCAATCCTGAAGACCGTGCGCGCCGCTACGAAACCCGAATCACGGGTCATCTTGATCGAGCAGATGCTCCCAGAGACGCCCGAGTTCGCCGTGAGCAAGTGGTTGGATTTGGCCATGCTGGTTTATGCCGGCGGCCAAGAACGTACCGCAACCGAATACGGAAAACTGCTGGAGGAAGCTGGTATGGAGGTAGAGCAGATCGTCCCGACTCGTCTTGGGATTGGTCTTACCATCAGCTAC
>DASXAK010000235.1:0-2823 GCA_036406715.1 Bryobacteraceae bacterium | reverse complement strand
AAAAGGCGAAAGCAGCAGGAGTGGGAGCGCACGCAGGAACCGTTTGAGGAACTCCATCTTAGCTGGCAGGCTGATCGGGGCCGAGACCGAACTTCCGGCCCAGCTTTACCCATCGCGAGCCCCGGTAGGAGTTGACCTGGTGTTGCAGATCCGCCGCGTGCTGTTCGAGGCGAGCGCGGGCGCTGGTCTCCTGCTCGAGGCGAGCTTCCATGTCCCGCGCCCACTGGGTGATGGAAGCGATATCGGTTTCGAGTTCCTTGACTCGTGCCGCATAGCCCTCGGTGACGCTACGCAATTCGTCCTGCAATTGCACGATTCGGGTGCGTCGTTCGGCGATTTCGGCATCGAGCGATTTGGCCCATTCGTTGCTGCGCTCCAGCTCTTCGGTAACGCTGCGGTGAAGGCCGACGAGATCGTCGTGCTCGCGATGGGCCTGGGCCAGCCACTCGTTCTTGGTTGCGAGCTCCTGCTGCAGGAGGGCAATGTGGCGCTCGCGTTCCCGGAGCACATTGGCGGCCTGGGGGACATACACGAACGTGGGATTGCCGAGCTGCGGCCGGTGGGCACAAACGGCCAGAAAGAAGTGGGCCTCGGCGGGTTGTCCGGCCTCCGAATCCACGCGCACCTCCGAGGTGTTGCCGACCGGACACGGCTGAAACACGATTCCTTCGACGTGGTTCTCGAGAAAGAGCGTGACGTGCGGGAAGAACGCCGCCAGCTCGCGACGGAACTCATCGAAATCGAATTCATGAACGTGAAAGGGATTGGCTCCGCTCTCGCCGCGCGATTCGGTGTAATAGAGCCGGTTCGGAGTAGAGACGATAAACTGGCCGCCGGGAGCGAGAAGCCGCCGCGCTTCGCGCAGCATTTCGCGCCAATCCGCGAGGTGCTCGATGACCTCGAAAGCGACCACCAGATCGAAGCTGGCGGGCGGGTGCGGTAGCGCAGTGCAGGAGGCCTGTTCGAATTGCAGGTTCGGTGACCGGTAGTGCTCGCGGGCGTAGTCCACCGCTTCCGGGGCGATATCGGCGCCGACCACCGAATCGGCGAGGCGCGCCAGTTCGGCCGAGCCGTAGCCGGTGCCACAACCGGCGTCGAGGACGCGCTTGCCTGCGGCGAGGCGGCCGGCGAACGCATAGCGCGCCAGGTGTTCGTTGAACAGATCGACTTCCACCTGTCCGGGGATCAGGCGCTCGCCGGTGAACTCAGGCACTCGAATTCTCCACCATGGGAGCGGCATCGGTGGGCGCGGTGCGCAGTCGAGAATTCACTTCGACGCGGCAGGGCAGGTGCAAATATCCGTAGACGGGATTTTCGGAGCGTTCCATCTGCAGCGCGATAGCATTGTCAATCCAGTCGCAGACGGTTGAGTCAAACAGCGTGCCGTCGGAAATGGAGGGTGAAAACGAAAAGGCGGCCGGGTAAAGAACCGGCAGCTCCACAGAAAAATCAACGGAGACGATTTCGCCGGCTTGCAGGGGCGCCAGCTCGCAACCTTCGCGCGCGGTGCTGGTTCCGGAAAAGTCGAGGCCCGATTGATTGCGGAGGACAAAGGCGACAATGGGACGGGCCACATAGTCCTTGGCCCGGACGCTGATGCGAACCACGATGCGCGATTCGGGCACGAGCAGATGAAGCGGCTGCTCGTATTCGTTCAGCACGGCGATTCCGATGACCTCGGCCCGTCCATCGCCGTGCCGGTGATCGATGTTGGGCACGGTGGTGACTACTTCCGGAGCACCGGTGGAATCGGCGTGGGCGGCGCCGGCGCCGGAAGAGTGGCGGAACTGATAATTGGCGTCCTTGGCGGACATGGCCGCGAGATAGTTGGCGACGACCTGCCCGGTCTCGCCGAGGTCCGCGACCTGGCCATGCTCGAGCCAGAGCGCGCGATCGCCAATCGCCTTGACGTCGGCAATCGAGTGAGTGACGTACAGGATGGTGACGCCGCGGGCGCGCAGTTCGTGAACCTTACGCATCGAGCGCTGGCGAAAGCCGGCGTCCCCCACGGCGAGCGCCTCATCGACCAGCAGGATTTCGGGATTGACGTGAATCGCCACGGCAAACGCGAGCCGCACGACCATGCCGCTGGAATAGGTCTTCACCGGCTGATTGATGAAATCGCCGATACCCGCGAAGTCCTCGATATCGTCATAGCGCTCGCCGATCTGGCGCGTGGTGAGGCCCAAAATTGAGCCATTGAGGTAAACGTTCGCACGGCCCGTGAACTCCGGGTTGAATCCGGCTCCCAGCTCCAGCAACGCCGCCACACGACCACCAACGCCGATGCCGCCAGTGGTGGGTTGAAGGATGCCGGCGACGAGTTGCAATAAAGTGCTCTTCCCCGAGCCGTTCTCTCCGATGATGCAGAGCGTCTCGCCGCGCCGCACCTGGAAGGTGACGTCGCGCAGCGCCCAAAAGTCCCGGTGGCGTTTCCACCGGTTCAGGGTCAGCAACTCCTTCAGACGGTCTCCGGGCGCATCATAGACGGCATAGCTCTTGGAGACACCGTGGAATTCGACGCTGTTCACGTGTTCGAAGTAAGACCAGTGTATCGGAAGTGGAGAGAGGATTGGAACGTGTGGGAAGCAACAATAGTAAAGGCGGCCGCCTGCCCCTCCTGTCATCCCCGGAATCGCGAGCCGGACCGACTAGCGGTATAACACCGCGGCGCCAAAACTCATGTTGCTACGGCGCGTCAGAACTCGCGGCCGGTCAGCTGAGGTAGCCGGTAGCCGCCTTTGTCGTGGACTGGTTCTATGCACTTCCTCCTTGTGAACGACCTTCCTCACAATCAGGAAAGCCGCCGACACCTATTTCAGA
>DASXAK010000234.1:0-7358 GCA_036406715.1 Bryobacteraceae bacterium | reverse complement strand
GACATTCTGCATCCCAATCTTCTGCGGCCAATCCTGCATGAAAAAGGCGCTGACGTTCGAGTTCCCGAAGCGGTTATAACCGAGAGCCGCATGATTGATAATGCTCGGCGTCATGGTCCAGTCGTAAGCCAGGCGCACCAGCGTGCCGGGCGTGTTTTGGTCCTGATAAACGCCGGTCGGCGTGTTCGGCGGAACCCCCCACCGGCCGCCGGGCGAGTTCGCCCGCGAACGGAAATTCCGGTTGAAGGTCGAAGACAGGCGGTGCTTCTCCGAAATGTTGTGATCGGCCTTGAGGGTGAGCATCGTCTCCTGGAACGTCGGACTGCTCGATCCCAGCGTGGGCGTGTTGTTGACGAGCGTGTCGAACAGCGGATCGGTAATGGGCGCCAGCTCCAGAATCTTTGTGGCCACCGGGTCCCATTTTGTCTTGGGGATCATGTTGCCCGGAAAGGGATCGCGAACCCACGTGCTGCCTACCTGCCGGGCGGTCGACGGGTCGTAGATCTGGCCGTAGACCACGGCTCTGCCGAGTGCGTCGGTCCCGACGGTGGTTCCGGACTGCGCCACGTTCGTGAAGGCTGGATTGAACAGCCGCGAGAAATCGCCCTGTTTGAAAGCCGGGATGGGCAGCGTGCCGAACGACGTGGAGGTGAAGTTGCGGACACGCGTCCGTTCCAGGTTGTGGAAGAAGAACGTCCGGTTCTTGCCATTGTAAACTTTCGGGATCACCACCGGTCCGCCCACCGAATAGCCGTAATTGTTCGTTTTGTTGGGCTGCCGTTTGATGGCCGCGGCGTTGTTGCTCCAGCCATTGGCGCGCAGCGCTTCATTCTGCGCGTACCAGTAGCCGCTGCCATGCAGTCCGTTGGTGCCGCTCTTGGTCGCGAAGTTAGCCACCGCCGTTTGTCCGCCGCCGTACTGGGCGCCGACCATTCCGGTTTGCAGCTTGAACTCGCTGATCGCTTCCGCCGACGGGCTGAACTCGTTGTTCGATCCACCCTGGAGGTCCATGCGGCCGAGGGCGATGCCGTCGATCAGAATCTCGTGTGAATAGCCTTGGCCGCCATTGATCGTCCCGAGGAAGGTGTCACCGACGGTCCCAGGCAGTGATGTGAATATGAATTGCTGGATCTGCCGGCGCCCGTCGCCGACGGTGATCGGCCACGTGTCGAACTCCTTCTTCGATACGTAGCTGCCGATCTCCGCGCTGCCGGTTTCGAGCAGGGGCGCCTCGGCCGAGACCGTCACCTGCTCGTTCGACGCCCCTACTTCGAGCTTGAAGTCGACTGTCAGCGTCTGCGCCACCGCCAGGATGACGTTCTCGCGCAGGGCGACTTTGAAGCCGGGGGCGGTGACGGTGAGCCGGTACGTGCCGGGCTGTAACAGCGGAATACGGTACACGCCGGCGTCGGTCGTAATTTCGGCGGTTTCCACGCCGGTCGCGATGTTCAGGGCCTTGACAGCAGCCCCGGCCACCACCGAACCCGACGGATCGATTACCGTGCCATTCAGCGTTCCGCGCTCTCCTTGCGCGAACACACTGGTTGCGAACGCGACAACTGCCAATACGAGTTTCCTGTTCATGAGGTCACCCCTCCTCTAAAACTGGAATCACCCAAGACTTATGGCAGAAGCTACACCGCTAATCGGCCGGTGTCAACCGGTAAACGTACGGTATTTACAAGTCGTGTAGAGCCGAGTCTGCGGAAAGTGCGGCTAAGGCAGGCTTTCAACGCGGACGGTTATCGGTAAATCTCTCGCGTTTGACGATTCCCGCGCCCTCACGGATCGAGACGAGCTGATCGGCCTCGATCCCCTCCACCGCTTCGCTGTTCCCGTTGGGCCACCGAATCAGGAGATCGGCCGAGGAGGCGGCGCCGAGCCCGAAGTGAAGCCGCGAGTCGTTTGAGGAGTAGAAGCTCGATTGGCTCAAAACCTCCTGCGATTGCGTTTTGCCGCCGTAGCGGGCTGTAACCCTCGCCCCGACCGCGCCCCGGTTGGATTTTACGCCGGTCAGTTTGACCTTGAGCCAGTGCGACTGCCCGCTGACATCGTTCCGCAGGAGAGATGGCGGCTCGTTCAGATTGACCACGAGGATGTCGAGATCGCCGTCGTTGTCGAAGTCGCCGAAAGCGCAGCCGCGGCTGCAGTGGGACGCGCCGATTCCGGGCCCGGCAATATCGAGCAGTTGCTCGAATTTTCCGTTCCCGAGATTGCGAAACAGCAGGCGCGGCGTCTTCATGGCATACTGCGGAAACTTCGCGGCCACTTCCGGATAGACGCCGCCAGTGACGACGAATAGGTCGGGGTTTCCGTCGTTGTCGAGATCGGCTATGCCGCCTCCCCAGCCGACGAAGCGCGTCTCCACGCCCAGTCCGCATGCGATCGTCACGTCGTCAAAGCCTCCGTTCCCGGCGTACCGATAAAGCGCGCTGGTGTCGTCGGCGAAGTGCGTCTTGATGAGATCGAGATTACCGTCGAGATCGAAATCGCCGACGCCCACGCCCATGCCGGCTTGCACTTTGCCGTCCTCGTTGAGCGCGACGCCGGCTTCGAGGCCGATCTCGGTGAATGTTCCGTCGTGGTTGTTGCGGAACAGAAAGCTGGGAGTGGAGTCGCAGGCGACGTAGATATCGGGCCAGCCGTCGTTATTGAAGTCGGCGGCAACGGCGGTCATCATGTAGCTGCCGGCGGCCTTGGCGATTCCGGAAGTCGCGCTCACGTCGGTGAACGTGCCGTCGCCATTATTGCGATAGAGGGCGCCGCTTCCGGGAGGAAGGCCGCGTGGCCCGCACATCACCGGAACTCCTTTCCACGAGCAGTTCGGCGAGGAGCCTGGCTTGGCCGTGGTGTTACGGTCGAATTCGAGATAGCTGGCCACGAAGAGATCGAGCAGGCCGTTGCGATCGTAATCCAGGAAGGTGCAGCCGGAGCCCCATTTTATGCCGCCGTGGAGAAGGCCGGCCTCTTTCGTCACGTCCGTGAATGTGCCGTCCCCGTTATTACGATAGAGAATGTTCTCTCCGTAGCAGGTCAAAAAGAGGTCGTCGAAGCCATCGTTGTTATAGTCGCCGACCGCGACCGCAGAGAACCAGCCGCTGCGGCGCAAACCGGCCCTCTCGGTGACGTCCGTGAACGTCCCGTCCCGGTTATTGCGGTAGAGACGATTTCCGGGGCCGGCGCCTTCGAATCGCGACCCGCTGAGGAGAAGGATGTCGAGCCAGCCGTCTTGGTCATAGTCGAAAAAGGCCGCTCCGCATCCGACGGTTTCGAGGATGTAGGATTTGCGATCTGGATTGCCGCAGACGATCTGGGCTCGGAGCCCGGCCGCGTCGGCGATGTCTGTAAACTGCGCGCGGAATGGAAGGCCTGAGGGTCTCCCTCTGGGCGTCGCAGAAACGTTGCGGGAAGCCACTCCTTGCCCTCGAACGGCCGGGCTGGCTAGAAGAGCTGCGAATTCGCGGCGAGTCCACATCGCGCCCCATCCAAAGTAACATCGGCCGCGGCGATTCGCGCTTTAGGGCCGCCCCTGTGCCTGGCCTCGCGGTAGGCGTCTGGAATTCGGGAATCTGCACCCAGCGCGGCAGCGTTCGCGTTCCGATCCCGGCGGCACGCGCCGGCTCCCACCTACGCTTCGGCTCGATTCTGCCATCTCGTTTTTCCGCTTGTTTCTGTGACCTCTTATCGCTACAATGCACCCTAATGTCGCCGCAGGTCGCGCCGGCGCTTCTGCTCGGAATCGTGACGTTATCGGCAGTCGCACACGCCCAGTCGGTGGAGTCACCTCCGGGCGAGTCGTTCACCCTGTCAGAGCGCTGGTCGCACTATCTGCGCCGCACCTACGGACCTGCGCGGTCGGGATATCTTGCCGCGGAAATAGCTTTCGACCAGATGCTGGGTGAACCGGCTTGTTGGGACAAGTCGGCCGGATCCTACGCGCAACGCTATGGGCGGGCCTTCGACCGGCGATTGATCCGAAATACAGTCGAATTTACGGCCGGGTTCCTCACAGGCGAAGATCTGCGGTACAGGAGTTCTCGATCAGGCTCGATCCCGCGACGAATCTGGGATGCGGCGCAGTCTGCCCTAACGGCGCGAATGCCGGACGGACGAAAACGGCCAGCCTACACTCGATTTCTTGCGAGCGCAGTTGTGGAGACGTCCACCACTCATTGGACGGGACAACGGATTCAACCAGGATGGGCATTCCAGGCCGTAGGGTGGTCCGCGCTCGATCAAATCGAGACCAATCTCCTGGATGAATTCAGCCCCGATATTCGTCGCTTTGCCAAGCACCTGTGGCAAGCAAGACGCCGAAAATAGCCGAACCGCTCTGTGATCTGCTGCGCCACCATGCCGATCGCCTGCACCATGGCGATTTGATCGGTCGCCTGTACCCGCGCTCTCTCGATCTGCGGTCGAGGCGCGATGCATGTTCCATCACGCGAATGCTGACGTACCGGGTGAACCGGTCCGCGAGCAGCGCGTCGAAGAAGCCTGTGTCGCGGCCGACGAGCGACCCGAAGACAGCGAGAGCAAATTCTGCCGCCACAAGATACCAGAGGTTTCCTGGTAAGGGTTGGCCTCTAAAATGCGCCTGGACCGCGTCCAGAATCCGCTTCGAAAAGGCGAGCATCGAGATCGGCACGGCAGCGGCAAGGCCGCGGCAGGCGACGCCCGCGGCTTACGACGCGCGGTCCCGCGTTCCAAACGATGCGCAACAGCGGGGGATGTTCTGGAACGCGTGGATGCGTTCCTTCCACCTGCCCCAGAACGTTTGTGATTTCTCGGATCGGCTCCAGCCATCGGACCTTCAAAGGTGCGGGTGAACGCGCACACCCGCCGTGTGCGCGTTCACTTGGACGAGAGCGGTGGGTAATAGTACGGCGGGTCTCGATGTTGCGGCGGAATCACCCTAACTGCGCCAGCGGCGGATCGACACTCGTCCCCAGCGTTAAACCTCCGCTAGCGGCGAGCTGTGTGCAAGCCTGAAGTCGCGAGTGTAGTACGTTGGATCTGCGAACTTCTCCTGGAAGATCCGCTCCCAGCGGGCGTTCTCCCGGCAAGCGAAGCACTCCCCGCATCGGCACCGGGATCCCATCGCGTGACGGGGTCGATAGCCGCGATCGTGGGGCTTCGCTTTGGGCATCCGCGGTTTGCCGGCGCTGCCTGCCCGCCCTTCATAGCGTTGTCGCGGGCGCAGCAGTTCGGCGATGAGTTTTGGGTTGGTGAGTTCCATAAGCGGTCTTAGACAGCCCGGTCGGAGAGAAGTGTCTCGACCAGTGTGCGGTAGGCACGCAGCGAAGCACGAAGTTGTTGAAGTTCCCGGAAAACGTCCGCGGTTGTCGTTGCAGCATCAGTTGGGACGCTCAGCGCCATCGCGGTAGGCCGCGTGGCTGGTGAGCAGGTTCGAGGCTTATCCATAGCTTTCCTAGTCTGGGGTGTCGCCTTTTAACTTACAAGGAATCTCCTGTGGTGATTGTCGTCAAATAAGGTGGGTATTCTTAATCCTTTTCCGCCGCACATGGGCGGGACACTACCCGCATTAGCGGGTGCTTCTGGGATCCGTCATCAATCATCTGCCGCTGGAACCAGCGGTCCAGCCGATCCAGCAGCCCAAACAGGAACGCTACGGCGATTCCGCCGCCGGCAACTACGGTCATCACAACAACGAGATCATCCACAGACACCTCCTGGGGGTAGCGGCCGCCGGATCGCACGCTGACTTGTCGCCAGCCCGCTGCCTCCACGCTCCGCACCGCCATGTCGACGTAGCCTACCGATCCTGTACTTCGAGCGCTACGCCCTCCGTGCGGGAGATGTACGGCTCTTTTGCGGGTTATCTCCAATCACTCGCCAATCCCTGTGTTTTTGCCTGGCCTGCGTGCCGCTGTTTGCACCTCGAAAACCGCGGGACTTGCTGCTACGGCACCGAACCGATATCAGGTACTAACCGGACGCCGCCAGTACATGTGGTACTTTTCAACATATTCAATGTAGGTTGAAATAGAAATCGAGCCGATTTCTAATCTGCTCAGCTTCTGAGGCAAGCCCCCGTAGGCGTACCTCAGCAACGATCGTTCGACCGTCTTCTGGGTTGCGGTCCTCCGTAACCGGCTACTGCTCGTTGACTCCCGGCAGGGGAGCAGAGAGGGGATGTGTTTATGTGTGAACGACGATCAAAGCAGGAGTCCGAACGCCGTTACCAAACGGATTGCCCGGTCTGCCGAGAGATGATCGCCCAAGTTTGTGACGCCATCGTCCGCGCCGAAGAGCTGTCGAAGCGCGGTCGAGGCTCGTTGGCATTACTTCCGGCTCGCGCGGAGGCCGCTCTCGAGCGTTGGCGCGCGGAGCGCCGCTACGACGCCCATCTTGCTGCGCAACACGCGCCTGAACTAACCCCGGCAGAAGCCATGCTTCAAATTGGACAGAAGCTCCGGGTCGCGCTGGCCGCGGAGCGGGAGGCCGCTCAAGCGCGGCGCGCGGCCCCGGAAGATCATGCCGCTTTGGCGCGCTGGCAAAGGTTGCGCGATGAGGCGAAGGCGCTGGAGAACACGTACATGAACCTGCTCGGCCAGGAGACATACGGACCATTGCCGATCTCGGCGGCGGAGACAAACCCGTCGATATTGGCGGGGAGGGGCCGCGCATGATCAACTCCATAGTTGCAGTCATCGCCCTCTCGTGCTTGTTGGCGCTTGTGATGCTGAGCCGATACCGCAGCGGCAAGGCTGTGGATCGCGAGAAGAGCGTGGAGGCCTCACTCATGCGCGCTCTATCTGCGCCCGAGCTGGCCGAGCGCCACCTCCACATTGAAGACATACACCGTCTGGGCGAGCGGCTCCTGGCGGCCTTGGAGGCGGAGCGGCGCGCAACCGATTGGCTCGCCGAGTGTCCGCAGGACCGCGCCCGGATTGACGACTGGCTCGCCTGCCGTGACGTCACGATCCGTTTGGAACGGCAGTACGCTGTCTTGGCGTGTGAAATCGGGGCTGAGATCCATGCCATCCCGCGAAGTTGGTCGCCGCAGGTTCCGTGCAGGCGTGTCGTGCTCGATGCGCCATATCCAGCAATGCCCGCCGAGCGGGCCATCTACCTTGGTTAACCCTTCGGTACTCCTGGGCCTACAACGCCATGGCCCGATCGCGCGAAACTGCACCTGACGGCGGATGCCTGATCCTGTTAAGCACGGTGCTTGTTTGCGTCGGGCTGGTTGATGATGACTGTTCATAGCGCGGGGTCTCCGCCACGTGAGCGGACGACAAACCTGGAGTGGCTCGACGACATCTCTGTCGATCGCTACCGGCCAATGCTGCGCCTGTTGAGCAGAGACGATCTGCAATTCGTCCGGCAACTGT
>DASXAK010000233.1:0-3233 GCA_036406715.1 Bryobacteraceae bacterium | reverse complement strand
GCGCGGATTCTCGAGCCGGTCGAGCATGCTCTGCCAGCGGCTCAGGTCGCGCGGCCTGGCGTCGATCGCGAGCAGCCGCAGCGCAATTTCGTCCACGCCTTCGGCCGCGAACTCCACCGGCACCTGGTAGACCGACTTCACGTCGCGCGCCGTCACCACCGCGGCCACGTCCACGTCGCAGAACAGCGCGATCTTTTCCTTCATTTCCTGGGGAATGAAACGCTCCGACCGGCACAGCAGAATGTCCGGCTGGATACCGATGGCGCGCAGTTCCTTCACGCTATGCTGCGTCGGCTTGGTCTTCAACTCCTGGGCGGCGGCGATCCACGGTACCAGGGTCACGTGGACGAAGAGGCAGTTGTCGCGCCCCTGTTCGTGGCGCATCTGGCGGATAGCCTCCAGGAACGGCAGCGATTCGATGTCGCCGACCGTGCCGCCGATTTCGGCGATCACCACGTCCACGTCCTGCGCCACCCGCTTCATGGCGGCCTTGATTTCGTTGGTGACGTGCGGAATCACTTGGACGGTCTTGCCGAGATAATCGCCGCGACGCTCGCGCGCGATGATCTGCTCGTAGATTCGGCCGGAGGTGAGATTGTTGCTCTGGGTCAGCTTGGCGTGGGTGAATCGTTCGTAGTGCCCCAGGTCGAGATCGGTCTCGGCCCCGTCGTCGGTGACGAAGACCTCTCCATGCTGGAACGGGCTCATCGTGCCCGGGTCCACGTTCAGGTACGGATCGAACTTCTGGCACGTGACCTTCAGGCCACGGCTTTCGAGCAGGCAGCCGATCGACGCGGCCGCTATCCCCTTGCCCAGCGACGACACCACGCCGCCGGTCACAAATATGAACTTCGCCATTACGATTTCACCCCCTGAAGCGCCGAAGCTTCAAACAATCGAGCCACTCTTTCCAAATCCTCCTGCGTATCCACGCCCAGAGATTCGTACTCGGTTTCCACTACGCGGATGCGCCGGCCATTTTCCAGCGCCCGCAACTGTTCCAAACGTTCCGCCTGCTCCAGCGGGCCCACCGGCAGTTCGGGATATTCCAGCAGGAACTCACGTCTATAGACGTAGAGGCCGATATGCTTGAAGTGGATCCCGGTATGCCCGGTTTCGCGGACGTAAGGAATAGGGCAGCGCGAAAAATAAATCGCGTCGCCCGCGCGATTCGTCACTACCTTCACCACGTTCGGATCGGAAATCTCGCGCGCATCTTCAATCCGCTTTTTCAACGTGCCCATCTCGATCTCGGGATCGTGCGCCAGGGGGAGAATGGCGGCATCGATGGCGTCGGGATCGATGAGGGGCTCGTCGCCTTGAATGTTGACGATCAGCTCGGCGTTTTCCGCCGAGGCGACTTCCGCCGCCCGGTCGGTGCCGGTCGGGTGGTCGGAGCGGGTCATGCGGACTCGCGCTCCGAAACTTCTTGCGGCGTCGAACACCCGCTGGTCATCGGTAGCGATGATGACGGATGTCAGGTAGCGGGCCAGCGACGCACGCTCGTACACGTGCTGCAGCATGCTTTTCGAGGAGATTTGTGCCAGAACCTTGCCGGGAAAACGAGAGGAAGCAAAGCGCGCCGGAATGACGCCCAGAATTTTACGCGGCACACGCGATCATACCATAAAACCCGTGTGATAGACTTGGGAAAGAAAGGCTGGGAAGCCGCGATGCTGCCATCCCACCGATGTTTGTTACTGTTGTGCGCCATCGCAATTGGGCCCTTACTCCTGGGATCGGACGATAAGCCTGCGCCGAAGCCGCCGGCCGATTCGGGGCAGAGCGTCAACATCGTCCCCCGCGCCAAACCGGGCGACGCCGCCGTCGAACCGCGGCCCAAATCCAACATCCGGGTGGACAGCACGCTGGTGCTGATTCCGGTCACCGTGACCGATCCGATGAACCGGTTCGTCACCGGACTCGACAAAGAGAATTTCAAGGTGCTCGAAGAGAAGGTGGAGCAGGAAATCACGCAGTTTTCGAGCGAGGACGCACCGCTTTCGATCGGAGTGGTCTTCGATTGCAGCGGCAGCATGGGACACAAGCTCGAAAAATCGCGGCAGGCCGTAGCCCAGTTCTTCAAAACCGCCAATCCCGAAGACGAGTTCTTCCTGGTGCAGTTCGGCGATAATGCCGACCTGATCCAACCCTTCACGCGCAATCTCGAGGAGATCCAGAACCGCCTCACGTTCACGCAGTCGAAAGGCCGGACCGCGCTGCTCGACGCCATCTACCGCGCCCTTCAGGAGATGAAGCGCGCCAAAAATCCGCGCAAAGCGCTGCTCGTGATCTCGGACGGCGGCGACAACAACAGCCGCTACACCGAGGGTGAAATTCGAAATCTGGTGCGCGAGGCCGACGTCCAGATCTACGCGATCGGCATATACGAAGCGGCCGGCGCGCGTTCGCGCACACCCGAAGAGTTGAGCGGCCCCGGGCTGATGTCGGAGATCGCCGAGCAGACGGGCGGGCGGCAGTATTCCGTGGACAATCTCGCGGAACTTCCCGACATTGCCGCGAAGATCGGGGTCGAACTGCGCAATCAATATATTCTGGGTTATTCTCCGAAGAACCAGGAGCGCGACGGCAAGTACCGGCGTGTCCAGGTGAAGCTGATACAGCCGCGAGGACTGCCGCCCCTACGGCCCTTCTGGAGACAGGGCTATTATGCTCCGCAGCAATAGACGATTTCTTTTCTTCCTATTTTTCATCGCAACGCTCGCCATCGCCGGCATTGGCCTTCGCGCCCAGCAGGCGAAGCCCATTACTCCTGCGCCGCAGGACGACACCGGGACCGTGTTCCACGCGGATACGCGCATCGTTCCGCTCCACGTAACTGTGGTGGACAAGGCCGGACATTTCGTGACCGACCTGCAGCAATCCGCGTTCACCGTGACGGAAAACGGCGTCCAGCAGCAGATCCGGACGTTCAAACGCGAGGACGTGCCGGTTTCCATGGGCCTGATTGTGGACAACAGCGGCTCTATGAGGGACAAGCGCGCCAAGGTGGAGGCCGCCGCACTGGCGCTCGTCAAAGCGTCGAATCCCGAAGACGAAGTGTTCGTCGTCAACTTCAACGACGAAGCGTTTCTCGACCTGCCGCACGCCAAGGACTTCACCAGCGAGGTCAAGGAAATGGAAGAGGCGCTCACGCGCATCGATTCGCGCGGCGGCACTGCCATGCGCGACGCCGTCCGCATGTCGATCGATCATCTCAAGGAGAAGGCGCA
>DASXAK010000232.1:0-5723 GCA_036406715.1 Bryobacteraceae bacterium | reverse complement strand
GATAATCCGGCCACAGTTGGCGCCTTGCTCCGGATGCTCGACCATCTTCGCGCGCATTACCAGATTCCCACGCAGATCTGCGTGCTGGCTCACGTGACTACCCAGATGCGGGCGCTCGCGCACGGCGCGCCGGTTGACCTTGTGTTCCAATCGATTGCCGGAACCGAGGCGGCGAACTCCGCGTTCGGCGTCACTCTGGCGCTGCTCGACGAAGCCTGTCAGGCCGCGCGCGAACTGGGCCGCGGTGAGAATGTCATGTACTTCGAGACCGGTCAGGGAAGCGCTCTTTCCGCCAATGCTCATCATGGCGTGGATCAGCAGACTTGCGAAGCCCGCGCCTATGCCGTGGCGCGGCGCTACCGGCCGCTGCTGGTGAACACCGTGGTTGGCTTCATCGGGCCGGAGTATTTATACGACGGGAAACAGATTGCCCGCGCCGGCCTGGAAGATCACTTTTGCGGGAAACTTCTGGGCGTACCGATGGGCTGCGACGTTTGCTACACCAATCATGCCGAAGCCGATCAGGACGACATGGACGCGCTGCTCACGCTGCTCGGCGTGGCGGGCTGCAGCTATATCATGGGTGTGCCCGGCGCCGATGATGTCATGCTGCACTATCAGAGCACGAGTTTTCACGACGCGCTGTATCTCCGTTCGGTCTTAGGACTCAAGCCGGCGCCCGAATTCGAAGCATGGCTCGATAACCATGTTCCTCTCCTTCCCGCCCAATGGCTGTTGACCTGAGATCGTTCACTCCTGCCCGCGTGGCGATGGGCCGGACCGGTCATAGTCTGCCGACCGAGGAATTGCTTCGCTTTCAACTGGACCACGCCCGCGCCCGCGACGCCGTTTACCAGGAACTCGATCCCGCTAGCCTGGGCGTTCCCCACGTTCTCTTGCGAAGCGCCGCGCGGGACCGGGTCACGTATCTGCGACGGCCGGACCTGGGACGGATTCTCAGCCAGGATTCGCGCCGGGTCTTACAGCCGGGCGAGTACGATGCCGCGCTAGTCATTGCCGACGGCCTGTCGGCCACCGCCGTCCACCACCACGCCGCGCCCCTCCTCGAAGGATTGTTGCCTCGATTGCGAGCGGAGCAGTGGGCCCTGGCGCCGCTAACCGTCGTGCTCCAGGGACGTGTGGCTGTCGGCGACGAGATCGGCGAACAGCTCGGCGCGCGCATGGCGGTCGTCCTGATTGGCGAGCGGCCGGGGCTGACTTCACCGGACAGCCTGGGGGTGTATCTCACATGGGATCCGCGCCCCGGCCGCACGGACGCGGAGAGAAATTGTGTTTCCAATATTCGAACGGAGGGTCTCAGTTACCCGGCGGCTGCCCACAAGATTCATTTCCTGATGAGTGAAGCGCGGACGCGGAAACTATCGGGCGTGGCTTTGAAGGAAGATGCGCCCCGGGAACTGCAGTGAAACCCACCGGGATCGCCTGGCGCACGACCAAAAACGCACGGCCCGTATCTGTGGGAGCATGGTGTTCGAATACTGGTAGCAGATGATAGCGTTGCGGTTTCAGAGCAGGATCTGCTGGGCGGCGGCCTTCCTTGCGATGGCTTCACAAGCGCAAACTGCCTGCTCGATCGCACACACCGCGCCGGGCGCGTTCATCTGTTTTCCGCTCCCTTCGAACCAGAACGAGGGCGTGCCGGCGTTGTTCCATCTGAGTGCGCAGGGAAACGCCTCCGAGGGCGGCGAAATTCGTGGCTACTCCGTCGAGATCGATGGCCGCGAGATTTATCAGAACCGGCTCGGTGCGTCCGTGCAGCGACTCTCGATCGAGACGAATCTGAACTCGGGGTTCACCTCGGGTTCGCATACGGTCCGGGTGGTCTTCGACGGGGCTGGCGTAACCGAGCCGCTCGAGTTGCGGTTTCGGGCCGCCGGGCCGCTCCCGGCCTGCAACCCGTTCGTGCGGTTCGAGCCGTACTCCTGTGCGCTGTCAGGAACTGGCGGCCGGTTTCGTTGGTCTGTCGAAGGGACTGCGCCGAATCCCGCGAAAACGCCGGCGGCCCTCCTGGCTGGCTACTCAGAAATCCTAAATTTGTATGGCCGGAACCTCAAGAGCGTCGAGGCCGATATCGCCGATGCGATGGCGGTTGATGCGCAGGGAAACCTGTACGTAGCGTCGCACGCGAACGCGGACATCGAATTACGGCGATACTCGAGCTCCGGCAGCCTCTCGTACGACAATCTGGTGCGTTCCTGTGGCGATGGGTACGTCTCGGTGACGGGACTGGCGCTCGGCGGCGAGGGCCGTGTCTGGATCACGGGAGTCACGACCGGCTGTTTGCAGGCTACGGAACGCGCGTATGCCCGGCAACCGCAACCGGCCGATTCAAGGCCGCGCGGATTCGTGATTTCGCTGGATACCCGCAAGCCGGGAAACGCCGAGCCCGCCTATGTGACCTACCTCTCGGAGATTCCATGCCGCCCAACCGCGCTGCGCGTCGATCGGGAAGGCAACGCGTACGTCGCCGGCACTACAGATTCTCTGGATTACCCCCACGCCGCCGTCTTGCCGGTGGGCGGCGTCCGCCCGGGTGCGACCTACGGTTTTGTCTCTGTGCTGAACCCCGAGGGATCCGGCCAGAAGTGGTCCACGCTGATCCAGGGCGCGACCCTCAACAGCCTCGCGCTGGACGGCGCCGGCGGCGTTTTCGTCACAGGGCGCATATCCAGGAACCAATCCTCCGCCAATGTACTAGTCGCCGGCATCTCCGACGCAGGTCGGCGATTAGCCTATGCGGCCGAGTTCGGCGGCTCCGGCCGGAGCGAAGGCCGGGCGATCTCCGCGATCGGGGATTGGATGGTTGTCCTGGGCGCCACCAATTCGACGAATCTTTTCAAGGACGGAACCACCGCCAAGGCTGCGCCCGGACTCGCTCGTAACTTCTGGCTTGCTGTTCAGCCATGTGCCGGAGGAAGACAGTACGGACAGCTCTTCGAGCGTGGAATCGTCGACTCCAACCCCGAGTTGGCAATTCTTCCCTCGCTGGATGCATTTGCCGCCCTTCGCCCTAATCTCGCAGCTCTCTCAAGCGGGGCCCCAAATCGCTCACTTGGAATTGTCCACGCCGCTCCCGAATGTCAGGGAGTGGGCAGCCGATGAAGCGCCCCGCCACCTCTCGGCGAGCGGCTTTGCGGAGCCTCTTCGGAGCAGGTCTGGGAGCGTTGCTGGACGGCCGCGTCATCGCACAGTCGGACGAGGAGACGCCGAATATTCTCTGGGGCGTACCGCTCGAGCCGTTTGTCGATCCGTTACCGTTGCCGCCTGTCCTTCGACCCGTGCGGTCGAAAGAGGGCGGCCTTATGTGCCAGTTGGTCATGACCGAGTTCCGGCAGAAGCTGCATCGCGATCTTGAGCCGACCTGGGTGTGGGGGTTCAATGGCATCTCGCCCGGTCCAACCATATCGGCCTTCCGGGATGAGCCGCTGACCGTCGACTGGCTCAACCGGTTGCCGTCCCGCCATCGGCTCGCTGTCGACCACACACTACACGGGGCCGGCGCCAACGTACCCGAGGTAAGGACGACCATCCACCTGCACGGCGGGCATGTTGCCGCGAAGGACGACGGTTACCCTGAGGATTGGATAACCCCCGGCAACCGGCAGCGGACCTACTATCCAAACCGTCAGGTCGCCGCTAGCTTGTGGTACCACGATCATGCGATGGGCATCACCCGGTTGAACGCGATGATGGGGCTCGCCGGCATGTATGTCCTGCGCGAGCGGGGCGAGGCTGCACTAGGGCTGCCGGCGGGCCGATACGAGATTCCGCTGGTTCTGCAAGACCGGATCCTCGACGCCGGCGGCCAACTTGCCTATCCGGTCGGACCGAGTGCGGACGCGCCCTGGGCGCCAGAATTTTTCGGCACGCACATTCTCGTCAATGGCCGCGTCTCGCCATACCTCGAAGTCGAACCAGCGCGCTATCGATTTCGAATCCTGAACGCTTCGAACGCGCGCATCTTTCAGATGGTGCTCGCGCCGGAGCAGCCATTTTTCCAAGTGGGGTCCGACGGCGGACTCCTCCGCGAACCCGTGACGCGGCACGAACTGCTCATCGCTCCGGGCGAGCGGGCAGACGTGATCGTTGACTTTCAGGGCAGGGCAGGCCGGCGTCTCATGCTTGTCAATTACGGCAGGGCGCCCTACCCGTCCGGAGGGGCGCCGGTACCGGGCATGGTTCTGCAATTTCGGGTCAGCCGGACTCTTTCTGACGCGCCGGCAAGTCGCGAACTGCCCGGCCGGTTGGCCCGCGTGGACCAGATTCCTGAAAGCGCAGCACAGAAGACCAGGCGGTTGATCTTGATGGAGGAAATAGGACCTGGAGGGCGTGTCCAACGCACTCTTCTGGACGGCAAGCGCTTCATGGACCCAATCACCGAAGACCCCTCGCACGGCACCACCGAAATCTGGGAGTTCCTCAATACGACCATGGACACGCACCCGATTCATCTCCATGCGGTCCACTTTCAGGTGCTTGGACGGCGCGCTTTTGACATGCGCCGCTGGCAAGCAACGTCGGAAACGGTCTTTACGGGACGGGAGATCCAGGCGCCCCGCGAAGAGCAGGGCTGGAAGGACATGGTGATATGCCCGCCGGGGCAACTCACCCGGATCATCGTGCCCTTTTCCGGCGAGCCGGGCAAGTACGTGTGGCACTGCCACATGCTTGAGCACGAAGACAACGAGATGATGCGGCCTTTCAACTTGTTGTAATTCGTCCGATCGCTTCTGATGACTGTAAAGGCCGCCACACTTGCACGGTCGCGGACGAACCTTTCGGAAACCGGGTTGCAAGTCCGACATTCGTGAAAGCCCAGCCTGAAATCGCCAAACTTGCGGAACCCCAGAAACACGCCGGAGTGGAAACCGTGGCCGCGATTCTGAAAAGGAAGGGCACGGGTGTCTGGTCCATTCCGCCCGACGCAATGGTATACGACGCAATCGCCATGATGGCCGAAAAAGGCATCGGCGCTCTGGTAATCCTCTCGGAGGGGGAGCTCATCGGGATCGTGTCCGAACGAGACTATGCCCGGAAAGTGATCCTGCAAGGGCGGGCTTCGCGCGAAACCGCAGTCTCAGAAATCATGAGTTCTCCCGTGATCGCGGCGAAGCCGGAAGATACCGTGGACCATTGTCTGCGCCTCATGATCGCCAACCGCATCCGGCACCTGCCGGTCATCGATACCGGTCGCGTCTCGGGAATGGTCTCAATCGGAGACCTCGTCGTTTCAACTTTGTCGATGCAAGCTCACACCATCGACCAACTGGAGACCTATATCGCCAATAGATATCCCAAGTAACCACGCATCCTCGTCTGCGTCTCCAGCCGGGTACTAGAACAGGTCCACCCTGGATTGAAATGGGTGTACAATACTATGGCTTACGGGCTGTTGTTTGAACCGTTTGTTGTCTTCCCGCAAGGGTTTGGGGGAACTGTATGGACAAGCCGGCGCAAAACATTCAAGACAGTTTTCTAAATAATGCACGCAAAGACAAGATCGTACTGACGATTTACTTAATGAGCGGCGTGAAACTCTCGGGCCGCATTAAGAGTTTCGATAAGTACTCGTTGGTGCTGGAAACAAATAATCAGGAACAACTGATTTTCAAGCACGCCATTTCCACCGTCGTGACACAGAAAGCTGTCCATGCCTATGCGGGCAGCTCGCAGGCCGGCGCGCAAAACAGCGCTTCCGTCAA
>DASXAK010000231.1:0-11592 GCA_036406715.1 Bryobacteraceae bacterium | reverse complement strand
GAAGTCTTACGAGGTGGCAGGGTGGGGCTGCCATCAAGTGTACGATGACGACTTGTCGTTACGGAATGTCAGGGCGGAAAGAATTTGAACGGGACGCGCCACCCCGCGGCCATGCGGCCGTCCTGCTAGCCGCGGTACACTTCGGCCATGATCCGCATGATCGCGCCTCAGTTCTTCACCATCGACATTCCGGGCACACTTTCGTATTACAAAGAAAAGCTTGGCTTCGAATGCCTGGGAACATGGCAGGATCCGCCGGTTTACGCTATCGTGGCCCGCGACCAGCACGCTATTCATTTCCGTTGCGCCGAGCCGCCCGCAGCCAATCCTGACAAATACGCCGACGAACTACTCGATGCATACCTCTACGTCGACGATGCGGATACGCTTTACCGCGAGTACGCCGCCAAAGGCGTCGAGTTCACCCGGCAACTTGGCAATACGCCATGGCAGTCGAGAGAGTTTGTAGTGAAGGATTGCGATGGCCGGCTGCTGGCGTTCGGCACGAACCTGTGATTCGCGAGTCCAAACGACGGCTGTACAGGCGATGGTCTATTCGGCTGCAGAAGTTGACGGCGCTGTTATCGTTCCGTATGACTGCCCGTTGGGGCAATTCCACTCAAGGCCGGTCCGAATAACTAGCCATTCCTGATCAACTCATCCAGCTGAAAGGCGTGCCGGATAGGATGCATGACAGCGTGCTCTAACATCGAATCGATGCAGTAGCGCGTCCGCCAAACCGATGGGTACTCGGGAGTCTCCAATTGTTCGTCAGCAATCTCCCGGAGCCCTTCGGCCCGCCAGCGCCCGAGAACATGCTCCAGATAGTCGTCCGCGTCGCGGGCTATGGCAATCGCGTCGGGGGCAGGCCGGACCCCGGGATCAGGTAATCTCAACACTTCGCAAATCCAGACCAAGTATCCACCTGCCGCGCTTAACACATGCCATCCCAGTGCATCCAGCGAGGCATAGTTAGGATCGGCGGTCGGGTGGAGTTTCACTGGGACCGACATGGCCAGCCGCCATGTCTGCACGAAGCGGCGCAGATGTTCCTCGTGCAACAGCACCATAGCGCGTACCGCGCGAGAGCGGTACAGGGGATGGGATGACATAAGGAGAGAGTAGCCCATTCACGGCGCCTTCGCGCAAGACATGCGACCAACTGCCCTGCACGGATTGGCTGGCGAAAGCTCCGTCGCAGTGAATCGTCCAGCCAGCCGGCCGTCGAATACCGCCGCCTTCCCATCATGTACCGGGGCGAGATCGGCTGGCTCAAGACGACCTATCGGGAGTGAGCCACCGCGGCCTCCCCGAACGTCGTTTCCTGGCCACCGTCCGAGTAGCCATACGGCCGGACCTTGAACGGCTTCGCAACACCACGCCCACTAAAAGGCCGCGTTGGGGCTACTTCTCCGGATATCGTCACCTTTCCGCCGCTGAGGAGCAAACCGGCCGGATACTTCCGAGAGGCCGCTTCAGCGTTACTTTGTTGTTCCGCCTCCGGGCTTGAGGTCATATTGCGAGAGAAAGGCGTTGAGAGCGGCAAAGTAGACAGTTGGGTTCACCACTGCCGAGTTCTCGTGCCCGCCGCCAGGGATCAAAGCAATCTGCTTGGGTTCGGGCGCCGCGTCGTACAACTGTCGCGCCATGACCGGAGGAACCATCGTGTCGGAATCACCCTGCAAGATGAGCTTGGGCAATCGGATTGATCCGATCTTTGAAAGCGAATCGAACCGCTCGGTAATGATGAGCCGGAGCGGCAAGTACGCAGCCCAGGTCCCTTGCGCCCGATCGATGATAGAGGTCAGCGTGCCCTCGATGATCAGCGCCCCTGCATCAGGATGCTTGCTGGCAAGGTCGATTGCGACAGCCCCACCCATGGAGTGCCCGTAGATCGCGATGTGAGCCGGTTGAATGTTCCGTTCTGTCACGAGATAATTCCATGCTCGTTCGCCGTCCTCGCAAACCAACTTCGCCCGAGGTGGACCGCCACTGCTATGACCGTAACCGCGGTAGTCGATGATGAAGACATTCAACCCGGTGCTGCGAAGTCGCAGCACTTGATCGACGTTGACGGCGACATTACCTGCGTTCCCATGCAGGTAAAGGAGCGTTCTCGCGCCCGGTTCCTCCGATGGAACCCACCAGCCCGAGAGGCTATCTCCTTTGAGGGGAAGCATGACTTCCGTGAACTTCACGCCAGAGTCGGCGGGCGTGGCATCGACAAGGCTATTGGGGTGAAACAGGATCTTCGTCTGCCCGTACCAAATTGCCCCTGTTAGGAGGAGGTAGCAAATTACGATTCCGGCAAGGAGCGCCCGGACGAGACGAAAGGCCAAGCATCTGGGTTGACGCGGCATCCGAACAGGATTTTAGTATAGCCGCGTCCTCATGTGGTCACTCGACCGGCGCGATCATCGGCGACGACTCGCTTGTCGACGTCAATCGTAATCTGGCTACTTCCCGATAACGGTTTGAATCGCGGTTATCGTACACTCAGTGCGATGCCGCGCCCGGCGGAGACTCGGCCGAGTGACGCCACTCGTACGAGGGTGTGCGCGGTCGAAGCCCCGTTCTGGAAACTCAACCGAATAGGAACGACACCCGCCAGCGTCCGGCGACTCAAGTTGACGCCGGCTCGCAACCTGGCGAGCCCTGTCCGGCCCCATCCGCCGGCGGAAGGCAACCCCACGGAAAAACGCGGCGGCGCCGCTGCACCGACCCACATTTCCAGCCCATGCCCTAATTAGCCGAAAAATATCTCCTTCCCTTTCATCAACTCCGCCCGATTAATTTCGGAGTCGAACTTCCTCTTGTGTTATATCCAAATCGAAAAAACCTATGCCACGCAAGCCCCTCTCCGACAAACAGCTCGCCGCCAATCGGGCCAATGCCGCCCGTTCCACCGGACCCCGATCCCTCGAGGGCAAAGCCCGCGCTTCCCAAAACGCACGCAAGCACTCCTTCACGCCGTCCACTTTTGCGGTGGTGCGCCTCGAGGCGATCGACGAACTCGCCAAAATCCGCGCCGACTGCATCGCCGTCTACCAGCCCGTCAACTCTCAGGAACTCTTCGCCGTCGAGCGCATGGCTCTCGCCCAGCATTCGTACCTGCGCGCGTCGCGCCTGGAAGCGGGCATGTTCAGCACCGCCCTGAACGAAACCATAGATGGCAATGACCGTCAGGTTGTCTTCATGAACGACGTCGTCGTCGGCGATGGCGATATCGAAGTGACGCGAGCCCAGAATCGCAACTACTGCATCGCCGAAGGCATTCATAGAATGTCCCGCTATTCGAACAGCTTTACTCTCTTCCTGCGCTACCAGGCCCAGGCCGAGCGCCTCTACCGCCGTTCCGTCGAGGAATTCGACCGCCTGAAGCATCTCCGAAAAGAATTGCCAAACGAACCCGTTTGCGACCCCGATCCTCCTGAAAAGGAGGACCTTATCATCGAAAAAACGAAGCCAAACGAACCCCCCGCCATCGCCGAATACAACCGCTTCCCGATCCGACCCACCCCGCCGGTCCCACCCCCCGCGAGCGAAGCGAGCAATAAATGAAATGATGAAGGTGTTTTTCCTCCCCCCGACCCCCGACCCCCGGCCCCCGGCCCCGCGAGCGAAGCGAGCACTCGCCCCCGACCCCCGTCCCCTTTTCGGCCCCGTCTTCACCATAGGCCACTCCACCCACCCCCTCCCCGACTTCCTCTCGCTCCTCCAAGCCCATTCCATCGACCTCCTGGCCGACATCCGCACCGTCCCCAAATCCCGATACAACCCCCAGTTCAACACCGGCGCCCTGCCCCAGCCCCTCGCCGAAGCCGGCATTCAATACGTCCACATCCCCGGACTCGGCGGCCTCCGCCACCCCCGCCCCGATTCCCCCAACAGCGGCTGGCGCAATCTCAGCTTCCGCGGATATGCCGACTACATGCAAACTCCCGAGTTCGCCAAGAGCCTCGACGAGTTGCTCCGGCTCGCCGCCGATCACCGCGTCGCCATCATGTGCGCCGAGGCCGTTCCTTGGCGTTGTCATCGATCGTTGGTATCGGACGCCCTGACCGTCCGCGGCGTACAGGTATTGCACATCATGACCCCGCAGAAGGCCGATCCGCACAAGCTCACCTCGTTCGCACGCGTCCACGGCGACCACATCCTGTATCCACCCGATACGCTTGAGCTGTTCGACCGTTGACGAACCAGGCACCCACCCCCGCAGGCCTTATCTCTCCAGCGGGATTTCACCCATTCATGTCCGGAAATTGCCCCAGCCTAAGCCTTAACCCCCCGCCGCCCCCAATCTGAGGTAATTTTCAACAGCAACATAATAAACGGTTTTTTCCTCCGATTCTCCCTTCCGTCTTTTGGCGGAATGAATGCTTTAAAGGTCTGCTCGGTAGTGTTTGAGGTCTCGCTGACGTCGGGTTGTCTCCCGTCGGCCCAAGCGGACCCGGGGCAGTCGGTTCTTTTTTGATTGGAGAGTGAGTATGCGGATTCCTTCTTCGGTTTTCGCCGTAGGCCGTTACGCAGTCGCGTTCGTCGCGGTCGCCGGGTCGCTGGTCCTCATGAGTGCGACCAAGAAAACCAATTTTACGAAGCACGACAAGGCGTTCTACGCCGACGCGAATACCGTGAACTTCGTCCGGCCGGGTCTGGTGATGAAGATCGTGTCCACCAACATCGCGTCGGACGGCACGATCAGCATCGATTACAAATTGACCGATCCGAAGGGGCTCCCCTTGGATCAAGCCGGAGTCACCACGCCGGGTGCCGTCTCGGTGAGTTTCCTGATGGCCTACATCCCCAAGGGCGAGACGCAGTTCTACTCCTACGCCGTTCGCACCCAGACCAGCACCATCACCGGTAAGTCCGCCATTCAGGCCGGCGCCGATTCCGGCGGGACCAGCAAGCAGGTCGGCGACGGCGAGTACCTCTATACCTTCAAGACGAAAGCCGTCGCTAAAGGCGGCGGGGCTTGGGATCCCACCGCCGTGCACCGCGCCGGCATCTACGGAAGTCGCAACCTTACCGAATTCGACCTCGGCACGAATTATGACAGCGACACCTACACGTACACGCCGTCGACCGGCGCGGTAACCGCTGGCCGCGACGTGATCCGCACGGCGTCCTGCGACCGCTGCCACGATGAAACCGCGTTCCACGGCGGCTCCCGCCGCGGCATGGATACGTGCATCATGTGCCACACGCCCCAAACCATCGATCCCGACACCGGCAACACCCTCGATATGAAGGTCTTCGTGCACAAGCTGCACACCGGCGCCGATCTGCCCAGCGTGAAGGCCGGCAAGCCCTACCAGATTATCGGCTTCAACAACGCCGTCAGCGACTGGTCCACGGTCGAGTTCCCGGCCAACGGGGCCGCTTCAAGCGCCCCCGGCGTCCTGCGCTGCGAGACCTGCCACGAGCCCCAGTCCAAGACCGGCGCCACGCAGGCCGACGCCTGGCTGAAGAACCCCAGCCGCGACGCTTGCGGCGCGTGCCACGACGACGTCAAATTCGCCACCGGCGAGAACCACGTCAACCTGCCCCAGGTCTCCGATAACCAGTGCTCCACCTGCCACATCCCTCAGGGCGAGCTCGAGTTCGACGCCTCCATCCGCGGCGCCCACACTTATCCGCAGGAGTCGAAGGACAACCCGGGCATGGTCTTCACCGTGCAGAAAATCGAAAACGGCGGCGCCGGCCAGAAGCCGACCGTCACCTTCACCGTCAGGGACTTCAAAGGCAACGGCATCAACCCCGCCACGGTCCCCGGCGGCCGCCTGAGCCTCGTCCTCGCCGGTCCCACCAACAACCCCGGCTACACCAACTTCGGCTCCGACGTGAACACCAAGGGCTACGTTGCCGAGACCGCCACGACGACCGCTAAGTGCGCCGCCGACGGAACCTGCAGCTACACTTTTACCCACGCCATCCCCGCCAACGCCACCGGAACGTATTCGGTCGGATTAGAGGGACGCCGCACCTTTACCGTCCTGCCCGGCACCAAGCAGGAGCAGACCATCAGCTACGGCGCCAAGAACGTAGTCTTCGACTTCTCCGTCGACGCGTCGAAGGTTCAGCCGCGCCGCCAGGTCGTGGCCCTCGCCAAGTGCAACACGTGTCACGTCAACCTCTCGCTGCATGGCGAAAACCGCAACCAGATCGAGCAGTGCGTGCTGTGCCACAACCCCAGCATGGACGACAGCCCGGTCCGCAGCCAGGCCGTCAACGCCGCCGACAAGAACCTGCCCCCGCAAGGCGTTAATTTCGCCATGATGATCCACAAGATCCACCGCGGCGAAACGATGCAGGAAGACGGCGCCACCTATATCATCGTGGGCAACGGAGGCAGCCACAACGACTTCTCTGACGTCCGCTACCCCGTCATGGGACCCACGGGCGGCGTGGCCGACACCGCTAAGTGCGATATGTGCCACGTCAATAACTCGGAAGCCAGCTTCCCCATCGGCCAGAATGCGGTTGCCGATCAGCAGGGCAAGTGGAATCCGACCGCGCCCGCGACCACTAACGCCTGCACGGCGTGCCACATCAAGACGTCGACATTCGCCCACGCTGCCGCCAACTACGACCCGAAGTTTGGCGAAAGTTGTGATGTTTGCCACGGCGTCGGAGCCGACTTCGACGTACAAAAGATGCACGCGGGCAAGTAATCGAGTCTAGATATCGACATGCTTGCTCTCCTTCGGCTAATTACCGAAAACGCCCGCCGTCTGCCCGCCCCCGCGGTGCAGGCGGCGGTCGTCGTCTTTACGGTTGCTCTGGGCTTCGCTCAGACGCAGCCCGCCGCGCCGGCCCAGCCCGCAGCGGAAGCCAATAAGCCGGCCGAGTATGTCGGCTCGGAAACCTGCCAGACCTGCCACGAGGACATCGGCAAAGCCTTTCAGAAAAATCCGCACCACCTTGTCGAGACTGCCAAGAAGTACGGACGCACCACCCAGGCTTGCGAATCCTGCCACGGTCCCGGGAGCAAGCATGCCGAATCCGCTTCCGCGACCGACATCCGCCAGCCCGCAAAACTCAAGCCCGCCGAGACCGATCGTATCTGCCTCACCTGCCATCAGAACCAACCGACTCATGCCGGCCGCATCAATAATAGTCATGCCAGGAACCAGGTGAGCTGCGTCGCCTGCCACGACATCCATAAGAACGGTCCCAACGGCCTGGTCGCGCGCAAGCCCGATGAGATCAACCGGCAGTGCGCCGGCTGCCATACCGACGTGTGGGCCAGTTTCCAGCGGCCTTACAAGCACCGCTTGCCCGAAGGCGCCATGTCCTGCGTGGATTGCCACAACCCGCACGGCAGCGTCCTGCCGAAGGGTCTCCAGACCGCGCGCGCCAACGAGCCCGGCTGCTTCAACTGTCATGGCGACAAGGCCGGACCCTTCCCCTTCGAGCACGCTCCCGTCCGGCTCGAAGGCTGCAGCGCCTGCCATCAGCCCCACGGATCGGCCAACCCGCGCATGCTCACGCGGCACGAGGTCCGCTTCGTGTGCCTCGAGTGCCACGCCAATCTCCCCGCGCCCACCGCGCCCGCCAGCGGAACGCTCGGCACGGTCCCGCCGGCGCTCCACGATCTGCGCACTCCGCGTTTCCAGAACTGCACCCTCTGCCATCAGAAGGTGCATGGCTCCTACGTGAACCGGGACTTGTTCAAATGAGATTCCTACTGCTTCTAATCCTGATCGTCCCCGCCTTCGCGCAGGACCCGCCCGCTCAGACCAAACCGGCCGAGCAGCCGGCCGCCGCTCCCGCCAAGGCCGAAGAGACGCCCTCGCCCGCCCCTCCCACGGAGCAGTGGCTCACCGGCAGCATCGACTTCGGCTACCGTTTCCTCACCGACGTCCGCGGCAACTTCCAGTCCTATCGCAGCGTCGTCAACCTCGGCGAAGGCCCCAAGCTCTTCAACCTCGATTTCACCGTCCAGCCGCCGAAAACGCGCCTCTTCGACCGCATCGACGTGCGCCTCTTCAATTGGGGCGGCGATCCCTACAACACCGCCCACGTCGGCGTCGTGAAGCGCGGCGGCTACGAGTTCAATTTCGACTACCGCAATATTGCGTACTTCAACGCGATGCCTTCCTTCGCCAATCCGCTCGCCCCCGCCGGCTTCAACGAGCGCTCCTTCGATACCACGCGCCACGTCTACGACGCCACCCTCGACATCCACCCCGGCAAGCGCATCGTTCCGTATCTCGCCTACGGCCGCAATAGCCAGCACGGCCTCGGCGTCACCACCTACGTCCAGGACGCCAACGAGTTCGCCGTTCCCGAGCGTCTCCGCGACAGCATGGACAACTATCGCGGCGGACTCCGTTTCGAATTCCGGAACTGGCACATCACCGTCGAGCAGGGCGCCACCCACTTCAAGGACGACGACCAGCTCTACGAAACGCAGCGCAACCTCGGCGATCGCACCACCCCGTTCAGCGGCCAGCAGCTCACCATGACCAGCCTGCAGGCCTCCTACTTCATCCGCGGCGACTCCAACTACACACGGGCCATGACCACCGCCACGCCGTTCTCGTGGCTGACCGTCTCCGGCCAGTTCCTCTTCAGCCAACCCGAGACCAGCGCCCGCTACTCCGACGCCGCGACCGGGAACTTCGTCGTCCTCAGCCAGGTCCTCTTCTATAATTCTCAAACCGATTTCGCGACCAGCTCCGCTAAGCAGCCGCACGTCGTCAGCAACCTGGGCTTCGAAGCCCGCCCGTTCCACCGCCTGCGCATCATCGAATCGTGGATGACCGACCGCTACCACGACGCCGGCTTCGGCGGCTTCACGCAGCAGATCCTGACTCCGGCGTCAGCCGCGGGCTCCACCGCCACGTCGCTTCCCACCCTGCAGGTCGTCAACTACAACCAGAACCAGGTCGACGCGCTCTTCGATATCACTTCGAAGCTGACTCTCCGCGGCGGCTACCGCAGAGTCTGGGGCGACGCCAGCGTCCGTGCGGGCTCCCTCAGCCAGACCGGGCCGCAGGTCTCGGGCGAGCTGAACCGCAATGTCGGCATCGCCGGGGTCTCCTTCCGCACGGCGCAGAAGCTGTGGGTCAACCTCGACTACGAAGCCGCTGCGGGCGACCGCGTTTACTTCCGCACCAGCCTGAACGACTACCACAAGGTCCGCGCCCGCGCTCGGTACCAGCCCACGCAGGCGCTCTCGTTCCAGGCCAATTTCACCCTGCTCGACAACCAGAACCCCGATCCGGCCATCCGTTACGATTTCCGGGCCCGCGATAATTCCCTCTCGGTTTTCTGGACTCCGGCCAACGGAAAGCGCATCACCCTCATGGGCGAATACGATCGCTCGACCTTGCGCAGCGACATCAGCTATCTCGACCTGCCGTTCCTCACGCCGGCCGTTTCCAAGTATCGCGACAACGCCCACACGGCGACGTCGGCCATCGACGTCGTGCTTCCCGGCTACTCCAAAATGACCCCCAAGCTGACAGTCGGCGGCTCGCTCTTCATTTCGTCGGGCAGCCGGCCCACGCGATACTTCCAACCCCTGTTCCGTCTCGCTCTGCCGATCCACAAGCAGATATCCTGGAACACAGAGTGGCGGTATTACGGTTTCGGGGAAGATTTCTACCTTTACGAGGGCTTCCGCACGCACGTATTCCAGACGGGGCTCAGGGTGACCAGATAGGAGACCGGCGATGAGGATCCATAAAATAATCGCTGCCTGCGCCGTCGCCGCGTGGGGATTGTCCGCCGAAAGCATTGTCCCCGGTGATGCGCGCCGCGGCGAGCAGCTTTTCCAGACCGAACAGTGCATTCAGTGCCACAGCGTCAAAGGCCGCGGCGGCAATATCGCCCCCGACCTCGGCAAACGCGTCGACCGCGATTTTACTCCGGCGGTCATGGCCAGCCTCATGTGGAACCACGCTCCGTCCATGTGGGCCGCTATGAAGAGCCAGAACATCGAACCGCCCCGGCTCACCCCCGAGCAGGCGTCGGACCTCTTCGCCTACTTCGTCTCGGCCCGTTACTTCGAGCGCCGCGGCGACGCGGCCCGTGGCAAGCGCATCTTTGCCGCCCGCCACTGCGCCGAATGCCACGGCATCGCGGCGTCGAACGCCGTCGGCGCACCGCCCGTCGCCAAGTGGGAATCGCTCGCCGACCCCGCCGCCCTGGCGCAGCAGATGTGGAACCACGGCGCCCGCATGCGTGAAGAGTTCGCCAGGAAGAAGCTCGCCTATCCCCAGCTCACCGCGCAGGAGCTGACCGACATGCTCGTCTACCTCCAGAACCTGCCCGAGACGAAGGGCCTGGCGGAAAACTTCCAGTTCACCTCGACCGAGACCGGCGAAAAGCTTTTCCAGAGCAAAGGCTGCGCCGGCTGCCACACCGGCCGCCTCGCGCTCGAAGGTCTGCTGAAGAACCAGACCCTCACCGAGATCGCGGTCGACATGTGGAACCACCAGCCCAAGATGAAGAATCCGCCGCCCGACCTCTCGCAGCAGGAGATGCGCCAGATCCTCGACTACGTCTGGGCGCGCCAATACTTCACCGGCCACGGCAGCGTCGACCGCGGCCAGAAAGTCTTCGCCGAGAAAAACTGCGCCACCTGCCACAACGACCCGTCCACCGGCGCCCCCAAACTGGGCCGGGGCAAAGACGCCTGGTTCGCGATCACGATCGTCGCTGGCCTATGGCAGCACGGCCCCAAAATGCTCGACCTGCTGCAGCAAAAGCGCCTCGAGTGGCCCCGCTTCACCGCGCAACAGATGTCGGATTTGATTGCGTACTTGAACTCGCTCTAGCGGTAGCATCGAAGAGTGCAGACCAAGCCGGCTCTCCTTGCCCAGATCCCGCTCTTCTCCAGCCTCACCGATTCGGAGATGCAGGCGTTGGCCCAGCGCGCAGTCGAGCGCCGCTTCGCCCCCGACGAGATGCTCTTCTGGGAAGGCGAGCCCTGCGCGGGAATCTTCCTGATCCTCGAAGGCAGTGTGAAGATCTTCAAGACCTCGCCCGGAGGCCGCGAGATGATGCTGGCGCTCGAGCAGGCGCCCAACACGGTCGCCGAGCTGCCGCTCTTCGACGGCGGCCCCTACCCCGCGTCGGTCCGCGCGGTGGCGCCGGTCGTCTCGATGTTCATCGCCAAGCCCGACTTCCACCAGGTCTGCCGCCAGTATCCGGACGTCGCGCTGAAAGTCCTGGCGGTAGTCGGACGCCGCCTGCGTCATTTGGTGGGAGTTGTCGAGGCGATGACGTTCGGCAGCGTGACCCAGCGCCTGGCGCGCCTCTTACTCGACGCGGCGAAGCAAGCCGGCGCCGCCGAGTTCGATCTGCCGATCACGCATCAGGAGCTGGCCTCGCGCCTCGGCACTGTCCGCGAAGTAGTCTCGCGCAACCTGGCTCGCTTCCGCGCCGAAGGCCTGATCCGAATGGATGCCCATCGCGTCCACATCCTCGACCGCGAGGGCCTCGCGCGCGAATCCGAGCCGCAGGCCTGACCGGCCCCCTACGTCACCATGCCGCGCCGCACTGCGCTCAACACCAGCTCGGCCGTGCTATGCAGGTCCAGCTTCTCCATGATCCGCCAACGGTGCGTTTCCACCGTGT
>DASXAK010000230.1:0-12906 GCA_036406715.1 Bryobacteraceae bacterium | reverse complement strand
TTTTGGTGACGGAGGCTTCTTCGACCGCAGTACCGATGCCGGTTTTGGCCGTGGCGGTTGGGGCAGCGTCCACAACGCGAGCACTTTCTCGGACTGCTCGGACACGTTTTCCCAGAACCATCCCGACTGGCGCCAGAACACCACCCAATTTCAGCAAAACCGCTTTAATGAAGCCAATCAACTGCAGGCGAACCGCTTCAATCAGATAGGGCAACTGCAGAACACCCGAATAAACAACTGGAACAATTACAATGGCGATTGGGGCAGCTACTATTCGGGTCTCGGCTTGGGGGCTGGTTTCGCAATCGGCGCCACCGTCGCCGCGCTGCCGGCGGCCGCCGCAGCAATCAGTGTTGCCGGCACCCCTTATTGGTACGACAACGGGGTCTACTATGCGCAGCAGGGCGGCCAATACGTGATGGCGGCGCCGCCGCAAGGTGCGGTCGTGTCGGTACCGCCGTCCTCCTGCTCCAGCGTCAATCTCGGTGGCGGTGGGACCGGTCTCGATTGCGGCGGCGCGTTCTACGCTCCGGTCGCAGGCGGTTATCAGGTAATAGCTCCGCCTGTCGGGGCGACGACATGGACGTTGCCGAATGGTGCCGTCGACCAGAATGTCAATGGCGTCACCTACTTCGCCTATGGCGGTGCCTATTACCGGCCAATCTACAGCGGCAGCGGTGTGTACTATGAAGTAGTCGGGAATCCGGGTTGATCTGATGCGCGGCGTCAGCGTGAGAGCAGGCGTGTCACACTTCAGTATTGGCGCTCGGGTGCTCGTCGTAACGTGCGTGGCGTGCGGGTTGGCCGCAGCCCGTCCGCTGAAGCTGCGCGACTCATTTCCCGCTGCCGAAGCGATCTTGGACGGCCGCAATGCGCAGTACATCGTCCGCTTCGATGGTTGGGTCGATCATGGCGCTTCCCAGATGGACGTTACCGAGGACGGGAAAATCGTCGAGGCCCTCGTCCCCACTCGAGACAGCGAGCCGGATGTTCTTGCCGCCTCGGCGTCAACATTGCCTCCGGGCCGATACCAGCTTCATTGGCACGCAAAATCGGTTCCCGATGGCGACTTCTCGCATGGGTTCATCCCCTTCACGGTCGCCCAATGACTTCGATGAGGGCTGTAATCTTTGGCTGGCTAGTGAGACTGCGATCCGTTTGGTTGAAGCACGGTGTAGTCATGAGACATCCCCGCGCGGCCATATTCCTCCTACTCTGCGTTATAGGTTCGACCGTCCATGCGGCCGATGATCCGCTACCTTCGTGGAACGACGGGCCGGCGAAAACAGCAATCCTTCAATTCGTACAGGCTACGACCGACCGGTCGAATTCGAAATTCGTCGCACCGGAAGAGCGTATTGCGACCTTCGACCAGGACGGGACGCTGTGGGTCGAGCATCCGATATATACGCAGGTCGTCTTTTGCCTCGACCGGGTCCCGGCAGTGGTCGCCAAAAAGCCGGAATTAAAGAATGTCAAGCCCTTCAAGACCGTGCTGTCTGGCAACCGTGACGCAATCGCAAAGCTGACAATGCGCGATTTGGAGAAGATACTTGCCATCACGCTCACTGGCATGACGGTTAACGAGTTTCAGGCCGAGGCAAAGAAATGGCTCGCGGCGGCGCGGGATCCGCGCTGGCATCGGACCTATACCGAGCTCGTCTACCAACCGATGCTCGAAGTGCTGAACCTGTTCCGCGGCAACGGTTACAAGACATACATCGTCACCGGTGGCGGCCAGGATTTTGTGCGCTTCTATTCGGAGCAGGTTTACGGAATCCCACCGGAGCAAGTCATCGGAACGGCGGGTGGCACCAAATTCGCGTTCGACAAGCAGGGCCGGCCGGAGTTGACCAAGGAGCCGAAGGTCCTGTTAAACGATAACTTTGCCGGCAAGCCCGAGGGCATCCACCTCATCATTGGCCGTCGTCCGCATGCGGCCTTCGGCAACTCGACCGGCGACCAGCAAATGCTTCGAATACGCCACCATCGGCAACGGCGCCGAACTAGGCATGCTGGTGCTGCATGACGATGCGACACGCGAATATGCTTACGGTCCGGCCCATGGGTTGCCCGACACCAGGGTCGGCACGTTCACGCAGACGCTTTACGATGAAGCGCAAAAGCGCGGCTGGTTCGTGATCAGCATGAGAACGATTGGACGCGGCTCTTTCCGTTCGAGCAGGGGAGACTTAAGTGAAAAGACATTGGGTTATTTACGCGCTTGTTGCGATCGTTGCGGCGGCGGTCGGTGCCGGGATTACCCTCTACTTCGTGGGCAAGACGCGGGTCGAGGTGGCCGTCGGCGAGATGCGTGGTGAACTTCTGTCTCTGCGAGCGCCTCCGGGCACTTTAACGACAGAAACGAACCCGGCTTACAAGGCTGCCGCGCCGACCGGCCCCGCGGCTGGACAACCGTCAGGCGCCGCAGCCGGAGACTGGCCGAGCTACAACAAGACGCTAACTTCCGAGCGATTCTCCGACCTCAGCCAAATCAATACCCAGAACGTCGGCAAGCTCAAGGTGCTGTGCACCTACGACACGAGACAATTCACGAGCTTCGAGACTGGCCTGATCATGGTCGAGGGCGTGCTGATCGGCACGACCGAGTTCGATATTTTCTCGCTCGACCCGGCAACCTGCGCCGAGAACTGGCGCACGCACGAGGACTACCCGGGCTACATTCTGCCAACGAACCGAGGCGCCGCCTACCTGGATGGCATGCTATTTCGCGGGACCGGGGATGGACGGGTGCTGGCTTATGACTTCAAGACCGGCAAGCGGCTCTGGGAGACCGCAATCGCGGATCAAAAAAAGGGCGAAGCCGTGCCGGCCGCGCCGATCGCCTGGAACGATCTCGTGTTCGTGGGCAACGCGGGCGGCGACTTCAAGGGCGGCAAGGGGCGCATGTACGCGCTCGACGCGAAGACCGGAAATATCGTCTGGGAATTCTTTCTCGTACCCAAGTCCGAGGGCGACACGCCCCGCGGGCCGCAGGGCGCTTCGCCGCTCGACAATTCAACCTGGAAAAACATCCCGGGGGCTCCGATAAGCGGCGGGGGAGCCTGGACTCCTGTGACTTTGGACCCGGCTGCAGGGCTCTTGTATGTTCCGGTAGGCAACCCGGCGCCCGACTTCGACAACAGCGTCCGTCAGGGAGATAATCTCTTCACCGCCTCCGTCGTCGTCCTCGACGCCAAATCCGGCGCCTACAAGAATCATTTCCAGCTTGTGCCTAGGGATTGGCACGATTGGGACGTTTCCAACCCGCCCGTTCTGATCCATACGGCGGGTGGCAAGCGGCTGATGGCAGTCTCGCCGAAGGACGGACACCTCTACGGCTTCGATCTCGCCAATAACAAACGGCTCTACCGGACGCCGGTGACGACAATCGAGAATGCTGAGGAGCCGTTTTCGACCGACAAGGACGTCCATTTTTGCCCGGGCGCCGCGGGCGGCCAGGAATGGAACAGCCCGGCCTACGACCCCCGGACCAATCTGATCCTCACCGGTGATGTCGACTGGTGCACGACCGTGAGATTGCAGACCAGGGAAGAAATTGTGGCGTCCCCGCTCGGACAACCGTGGACGGCAGAGAAGTCCATCAATCCGTTCAACGAGTTCGGAGCGTTCTCTCGCGCCGACGACCACTGGTCGGGATGGCTTCACGCCACAGACGCCGACACCGGCGTCTGGAAGTGGAGAGTGAAGACCAACTATCCGATTCTGGGCGCTGTGGCGCCGACCGCTGGCGACCTCGTGTTCTTCGGCGATATCGGCGGAAACTTCTATGCGATCAACGCCGCCACCGGTCAGAAGCTGTGGGGTCAGAAGATCGGCGGCGCGATCGCCGGCGGGGTGATCACCTATACCATTAACGGCGCACAGAAAGTCGCGGTGGCGACTGGCTATGTATCTCCCGCCCTGCCGGCTCAGATCACGACCGCAAAGGTCGCGATCCTCGGCGTCGAGGGTGCCCCAGCAAGCCGATGATGCGTAGCCAGGGAGCCAACGATGAGCCTCGATCCGCTGCTGCTGTCGCGTATCCAGTTCGGCTTCACGGTGTCGTTCCACATCATCTTCCCGGCCTTCACGATCGGGCTGGCGGCGTGGCTCGCGACAATGGAAGGGATGCGGCTCGCGACCGGGCATCCCGTCTACCGGCGCCTGTTCGACTTCTGGATCAAGATCTTTGCCGTGTCCTTTGGTATGGGTGTGGTGTCGGGGATCGTCATGGCGTTCCAGTTCGGCACCAACTGGAGCGTGCTCGCCGAAAAAACCGGCCCGATCCAGGGGCCGCTGCTCGGCTACGAGACGTTCACGGCGTTTCTGCTCGAAGCGACCTTTCTCGGCGTAATGCTGGTCGGCCGCGACCGGGTGTCGCCGCCTCTCTACTTTTTCGCCTGCTGCATGGTGTCGCTCGGGACATTGTTCTCGTCGTTCTGGATTCTGGCCAATAACAGCTGGATGCAGGTGCCGGTCGGCCATCAGATTGTCGACGGCAAGATCGTGCCCAGCGACTGGAAGGCGATCATCGCTGGTCCCGTGTTTCTGGTGCGGTGGCTGCACATGCTGCTCGCGGCGTTTCTTACCACGTCGATGTGTGTGATCGCCACCGGCGCCTGGTACATGCTGCGCGCCATTCACCGTTCCGAGGCGCGGGGGATGATGCACTGGGGCATGGGGCTCGCGGCGGTGCTGATACCGCTGCAGCTCTTCATCGGTCACCTCAACGGCAAATACGTCGTCAACCACCAGCCATCGAAAATCGCCGCGATCGAGGCCCGCTGGGACGACGAGAAGCCGGCTTCCGAGGTGCTGCTCGCCTGGCCGGACGAGGAGAACCGGCGAAACCTCTTCGCGATCACGCTGCCGCCGCCGTTCGGGAGCCTGATCGACTCGGACAGCTTCTCGGCGGGAGAAATCGGGCTCAACAGCATCCCAAGGGAGGACGGGCCGCCGGTGGCGATCCCGTTCTTCGCCTTCCGCATCATGGTCGGCATGGGTCTCTTAATGCTCGCCATCAGCTGGTTCGGCAATTGGCTGCGCTTTCGTGGCCGGTTGGAGACAACGCGCTGGTTTCTGTGGTGCGCGTTTCTCGCCTTTCCAAGTGGTTTCGTGGCGGTGCTGACCGGCTGGATCACCGCCGAAGTCGGCCGTCAGCCCTGGGTCGTGTTCGGACTGTTGCGCACCGCTGACGCGATGACGCCGACTTTGACCGGGCCGCAGGTCCTCGCGACCCTGATCGGCTATGTCGTCGTATACGCGTTCATCTTCGCGTTCGGCATCCGCTACATCTACGGCTTGCTGCGCGAAGGGCCGACTGAGGCTGGGGTGAGACACGCGCCGGCGACCGGAAAACGCCCGATGATGGCGGCCGGCCCGGCCGAAACGGCCACCGGGACCGCTGCGGCGGTGGAGTAAGGTGACGATGGACCCGGCGCTCCTCCATAAGCACGCTGTGACCTCGCTCATCAATGATCTTTGCGAGAAGTCTTCCAGTTTGTCCACCGCGTCCAGGTACACGGTACTGAATGGCTTGATCTACCTCGGGGCCGGCGTGGTGCTGGCCGGGCGTGACGCAGACTCTGTTGATGGAGCGAGCTTTTGTCGGAAGCGAGCAGGGCCTGATCCGTGCGCTGGGGTTGGCGGTTGTCTTATTGGCTGGCTGTACCTGTTCGGCGGTCTTTCGGCGCGTCGACAGGTTGTCGCCGCATCGGTAATCGACCGATTGATTTTTGTTCCGGTCGTAGCTCTGGCCTTGGCAATCGCCGGCGTGTTCCCTCATTTGCTGGTGTTGTTCACGGTACTGGACCTGACCCTCGCCATTGGCGCGTGGGTGGTTCTCGGCCGAGAAAGGGTGAGATGACGGGTACAATGTGGCTCGCCAACTTTTGGGCAGCTGTGATCGCCTTTGCGATCCTGATGTACGTCATTCTCGACGGCTACGATTTGGGTGTCGGCATCCTCTTCGGCACGATGAGGAACGAGCAGCACCGGGCGACAATGATGGGTGCCATTGCGCCCTATTGGGACGGCAACGAGACATGGCTGATCCTGGTCGGCGCCGGGCTCTTTGCCACCTTCCCGATGGTGTATGCGATTTTTCTGCCGGCGTTCTACCTGCCCGTCGCGCTGATGCTATTCGGGATTGCCTTCCGCGGTGTCGCTTTCGAGTTCCGCGAGCGAAGCACAGGAATGCGGCAGGCGTGGGACCGCGGTTTCTTCCTCGGTTCGCTGATCATAGCCTTCGTGCAGGGCGCGGCGATCGGCGCGATGGTGCAGGAACTCCACGTCATTGACGGGCGCTACGCCGGAGGCGGCTTCGACTGGGTGACGCCTTTCGCAATCTTTTGCGGCCTCGGCGCCGTGCTCGGCTATGCGCTGCTCGGTGCGGCATGGCTCGTGCTGAAGACGGATGGAGATTTGCGGCACTGGGCTTACCTGCGGCTGCCGTGGTTGCTGGGCGGAGTCGTGGTCGTGTTGGTCGTCGTGTTCGCGTACGCGCTGACGAAGCACCTGCACGTGTTCGACCGGTGGAGCGGCCACCCGCAATTGCTCGTGCTGCCTTTCCTCGCGGCGCTGGCGGTCGTCGGCCTCGGCTTCGGCATACGCCAGCGGCGCGACGGCGTGCCGTTCGCAATGACGGCGCTCGCGGTCGCCTTCTCGTTTCTGACATTGGCGGCGAGCTTTTGGCCGTATATGATCCCGTACACAGTCACAGTTCAAGACGCGGCCGCACCGCCGCAGTCGCTCGAGTTCTTTTTCTGGGGCGGCGGCCTGGTGGTATTTCCGATAGTGCTGATCTACACCGGCGCCGTTTTCTGGGTCTTTCGCGGGAAGGTGGGAAAGGTCGCGCAGGGCTATGGCTGAAGCATCTCCGGCAAATGATACGACCCGCGACATGGCGTGGCTGCCCGGTGGGACATTTCGAATGGGATCGGACCGGCATTACCCGGAAGAAGCGCCGGTTCATCGGGTGACGGTGAGCCCCTTCTGGATCGACCCGACGCCAGTCACGAACCGTCAGTTCCGCCAGTTCGTCGCGGCGACCGGCTCTGTCACCGTGGCCGAGATCGCGCCCGACCCGAAGGACTATCCAGGTGCATTGCCGCATATGCTGAAGCCGGGTTCGCTCGTCTTCACGCCGCCCCGGCACGCGGTCGACCTCAGGGGACTGGTCGCAATGGTGGCGGTTCGAATTCGGCGCAAACTGGCGCCGCCCAAACGGTCACGGCCGCTCGAACCAAGGCCTCGACGATCACCCGGTGGTCCATATCGCCTTGAAAGATGCGGAGGCTTACGCCGCGTGGGCGGGCAGGGAGTTGCCGACCGAAGCCGAGTGGGAGTACGCCGCGCGGGGCGGCCTCGACGACGCGGAGTTCGCGTGGGCGACGAGTTGACGCCGGGCGGCCGCCACATGCGAATGTCTGGCAAGGCGAGTTTCCGCTCGAAAACCTCGCCGCCCACGGCTACACGCGAACCTCGCCGGTCGGGGCGTTTCCGCCCAACGGCTACGGTGTCGTCGACATGATCGGCAATGTCTGGGAGTGGACTACCGATTGGTTCTCGACCCGGCACCCGGCGGATGCGCCAAAGGCCTGCTGCATCCCTCAGAACCCTCGCGGCGGGCCCGAGGCCGGTAGTTATGACCAATGTAGCCCATCGGTGCGCATTCCGCGCAAGTTCGTCAAGGGCGGCTCGTTTTTGTGTGCGCCGAACTATTGCCGGCGCTACCGCCCAGCGGCGCGCCATGCGCAGCCGATCGACACCGGCATGAGTCACGTCGGCTTCCGCTGCGTCGTCAGACCGTAACGTCAGAAAGGGGAGCCGCGCGATGGCCGATGCCGAATCGCAGAAACTGAGCCTCCTGGCGAAACTGATCGTTGCGTCCCTCCTTGTGCTGATCGTCCTTGGCGTCGTATGGCACGGAGTGTCGATCCCAACCTTTCGGCGCATTTGGTACGACTTGGTCGAGCGGACGGATGCGCCGATGAGGTTTCGCTTTATCCTGCAGCCGTTGATGGCGGCGATCGTCGCCGTGCGCGCCGGGATCAATGACGCGCGGACCGGCCGCTCACCGTATTTCTGGACGATGCTGGGCAACCCAAGCGAACGAGCCCAGCGGCTGAACGAAGGGTTGAATGCCACCGCCCGGATCATCCTTCTCGGCCTCGTGATGGACATGATCTACCAGGTCATCGTGCTGAAGCAGTTTTATCCCGCAGAGGCGGTCATCGTTGCGCTGCTGTTCGCGTTTGTGCCCTATGTGATCGTCCGCGGGCCGGCTGCGCGCATTGCGCGCCGAAGATTCGGCGCAACTCCACCCTCGCATCTCGTGACTTGAACCGTCGGCAAAAAGGCACGGCCATGGCAGATATACGCACCGCTGCGAGCGCGGGTAGGTTCGAAGTCAGGACAACCGCCGACAGTCATTTCAGCTGGGTCCGCACCCGCCTCAGCGTGGAGCGCACGATGATGTCGTGGCAGCGCACCGCCGTGGCGCTGATTGGCTTTGGCTTCGCAATAGTCCAGTACTTCAGTCACCTGCAACAGATCCCTGGAGCCCGCTCGGCCTATCTTCCGACTGCACCGGAGTATCTGGGAATGGCGCTGATAGCCTGCGGCATCCTGGCTCTCGTCATCTCGCTTTGGCAGTACTTTTGGACGCTTCGTTACATGTAGGCCGAGCCGTTTACTCCATTAGCCGGTATGAAAAAGGAGGCAATGCACTCGCCGGTCGTCGCGATCGCTATTCTGCTGATCTTTATTGGCCTCTTCGCCTTCTTTGCCGTGCTGCTGCGGCTGACGTAGCCAGCCAAGCCAGACAACGGAGACCAAGCACCTTAGAGCCACCCGAGCAACGAAAGGAGACTTCATGGCTCAGTCATCAGCCAAGCCGAACATTGTCGTCATCTGGGGCGATGATATCGGTCTTACCAATTTGAGTTGCTACAGCAACGGAGTAATGGGCTATCGCACGCCCAACATCGACCGCATCGCCCAGGAGGGCATGTGTTTCACCGATTATTATGGCGAGCAGAGCTGCACGGCAGGACGATCATCGTTCATCACCGGTCAGCACGGATTGCGCACTGGTTTGACCAAAGTCGGCTTCCCGGCGGCGACGGTCGGCCTGGCCAAGGAAGACCCGACGATCGCTGAGCTGCTGAAGCCGCTGGGCTATGCGACGGCGCAGTTCGGCAAGAACCATCTCGGCGACCGCAACGAATACCTGCCGACGGCGCATGGTTTCGACGAGTTCTACGGGAATCTCTATCACCTGAATGCCGAGGAGGAGCCGGAACTGCCGGATTATCCGAATCCGCGGGATTTTCCGCAGTTCCGCGAAAGGTTCGGCCCGCGCGGCGTCATGGACTGCAAGGCTACCGATAGCGACAACGCGGCGGTCGACCCGCGCTTCGGCCGGGTGGGCAAGCAGACCATTCACGACACCGGCCCGTTGACCATAAAGCGAATGGAGACAATCGACGACGACATCGCCGCCCGTTCCGCCGACTACATCAAGCGCCAGGCCCAAGCCGGCAAGCCGTTCTTTCTGTGGGTCAACTTCACCCACATGCATTTTCGCACGCATGTGAAGCCCGAGAGCCGCGGTCAGGCGGGCCGCTGGCAGAGCGAATATCACGACGTAATGATCGATCACGACAAGAATGTCGGCCAGGTACTGCAGGCGCTCGACGACGCCGGCATCACGGACAACACTTTTGTCATGTACGGCACCGATAACGGCCCGCACATGAATTCCTGGCCAGACGGTGCGATGACCCCGTTCCGGAGCGAGAAGAACACCAACTGGGAAGGCGCTTATCGGGTGCCGTGCCTGGTCCGATGGCCGGGCAAGATCAAGCCCGGCACCGTGTCGAACCAGATCGTCGCCCATCACGACTGGCTGCCGACATTCGTGGCCATGGCCGGAGATCCCGACATCAAAGACAAGCTCTTGAAGGGCCACACGATCGGCGATACGACCTACAAGGTCCACCTCGATGGTTTTAACCTGGTGCCGTATCTGATGGGTGAGGTTGAAAAGAGCCCACGAGAGTGGTTCCTCTATTGCAATGATGACCAGCAGCTCGTCGCACTGCGCTACGACAATTTTAAGCTGGTGTTCTCGGAGCAGCGGTCACCCGGTACATTGGAACTGTGGGCCGAGCCGTTCACTAACCTTCGCGTGCCGAAGATATTCAACCTGCGTACCGACCCGTTCGAGAAGGCCGACATAACCTCGAACACCTATTGGGATTGGATGATCGGCCACGCCTATATGCTAGTGCCAGCGCAGGCCTTTGTCGGGCAATTCCTGCAGACCTTCAGGGAGTACCCGCAGCGCCAGAAGGCAGCCAGCTTCAACCTCGACGACGTGCTCCGCAAGATGCAGCAGCCCACCCATTCCTAACCGAGCCGAAGCAGCGGATTTGTCGGGGCAGCCCTTCTGATGGTTCGGCGGCCGCCCCGAGCCGTCGCTACGACGCGATGACAAGCGCCTTCTACCAGCCGCGGGGCTCCTTGCCACGAGCTAACTGCGCATTCCTCCGATCAACCTTAGCTCCCGAGGTCCAAATCGATCTGGTCGAGAGCACTTTGGGTAGGAAATTGTGAAGTCTCCAGCCGACCCGCTTATCAGCGCATCGATCATTGAGGTTGCGATGCCCGGACGGATGCCTGGCATGAATGACCGGTGACCGGTTTCCCCGTCGGGCGGTTACACGGGTGGCGGTGTGCAGTTGTTGATCGACATCGCTATTGATCCGGCGGGCAATGTGTGGGTGGCCCATTAGTGGAAGCGGCCCAAGAGCTGCTTTGCCTTTTTTCGCGACGGAAGCAAGTTCGACTTTGTGTGGAGGAAACGGACTGACCGTATTCTACGCCAAATAGCCAAACGGTGCGCGCGCCGCAGATCGGGCGGGCGCGGATACTGATGGAAGCTTTTTGCCCAGGGGGAGAGTATGAAGCAGCGATTCATGCTGGTGGCTGCGGTCCTGACAACGATCGCGGCGATTGCGACCGTGCCCAATGCCTCCGCGCAGGACGCGTCTGCGCCCGGCGGGTACCAGTTCTTTGTCACGCCTTATCTGTGGCTGGCGAGTGTCCACGCGACGACGCTGACGCCGCTGGAGCGCAGGCCGGAGGTCAATTCCAATGTCAGCACGATCGATCTTCTATCCCGTCTCGACGGTGCACCGTTCATGGGATCATTCGAGGTGCGTTATGGGTCACTCGGCTTCCTTGCCGATGCCATCCACCTGCCGGTGAGCACCAACATCACCAACCACGACATCTTTTATCAGGGCGGAAATGCCGAGTTGCACGCAAATACGGGTACTGGGATCGCACTCTACCGCTTCCTCGAGGACCCGGTACAGTTCGCCGATGGCGGCCTCGGCTTTCGCGCCTGGGGGTTCTCGTCGAGGGTGGCGCTGAACCCCGGGCTACTTCAGGGGGCAGTGGTGAACCGCTCAGCCGGCTGGACGGATCCGCTGATCGGCGGGCGCTATCACCGCGAACTCGGCAACGGATGGGGGCTCACCGCCTATGGCGATGTCGGCGGCTTTGGCATCGGCGCCCATACCGATTGGCAGGTGCTCGGGACGATCGACTATTCCCTCAGCCCATCCTGGAACCTGCACCTCGGCTATCGCAGCCTCAATTTCAATATTACCGGAAGCGAAGGCAGGTTTGGCTTCAACGTCCATATGAGAGGACCGGTCATTGCCGGCAGCTTCCGCTTCTGAGAAAGCGCCAAGGGCCCTTCGCGCCGGCGAACAGATCGGCCCGCACTCGGCGACGTGAGCCGTCGCACCTTTGCTGCAACTTCAAAGCGCAACTTTTTGAACCAGACCGGAGCGTGTATTTCCGCAATTGGCACTAAAGAGATGATGGATTTGGTGGGGCAGATGGTCGGCTCGCTGGGGCAAGGCTGACGCTGTCCGAGTGCCGCAAAAGACCTCCTCACGGTCCCGCCGCGGCGGTAGGGTGGCCGACGGCCTCACCGCCTCACCTACGGGACCCGACCTAACTGGCGAAATCGATCCTGCGGGCATCACGGTTGGGGCGGGTGCCACGAAGCACGGCCAGGGGCTATCGAGCGACGCCAGCCTATGGATTGGGGTGCAAGGTGGTAGGGCGTTGAGCTGGTACGCGAGGCAGTCTTACAGTCGGTCGATTGCTATGATCCGTCGTCTCTTTGTTGCCTTCCCGCGCGGTCTCGAGTCGATCACGACAGCGCTCTGAGCGCGCCCTGCTTCTGAGCGGGAAGGGTGATCGGGAAGACGGCGGCGACGCGGACTGGTGCCGTCCAGGCGCGATTGAGCTGTCGGAGCGCGCTGTCTCCGTTTTCGAGCAGCAAAGCCGCCTTGCTCGCAGCGCACAGCCATCGCACGAGCTGCGCACTGAAGACCTCCTCGCGTGGTATGCCGAGCGCAGTCGAGAATGCCCATGCCGCGGCCGCCAGCTGATATGTATAGAAAGGCCCTGTCACGCCTCTGCCCGTCTTCAGCAGCACCTCGCCCGACCACAGGACGACTGCGGGCTCCGTCAAACCCTCGGAATCTAGAACCTGCTGCCACGTGATATCGCGGCCGGCGGTCTCCGGATGGCCTTCGTCCTCCTCGTCGGCTGAGCACAAAAGATAGGTGGCCTCGTCGCCCGTCGCGGCGCGCACGAGCACATGCAGCCCATGCTCCACGTCATCGGTGATCTCGGCCGCCAGGACGTTATCGTAGCTGCTCGTGACGAATACAGTGACCATGGTCAACAGAGGCTCGGCGTCGCACCACAGCCCGGAGGCGGTCTCGTCATCGACCCCGAGGCGCGGATCGATCCGGATTCGCAGGCTCGCCGTCACGAGCGGATCGATCGGCCGAAGCCATTTCGGCTGCGGAT
>DASXAK010000229.1:0-5516 GCA_036406715.1 Bryobacteraceae bacterium | reverse complement strand
GAAGCCTGTCGGGCGAAGGTGACACGGATCGAATCCGGGATGGCGGAATTTCGTGACACGGTTCGGTCTTGGGGAAGTGAGTGGGACGCACGGGGCCACGAATTGCGGGCGCGTCCAGTGCTGATAAAGACTATCTGGGGGGCTTATCGACCACAGAAGAAATCGTGGGTCTTGTCGCTAGTGTTGCAGACGCTGGTGGTGGCGGTGCTGTTCGCCGCAGCGTCGAACCCGACGGTGCGGCGGGCCGCGCGTCAGGCTTTCGAGCTGTATGTTCCCATCGACGTCGTTCGCGATAGCGGCGGCGGAGGCGGGCGCCGCTCCCCGCTGCCGGTTTCCCAAGGCAAGCTTCCGAAACCCTCCCTTCGGCACTTCACGCCGCCTGAGGTGGTCGCGACGAATCCCAATCCGAAGCTGACGATCGAACCCTCGATCACGGCACCGCCCGACGTAGCACTTCCGCAGATCGCATCCGACAACTACGGGGATCCACTCGGGAAGTTGGGTTTGCCGTCGGGCGGGCCGGGATCACACGGCGGGCTTGGATCGGGCAGTTCGACGGGCGTGGGTTCGGATTCGGGCACCGGTGTCTGGGGTTCGGGTAGTGCGTATCGAATCGGGGGTGCCGTGAGCGCTCCGGTGCTGCTGTATAAAGTGGAGCCCGAATATTCCGAAGAGGCGCGCAAGGCCAAATACCAAGGAGTGGTGGTGCTGAGAGTAGTGGTGGATTCCACGGGGCGTGTGGTGAATCCGCAAGTCATACGCAGCCTGGGCCTCGGGCTCGACGAAAAGGCGATCGAAGCGGTACGGAGATGGAAGTTCCGGCCGGGATCTAAGGACGGCAAGCCTGTGCCGGTGATCGCGGAAATCGAAGTGAGCTTCCGGCTGTTGTAGAAACCCTATTGACATCGTCTGAAGCTGGTGCTAGTTTAGCAGCAGGTGCTAAAAAAACAGCATAAGGAAAAACGATGGCATTTGCGGACCTGAGCCGGCGCGAGCGGCAGATTCTGGAGATTCTCTACCTGCGCGGACGAGCCTCCGCGGCCGAGGTGCAGGCCGCCATGCCCGATCCGCCGAGCTACTCGGCGGTCCGCGCCATGCTGCGCGTGCTCGAGGAGAAAGGGCACGTGAAGCACCAGACCGAGCGGTTGAAATACGTCTACGTGCCGGTGGTGGCGCGGGACCGGGCCAAGCGGTCGGCTATGAAGCATCTGCTGGAGACATTCTTCCATGGGGAGCCGGAGCAGGCTGTCGCAACGCTCCTGGATGTCTCTTCGCGACGTTTGAAGCCAGAGGAGTTGGACCGCATGGCCGAATTGATTGAGAAAGCCAGGAAGGAGGGCAAGTAAATGGCAGGCGAAACAGCATTTGTGGGCATGGCGGTGAAGGGCAGCGCGGTACTCATCGCGGCCTGGCTGATGAGCCGGCTGCTCCGGAGGACCTCCGCGGCGGTCAGGCACCTGATCTGGACGGCGGCCTTCGCGGCCCTGTTGGCGTTGCCGGTGCTGTCGGCTCTGGTGCCCGCCTTGCCTCTGCGTGCGCCCTTGGTGGTTCCAACACTCGTCTTTCAAACCGGCGCGCAGCCGGCAGCGGACGTGGGTGGAGCGCGACCTACGGCCGCGCCTTCTCGCCCGGAAGCACCGCGCACGAGCAGCTGGCTGCAATGGTTCGTCTTTCTGTGGGCGGCCGGCACGGGAGTGTCTCTGGCCCAGATGCTTGTCAACTGGATCGGCGTGGCGCGAATCCGGAGAGAAGCCCGGCCCTGTACAAGCGCGGATCTTCCGGCACTGGCGCACACGCTGGGAATCGGCGGGCACGTTGAACTGCTCGAGGCGCGAGCCGGAACCATGCCGATGGCGACTGGCGTTTTCCGCCCCGCCGTTTTACTGCCGGCCGATGCTGGCGCGTGGACTGCGGAGCGGCGGCGCGTGGTGCTGCTGCATGAGCTGGCGCATATCCGGCGCGGCGATCTGATCGCTCACCTGATTGGTCGCATCGCAGTGAGCCTTTATTGGTGGAATCCACTGGCGTGGGCGGCATGGCGTGAATTTCTGGAGCAGCGCGAACGCGCGGCCGATGACCTGGTGCTGAGCGCCGGCGCGCGGCCTTCCGACTATGCCGCGCACCTGCTCGAGATCGCGCGCTCTCTGCGGGTCTCGCCGGAGTTGGGGTCCGCCGCTCTCGCGATGGCGCGACGGTCCCAACTCGAAGGCCGACTCGTAGCGATTCTGGATTCCCGCGTGAACCGGAATGCGCCGAGACGCGCCACGGCAGCACTCGCCATGCTCTTCGCCCTGGCGGCCGTAGCTCCATTCGCCGCGATCCAGGCGCAAGACCGAAGCGCGACGCTGCCGGCGGACGCCGACGCCACCATCCGAGCCGCGACGGCACAAAAGAATCACGAGATGCTGGAGAGCGCCGCGAAAGCCGCCGAGGTTCTGCAGCAATACGACCTGGCGCGCCGTCTTTTGGACTCCGCTCTCGACATCCGCGCGGCTGAGTCCAGTGCCCAAAGCGTCAGCTACGGAGTTGGGCTGATCCGGCTTGGCGATCTCGAGCGCAGCCGCGGCAACTCAACCGAGGCGAATGCGTTCTACACCAAAGCGGTTTCCATTCTGGGCAACCGGCCGGAAGCGGCGCCGCCGTTGGTCAAGCTCGGCGTTTCCACCTGGGCATCGACCAAGGACCCGGCGCAAGCCTTAAGTTATTTTCAACGAGCGCAGGCTGCTGATCCGGCGCACGCCGGTACAGCGACCACGTGGATGGCGTTGACGCAGGCACGGCCTGCCGACGCAGAAGCGTTATTCAAACAGGCGTTGTCCATGGAAGAGATCGGTTCGGCCGAGGCCGCGCTGACGATGGATCTCTATTCAGCGTTTTTGAACCGGCAGAACCGGCCCGACGACGCAAAATCATTGCAGGATAACGCAAGGAGCATCAGAGTGGCCCTGGGCGCGCAAGCCGTTGTGGTGCGGCGAGGGTCCGGCGAGCCCGCAGTTCGCATCGGTGGTGGAGTAACAGCGCCCCGGCTTCTGTCCAAAATGGAGCCGCGGTATTCCGAAGAGGCGCGGCTCGCCAAATATCAGGGTACGGTGGTGGTTGCGGTCGATGTCGGAACAGACGGCCTGGCGCAGAACATGCGAGTGGTTCGAGGATTGGGCCTCGGACTGGACGAGGAGGCACTCAAGGCGATCGGACAGTGGAAATTCCAGCCCGGCGCGAAGAATGGCGAGGCTGTCCCCGTGCAGGCCACGATTGAGGTGAATTTCCGCCTGCTTTAATCGGCGGCTACAGTTTCTTTCCGATCACGGCGTAGTCGAGGCCGCCGAAAAACGCCTCGCGGAAATCGGCCGGCAGGCTGCCGAGCGAGGGCATGCTTTCCACCGCGGGCGACAATCGTCGCACCTCGATGGCGCCCACGCCGAATTCCTCCAGGTAGAACATCAGCAGCGGATGCGGAATGGGGCGGGTGTGAGTCGGATCGAGGTAGAAGTGGGTGGCGAAAATCGCGAGGCACTCCGGGTTCGGCGTTTCGATCGCGATGAGGCCGCCGGGCGCGAGCCGGCTTGCCGCCAGCTTGATCATTTCGGGGAGGCGTTCTGGTGGAAGATGCTCGACTACCTGTGAACAAAAAATGCCGTCAAGCGAAGCTTCCGGTTGTTGAGACAGGTAGGTGAAAAGATCGGCCACTTCGGCGGCAAGCCCGTTCTGGCGGCAAAGCGAAACGGATTCCGGGCTGAGATCGATTCCTCGCGCGGGCACGCCGAGCTCCCGCATCATTTCGAGGAATTCGCCGCGCCCACAGCCGATGTCGAGGACGTTCTGGCGGCCGGTGAAGTCGGCGCGATAGATTTGCTGCCGGGCTTTCACGTACTCTTCGGCGCCGCGGAAGCGCTCCGCGAAGCGCGCGTAGTCGAACGTTGGGTAAAGCTCCGGAGCGCGCTCAGCAGCCGGGGCCGCGGGAGTGGCGGGGGAATTCGGCTGTGGCATTGCGGCCAAACGCTGCCGGATGAGCCGCAGTTCGCTGTGAATGAGCAAGTCGGTGTCCGTCCGCATCTTCTCGACAGCCTTTTGTAACGCGGCCGCGAACTCGGCGTGCTGAGTGCGGGTGGTGTGCTGAAACGAGGCCTGGAAATCGGTGAGGCCGCGCTGGAAGCGAAGCTCGCTCTGCTGCAGCCGGTGTTCCCAGCCGAACCGAAGCTGGCCCCAGTGGTTGGCCAGATCTCTCAGGAGCTGATTGTTCTCGTTGAGAGCCTCGATCGCGGCATCGATGCACTCGACGATTTTCCGGTTAAAGACAACCTGCTCGCGAATGTGCCAGTCGAGGACCCGCGACAGGAGCTTCTTCCAAGCCTGAATCGCGGCATTCAGCGGCCCCCCGCGCCGCGGGTTCACCATGCCAATGGCGGCTACCTTGCCCAGCGCCGAATCGCGCGCGTGGACCAGCGGCAACAGATTGGGGAGGGCGAGGTCGCCGATGTTTCCTTGCGGATGCCGCGCTTCGACTTTCTCGCGAACCTCCCGCAGGATGGCGATCAGCTCAGCGCTTTCCACGCGACGCCTTTCCGGGCCGGCTCCAGCCCGCCGTGACGACAGTCGAGAGACCGCCGCGCGGTGTGAACTCACCGACTACGCGGGCGCTCACGGGATTCGCAGCCTTCACTACATCGCGCAACACCCGGTTGACGATATTCTCCTGGAAAATGCCCAGGTCGCGATAAGCGAGCAGGTACATCTTGTAGGATTTCAGCTCCAAGCAGAGCCGGTCGGGCACATAGCGCAGGACGAGGCGCCCGAAATCGGGGAGTCCGGTCTTCGGGCAGACGGAAGTGAACTCGGGCATGACGATCTCGATTTCGTAATCGGGATACTGGTTCGGCCAGGTTTCGATTTCCGGTAATTTGGCGTTTACGCCGGCCGCGGCGTGCTCGTCGGTATAGCCCCGTTTCATACCAGAGCTTTCGAAAGCAGATCAAGGAAGAGACCGACGTCGGTGACCACACCCACCGCCTGACCGGTGCCGCGGTCACTGACTTTGGTGGCAACCGCGGGATTGATATCCACGCACACGATCTTCACCCAACTCGGCAGCATGTTGCCGGTCGCGATGGAGTGCAGCATGGTGCCTAGGCAGAGCACCAGACCGGCGCCCTTGAGCTGCTCGGCATAGGCATCCTGGGCGCAGTTCATATCGGTAATGGTCTCCGGCAGCGGCCCGTCATCACGCAGACTCCCAGCCAGCACGAACGGAATACCCGCTTTGACGCACTCGTACAGAACGCCGGATTCCAGGCGCCCCGACTCGACGGCCGCGCGCACCGAACCCGCGTGGTACATGGCGTTGATTGCGCGCATGTGGTTTCGGTGGCCGTGCTCTTCCTGGCGTCCGTCGGACAACCGCACGCCGAGCGAAGTGCCAAACAAGGCCGCCTCGAGGTCATGGACACCGAGTGCGTTTCCGCTGAGAACAGCCTGCACGAAGCCGTTGCGGATGAGCGCCGAGAGACCGCTGACGCCGC
>DASXAK010000228.1:0-13860 GCA_036406715.1 Bryobacteraceae bacterium | reverse complement strand
TCTGCACGCAGCATCGGATAACCTCTTACCGGATCTCGAACGGCCGGTAGGCGTTCCGGCCGCGTTCGCTGACCACGCGAAGCTCATGTTCGATCTCCAGATTCTGGCTTTTCAGGCCGACATCACGCGCGTCGTCACTTTCCAGCTCACACGCGAGCAGAACAATCGTACCTATCCGGAGATCGGCGTCCCTGAGCCGCATCATCCCACCAGTCACCATGGCAACGATCCGGAGAAGCTGGCGAAGATTGCCAAAATTAATACCTTCCACATATCGCTGTTTTCCGATTTCCTGCAGAGGATGAAGGCCACCGCCGATGGCGATGGTTCCCTGTTGGATCACTCAGTCTATATGTACGGAAGCGGCATCGGAAATTCCAGCGTTCACGATCACGAGAACCTTCCCATTCTGGTCGCGGGCGGTGCCGGCACCGGAATGAAGGGCGGCCGCCACATCCGTTTCGACAAGGGAACCAGTCTGGCCAACTTGCACCTGACGCTGCTCGACCGAGTGGGCATTCGTCTGGATTCCTTCGTGGACAGCACCGGAAAAATCGACGATCTCTTCGATCCGATCGGGCTAGCTTAGGAGCCGCTCATGCGCCGGCGAAATATAGGACTGTTACTGCTCGGGCTTGGCCTCGCGGCCTCCGCCTTTGCGGCGGCGCATTCGCCGCTCGCCGATGCCATGGAACAGCGCAACCAGGATGCGGTTCGCACGCTGCTCCGTTCGGGTGCTGATGTCAATGCGGCGCAAGTGGATGGGACCACCGCGTTGCACTGGGCCGCGTATCACGACGACACGGAGAGCGCTGCCTTGCTGGTGCGTTCCGGCGCCAATGTGAACGCGCTGAATCGTTATGGCGTTCCACCGCTGGCGCAGGCATGCCAGAACCGAAGCGCGGCCATGGTGAAGTTGTTATTGGAGGCTGGCGCCGACGCGAACGCGACATTGAAGGGCGGAGAGACCATCCTCATGGCGGCCGCGCGCGCGGGGAATCCCGAGGTGGTGAAGGCCCTGCTCGCGCGCGGAGCCAACCCCAATGCGCAGGAACGGCTTGGCCAGACGGCCTTGATGTGGGCCGCGGCGGAAGGGCATACCGCCGCCGTCCGCACGCTGATCGAGGGTGGCGCAGACGTCAATGCGAAGACCAGTTCCGGATTCACGCCGTTCTTTTTTGCGGTGCGGGAAGGCCACCTCGACACGGTGCGCGTGTTTTTGGCGGCAGGCGTCGATGCCAACGCGCTGATGCAGCGAACGAGCGGCACGCCGGCTGAACCTCGTCCCACCGCAGGCCGTACGACGCCTTTGCTGCTTGCCGTCCAAAACGCCCATTGGGAACTGGCGATTGCGCTGGTAGACGCGGGCGCCAACCCGAACGACGTGCGCACAGGGTTCGCTGCGCTCCACATGATGGCCGGGGTGCGCAAGCCGGATTCGAGCGACGGCAGCGATGGCGCGCCGGCGTCCGGCGCAGGCCGCCTCTCGAGCCTCGAGTTCGTGCGCCAGATCGTGAAGCGCGGCGCGAATGTAAATCTCCGCCTGCCCGAAGACGCGCCGAAGCAACCCGCTACATCCTCGACCATCGCCACTCCGGGCGCCACACCGATTCTGTTTGCCGCCGATCGTTCCGACGTCCCGCTGATGCGGCTCCTGCTGGAACTCGGCGCGGATCCCCTGATCCCCAACTTCAACAACACCACTCCCTTGATGGCGGCGGCCGGGCTCGGTACGAGGGAGCCGCAGGAAGAGGCCGGCGAGGAAAATGAAGCGTTGGAAGCGGTGACGATGCTGCTCGACCGCGGCGCCGATATCAACGGCGTCGATAACAATGGCGACACCGCCATGCACGGCGCCGCCTACAATTCGTACCCGCTGGTCGTGAAGCTGCTTGCCGGGCGTGGGGCCGATCCACAAATCTGGAATAGGCCCGATAAAGCCCGACGGACGCCGCTCTTCATCGCCGAAGGCAACGTCGACGGTCTCCCACGCCCCAATCCACCGACGATCGAAGCCATTACCAAGCTGATGGTCGCCGCCGGCCTTTCGACCGAAGGGGCGCGCCCCAAGCACGTCGATATTTACCAGAAACCTGTGGAACCGCCCAAGTCCTCTCCCGCGACCAAGTAAGTGCGGTCACAGCTCGAAGAAATTTTCTGTCGCCCGCAAACCCAGCGACTTACAAGCGAAACGGCCTCCCTGCCAGCGAAGCCCCAACCCCCGCGCGTGATAATGAGGGCGTGGAGAGGTTCACGAGGGGGAACGGGGTTGAGTCGCCGTCAGGGGCGGCCCTCAAATCAGACGGGAGCGGTCCACTTCGTACCAAGCGGAAATGTCTTGTTAACTCCTTTGGCTTCAGCAGACCTTCGTCGAATCGGGAAACGTACCATTCCCAAAGATGCCGATTGCCGTCTTCGCCGACGCCGGGCCCGTCGAAGCTTTATAATGCGATCCATGCGTCCCATCCTTCCAATTCTTGCGCTCTCGCTTTCGATGCTGGCCTCGGCGGCTTCCGTCGACGGCATCCCGATCCACTCGACCATACGCGGCAGCGGGCCGAAAACGGTCGTGTTCGTCCACGGCTGGACGTGTGACGAGTCCTCGTGGCAGAACCAGGTGCCTTTCTTCGAAAAGAGTTACCGGGTGATCACGCTCGACCTCCCGGGCCATGGCAAGAGCGGCTCGCCCAAAGACGGTCCGCTCACGATGGAACTCTTCGCCAAGGCGATTGAAGCCGTTCGGGTTGAAGCGAAGGCCGGAAAGATTGCGCTCGTCGGCCACAGCATGGGGACGCCGGTGATTCGCGAGTACGCGCGCCTGTATCCGGCCAACGTCGCGGCGATGGTCCCGGTGGATGGCGTCCTCCACCTTTCGGGAAGCCCGAACGCTCCCAACCCGGAGCGTATGAAGGGCCCCGACGGACTGAAGAGCCGCGAGGCGATGATCCGCGGAATGTTCGGCAAATCGGCCACCCCGCCCATTCAGGAGCACATTCTGAAGATGATGCTCGCAGCTCCCGAAACCACGGCTTATCAGGCCATGGCCGCCACCTTCGCCGCCCCGAATTGGAAAGACGAAACGTTTGCCGTTCCCGCGCTCGGCATCTATGCCGATCACTCCGGCGCCGATGATCCCGCGTACTTCAAGAAAATCTTTCCGAATGGAAGCTCGGTCGAAGTCCCGGGCACCGGCCACTTCGTGATGATGGAGAAGCCGGAAGATTTCAACAAGCTGCTGGCGGACTTTCTCCCCAAGGGCAAGTTCTAAGGCGCAGCGGCGTTCGACTAACCACAAATGATCATCGACTCACACCAGCATTTTGTGCGCCTCGCCAAACATCCGGAAGTGGAGGGTTTTCGCGAGGCCCAGTTGGCCGGCAAGAATCCCGGTTCGCTTCCGGATATCTCTGACGCCGATGTGACTAAGAGCCTGCAGCAGGTCGTCAGTCTCATGGATTCGCGCAAGATCGATGTGGCGTTCGCGTCCCCGCGCGCCAAAGCCATGGCGACCCATGACGGCACGGTGGAGCAGAACGCGGTCTGGGCCGATCTCAACAACAGCCTCGTGCTGCGCGCCTGCCGGCTGCACTCCGGGCGTTTCGCGCCTGTCGGCATGCTCGGGCAGCACCCTTCGTGTCCGTCGGCGCAGGTGGCCAGGCAGATGGAGCGGTGGGCCAATGACGGATTCGTTGCGTTCAACTTCGATCCCGACGGCACCGGCGGCCGTTGGCAGAATCAGCCCTTCACCGGAAAGCACAATTATCCGGCGTTCGAAGCCGCGCAGGCGCTGGACCTGCCGCTGGTGCTGCATGGCAGCGAGTCGATCAACAAGAATTTCCCGCATACCGCGGTGCAGTATCTGGTGGCCGACATCACAGGCTTCGTTCAATTGATGATGGCCAAGGATCTGTTCAAGGAGTTTCCGCGCCTGCGGTTTCTCGTGCCGCACGGCGGCGGCGCGCTGCCGTGCCAGATCGGCCGCTGGCGGGCGATCGCAAAGTTCAACAACTGGGCCTCTCCGGACGAAATCCTCGCCAACGGCAATGTTTTCGTCGACACCTGCATGTACAACCACATGAACATGCAAATGCTGTTCGATACGGTGCCGCTCGATAACATTCTGTTCGGGTCGGAATGCGACGGCGCGTTCCCCGGCATCGTCAACGACGAGACGAAAGAGCACTACGACAACACGCGCCGCTACGTGGACGATTCGAAGCTGAGCGCCGCCGAGAAGGACCGGATTTTTTCGGCAAACGCCAAGCGTGTCTATCCGCGTTCGAGCCGCTGGGTGAAGGGATAGCGCGAGATTAGTCCTCACCGTCCGCGATGTCGGCACGGGAAATCACATCCATAACGCCAGAGGCCTTTGTACCTCTTCTCGATCAGTGAGCCCGCCGCGCGGCCTGACGTATAATCGAAACTCCATGAGAACCCGCGCCAGCCTCCTTCTCCGAGCGCGAATCATCGCGCTTGCCGTCACTGCCCTGCTCGAATTTCCTGCGCCCGGTTTGCATGCGCAGCCGGCTCAAACGGCGAACGATCGCGTGTATACCGATGCCCAGGCGGCGCGCGGGCGCGCGCTGTATCAAGAAAAGTGCTCCACGTGCCACGGCGAAATGCTCGAAGGCAAATCGGCGCCGCCGCTGGCGGGAAACGCGTTTCTCGGAGTCTGGGGTTCGCAGCCGCTTTCGGAGCTGGCAGGCAAGATCCGGAACACGATGCCGGCCGATGACCCAGGAAAGCTGCGGCCAGCCGAAACCGCCGACCTCGTCGCCTACATCCTGCAGGCCGGCAAGTTTCCGTCGGGAAGCAAAGAACTATCCGCCGATGATTCCTCGCTGAAGTCGATCGGGCTCGCGGCAGCCAAGCCCGTAGCCTCGCAGGCTCCTCCGGGCAATCTGAATCAATTGATGCGGTCCATCCTGTTCCCCAATTCCAATATCATTTTCAACGTCCAGACGAACGATCCGGGCGCGCCGCACAAGGCAGAGGCCGAGGGAACGAACGCCGGTTTCTCCTGGACCACGTGGGGCGCCGGACTCTACAGCGGCTGGCAGATTGTCGACTACGCGGCGATTGCGCTCGCGGAATCGGCGCCGCTCCTGCTGACCCCGGGACGCCGCTGCCAAAATGGCCGGCCGGTGCCGGTCGATCGGCCCGACTGGATCAAGTACACGCAGGAAATGGCGGAAGTCGGCCGGGAAGCGTACCGGATTGCGCAGACCCGGAATCAGCAGGCAGTCAGCGATTTCACCGAGAAGCTTGCTGACACCTGCTTCCAATGCCATCGCGTCTATCGCGACAAGCGCGGCTTTCGGCAAGGCGATCCGGCGGCCGCGGCGGCCCGCTGCACGCCGTAGTTGCTAATCTGATGCCTCCCTCCGACTTCATTCCCGATGATCTCGCTGAAAAAGCGGCGATCATGAAGGAATTCGGGCGGCTGCGCGCCGCGGGTGAGCCCGTACCTGCCGACTTGTACATCCGGCATGTCAACGCAACGAACGACCGGTACGCCACGGGTCCGGCGCCGGGTGCGCGCATCCCCGAATTTGCATTGCCCGATCAAACCGGAAGGCCGCGCGATCTCGCGAATCTCAGCGGGCCGAACGGCCTGTTCCTCGTCTTTCACCGCAGCGCCGAGTGGTGACAGTACTGCCGCTCCCAACTGGTCGAGTTGGAAAAGTCGCGTGTGTTGCTGGAGCAGCAGGGCGTTCGCCTCGCGGCTGTCAGTTATGACTCCCAGGATGTGTTGCGCGCGTTCGCCGAAAAATATCGCATCGGTTTCCCGCTGCTTTCCGATCGCGACAGCGCGGTGATCCGGCGCTTCGGTATTTTCAACAGCAACATTGCGCCCGGACTGCGGGCGCACGGTGTCCCGCACCCGGTGGAATATCTGGTCGCCGCGGACGGAACGGTGGTCCGCAAATATTTTGTGCCGAATTACCAGCACCGGGTTACCGGGTCGGCCGTCGCTCTGCGGGAATTCGGAGCCGTGGCGCAAGGGGCGCCGGCCGCCACTCTGCGAAGCGAAGCGGTCACCGTGGCGGTTGGGCTCGCGAGCGCCACCGGGTTCGCGGGCCAGGAGATCGGCTTCTTCGCGAAGTTCGAAGTCGAACCGGGATGGCACGTCTACGGCAGTTCCGTTGCCTCGCCGTACACACCAACCTCGGTGAGGTTCGACGACCCCAAAGTCGTCAATCAAACGTTCCAGTTGCCGCCGGCCGAATCGGTCCGGCTTGCCGCGCTCGATGAAACGCTCCCGGTGCACAGCGGCTCGTTTCAAGGCATTGGTTCGGTGCTATTGAAATTTCCGCTTGACGCGGGGCCGATCAAGCTAACCGGCCACGTTCAGTTTCAGCAATGCAGCGCAACTGTCTGCGAGCCGCCGGTGTCGCTCCCGTTCGAACTGGCGCTGACGCTCGAACGGTTCATGGTCGCCTAGGACGGAAGATAGGCGACGTATCTCCGCACACACCGGCCGCCGAGTGATATAAAATAGCCCGATATGCGTGCGCGTCTATCGCGCGGCGAAGTCTCGAAGCATGCGAGGATAAGGAGCGATTATGTGCGATCAGGATCATTTTGAAGAAGAACGCGAAAAATATGAGCGTCTCGGTCTGGTGACCCGAAAGCAGTTCGGCAAAATGCTGGGAGCCGGCGTGGCGATGATGCTGCCCGCGGTGGCGAACGCAGTTGCCGTGAGCGAATCGGACGTAAGCGTGACGACGCCGGACGGCACTGCGGACTGCTACTTCGTTCACCCGTCAACGGGCACGGCCGCCGGCGTTCTCGTCTGGCCGGACATCTTCGGACTGCGGCCGGCGTTTCGTCAAATGGGCAAGCGGCTCGCCGAATCCGGGTATTCGGTGCTGGTGGTGAATCCGTTCTACCGCACCAAGAAAGCTCCGACCGCGGACGAGGGCGCCAAGACCCCGATTCCGCAGTTGATGCCGCTGGCGCAGAGTCTGAACGAGAAGACTCACATGACCGACGCCAAAGCGTTCATCGGGTGGCTGGACCAGCAATCGTCAGTGGCCAAGAATCGCAAGGTGGGCACGCAAGGATATTGCATGGGCGGCCCGATGGCGTTCCGGACCGCGGCGGCGATGCCCGACCGCGTCGGAGCGGTCGGCTCCTTCCACGGCGGCGGACTCGTCACCAATATGGACAACAGTCCGCATCTGCAGGCTGCCAAGACGCATGCGCAGTTCCTCATCTGCATCGCGTCCAATGACGACATGCAGCGGCCCAAGGAGAAGGACGTCCTGAAGGAAACGTTCGAGAAGGCGAACCTGCCGGCCGAGATCGAAGTGTACAAGGGCGCGCACGGCTGGTGCCCTCCGGACTCCCAGGTCTACCTCGAGCCTGACGCCGAGAAGGCCTGGACCCGTCTGCTCGCGCTCTACGGTAAAGCGCTGGCCTAACGATCGCGTCCGGCGAATGCGGCGGCGCACTTTTCTGGCAGCGTTGGCGACAAGCCAGGCGCTCGCCGCAGAGCCGGAACTGCGGGTGGCGGTCAACCGGACGACCATCGAGTCGGCGCCGCTGCTGATTCAACCGATCCCGGGAGTCCTCGTGGTGCCCGTGGCCAACGGCCGCACCGCCTCCGCGCAACTGGTGAGCGGGGAGGCCGACGCGGCCACCGGATCAGAGACGCAGGCGCTGCTGAACTCGGTGGCGCAATCCGACTTGCGGATCATTCTCACGCTGGCGGAGTGCCGTTACCGCCTGGTAGCGAGGCGCTCCGCCGGCATTCGCGGCGTGGCCGATCTCCGCGGACAACGGGTGGCCGTGACCAGGAACACCTCGGCGGAATATTTTCTGTCCGGGATGCTGGGCACCGCTCAGATGACGGAATCGGACATCCGCCTGGTTGCTCTCGAGGGCGACGCCATGCCTGCCGCCCTGGCGCAGCAAGCGGTTGAGGGCATCGCCATTTGGGAGCCGCACGCGCAAAACGCCATTGACCGATTAGGCAATGACGCGGTGGTGCTCGAAAATCCTGCCGTCTACCGCGAGCGCTTCAACCTGAACACCACGGTTCGCGTTCTCAGCGATCCGGTCAAGCGGCGCGCATTGGCGAACCTGGTCAGAGCCGTCATTCGAATTTCGGCCCAGTTGGAAAACTCGAGACCAGTGCTGGCCAAAGCCATTGCGACTCCCGAGCCCGTGATCGCTAAGGTTTGGGGGCAGTTCCGTTTTCCGGCGGCATTGGACGAACCGCAACTTCGTATTGTTCTCGACGCGATGGAGCCTTGGGCGGCCGCAATCTCGCGACGGCAACCTCGTCCGCAGGAGATGCTGGCGGCGCTGATAGACGGCTCGGTGCTGGCGGAGGCGCGGCGATGACCTGCGCGATTTAGTCGGCCCTCGCGTGCGCGAGTTTTGCGGATTCGGGTGTGGTGAGGCGCGCGATGATCCGCCGGGCGCGATTCAGAGCGGTATCGACGTGAATGCCGATAGGCGGAACATCGGGGAATCGCACCATGTTGGCGTGCTGAGCTTCGATAACATCGCGGTCTTCGTCAAAGGTCAACGCGGTATCGCGGTGGATCTTGTCGGCCATGTCGGGGCGGGCGGAATTGCGGTTTGAGGAGATCGTCCAGAAGTAGAAACTGGTGGTCTCCGTCTCGGGCGTGATGCCGTGAAAGCCACGCATGTGGAAGCCAGGGCGTGCCGGATCGTTCAGATCGCCGGTTCCAGCATCCATGCCGCCGGTCCAGATGAGAAAGTGGCTGACGCGAAATTCGATCTCTTGCCAGCGGTCGATGCGGCCGGCAAATGGCCAGGCCTCCAAATAAGTGGGAGGCGGCTGGGAGTCGCGCATGTGTCGCACCATCTTGACCCAGTCGGGACCGTCGGTAATGACCATCTCCGGTTTGACGTGAATCTGCGCATTGCCGCCGATCGTGCGCGCGTGCACATAGCCGAGATGGCTGAGGTCGAGCAGGTTGTCGTGTATAAGCTGGTAAGGCGCTTTGTAATGGTACACGTCGCCTTTGAATTGATAGAGAGGATCGTCGTGCCAGGGATGATCGGGCGCATCACACGCAGGCTGCGAATCGGCGGTGCGGCCCATCCAGATCCACACGATGTGATTGCGCTCCTGCAACCGATACGCGCGAACGCATAGGCTGGCGGGGATTTTCGCCTGGCCGGGAATTTCGACGCAGCGGCCGTCGGGCGCAAACAACAGGCCGTGGTATCCACAGCGAATCGCCGGGCCTTCGATGGTCCCACACGAAAGCGGGAGATGGCGGTGGCAGCACCGATCTTCCAGGGCGGCGATTGCGCCATCGGCGCGGAAGAGGACAATGCGGTTGCCGAGCAGCGTCCGGGCGATGGGCTTCGCTTCAAACTCCCAGGAGAATCCGGCGACATACCAACGATCGAGCGGGAACATGCCGGTAGTATATCTCGGCTGTGCAGATGCGGCCGCGCCCCAGCCTTACCCGGGAGGCTCGTGCTGAATTACCGGTGCACAATCGCGGCGGAAGCGGCGGCGCGTAATCAGATGCCGTAGCGCACAACGGTCGGCACGCGATGCGTGTCGACTGCCTTCTGACCCGTCAGGCGTTCTAGCGTGGTCAAGAAGTCCGTGTAGTCGCCAGTGCTCAACTTGAAGACTCCTTCGAGCCGGGCCGGAGGCTGGCCTTCGTGACTTTCGCCGATCCAGGTGAGTCCGACATAGTGCGTTTCCGCGGTATCGAGGTGGAGCTTGGGAACGGCTCCCAGTACGGAGGCGCCGAAACGCCGGCGGACATCCGTGTTGCAAGAAATCATCGTGATGTTTTGAAGCGGGATCGCCAGCTTGTGTTGGCCTTGCGTGAAAACCACTTTGCTTTCGGAGATGGTGACTTGAGTTTTACCCTGTTCTAGGGGAAGACTCCCGCCTTCGTACTTCATCGGCATCGCGGCGACGGGCGTCCTGGTGACGGAAGGGCTTCCAAAAAGCAGAGTCGGTACTACACAAAGTAATAAGGGCCGGTAATTCATACGCTCCTCGGTTTCATGTGGACGGTTCCGTGTGCGCGCAAGTGCCAGAGTGTCGGTTGGTTCACACACACTGCCATCGGAACCCCGTTTCTTTTCATCGCACACATTCGATTCACATCTGTATACTGCAATGTCGTTGCCACCTTAAAGTCCGTTCATGGTGCGTGGTCGTGAACGGTTACAGCACTGGATGAAGGTGGAGCGACCTGCCCGCCGTGACATACACTTTTTCCGCGAACGCCGTTTGGCCGTTTTCGCGGATCTGAATATCGTAGTTGCCAGGACGCAGGTGCATAGTCCGGTTTTCGTGCGTGGTTCCCGCGTAGGCGCCGTTAATGAACACCTGTGCGTCCTTCACCTTCGTGTCAAGTTTGACTTCGCCCGAATTGGGATAGTAGCCGTAAGCATAGGGCCCCCAATACGGTCCCCAGAACGGCGCGTACCAGCCGCGATAAACTACGGGACCGCCAACGAACACTCGAACAGCGGCCGAAGCGCTCACGGGCGCAAGGGTCATGGCAGCCACAGCCAGCAGTAGCAATCCTTTTTTCATTTCGACCTCCGGTGTAGAGAAGGCAATTGGCATGCCGCGCATGAACCCCAGTTATTTCAGAAGGTTGGTGGAATCGGGGATGGCCGGACATCACCATCGTGGCTGAATTCGGCCACCAATCGCGAAATCAATTGAGCCGCTGACGAACACAGAATCTGCGTTCATCGGCGGCTAACCATTGTTAGGGCGGACGATTGTCAATCGCAGCCTGGAAGCCTGCGCCACTCGGGTGAATCACCGGCCGGGGCTCTTTAGCTTGCGTTAATTCACCTTACGCTAACTGCCGTTACGTTCGAGCGAAGCCGTTCAAGGTTGCTCTCATCGTGCCGATAAGGAAATGAGCCGGGCTTCGCTCTGCGGAGCCACCGCTGCACATCCGGGAGGTGTGGTGAAGTGACAATCGAACGCGTCCTGCTGGGATTGTCCGTCGCGCTGCTCGCGATATCAGCGAGTCCGAGCGCATATGGATTTCCGAATAACCTCGTCTCGGGCGCCGTGACCTTCAACGGGACGCCGCTGGCGGGCGTCCGCGTGACGGCCTATAACACCAATACAAATACGATCACGCAGGTCACGACGAGCGATGTAAATGGAAATTATTCGTTGCAGCTCCCGGCGTGGATCAACACGGACGGCACGGCGAGCGCCGACTACCATATCTGGGTAAACCAGCCGGGTTACGGATTTTATCCTTCCCTCCCTTCGGCGGCTTCAGGCGCGAACGTGACCCGAGCCGATCATACGGGCAATTTTGCGGGCAACGGATTTACCGATACCGCTATCTATTTCACGGTGATCCATTATGTCGCGCTACCGGATGCCTATGACCGCGGCCGCCCAGGCCCATCGTTGACGGGCGCCAACTTTTTCGCATACGACGGCAGCAATCCCTTGGTCAGCCTCCCTCCGAGTGGGGAGGCCGCTTTGCGAACACGTGCGCTCAATGCAAAGAGCCGATTTTCGGATAATCAGGATGGAACGATCACGGACAGCCTTACGGGTCTGGTCTGGCTGCAGAATGACGGCTGCTTCGGACCCGAGAATTGGGCCGACGCGTTAGCGCAGGTGAATGCACTGGCAAACGGTGCCTGCGGCCTGGCGGACGGGTCGGTCGCCGGCGAGTGGCGGCTGCCCAACATCAACGAACTGGAAAGCCTGGTGGACGTTTCCGCGAGCCATCCGGCTTTATCGCCCGGGAATCCTTTCACGAACGTATCGAACGCGATCTATTGGTCCTCCACCAGTTACTTCGGGGGGCAAGCGGGGTCGCCGAGCGCGTGGGCAATCCGTTTGAGCGATGGACGATGGATGAACGACCTCGTCAACAACATCAAAACCACGTCGTACAACCAGATCTGGGCAGTCAAGGGCGCCGGAGGAGGCGAGTTCCGGCTGCAATCGACAGGACAGTATGTGACGTACCTCGCCGGTGATGACGGTAGTATCCAGAGCGGCTTGCCGCCAACCTTTCCGCGCTTCGTGGACAAGGGCGATGGAACGGTTGTGGACACCGTCACCGGGCTGGTCTGGCTGAAGCAAGCCGACTGCATCAGGGAAACGTGGGCCGGCGCGATCACTGCGGTCGAAGCGCTCGCCAGCGGGCAATGCGGACTGACCGACGGCTCCGCGGCCGGCAGTTGGCGGATGCCCAGCCGGACCGAACTCCAAAGCCTGTCGGACCGGAATCAAAACAATCACGCTGACTTTTTCAGCCACACGTATCTCAATCGGGACGGGAGCGTATACCAGCCCGCGATTTTTTCCAACTTCCTCGCGTATCAATATTATTGGACCTCCACGAGCGATGCCGCGGACAGGTCGCAGGCCTGGACCGTCTTCAGTTGCGACTTCGGTGTGTACGAGACCCCCAAAGCCAGCGTCGGATACACGCTCGCGGTTCGCTCGGCTCAGGAAGCCGATCCGCCCAGGAGAGGATCGAGCCTGGTGCGCGTGCGCGGCGGGCTGCTGAAATAACGCGCACGAATCGCGGTTGGGATACACTGTCCGGAATGCGCCTGCGCCCGCCCGATCCGGACTACCTCAAACTACTCGCGCGCTATGACGAGAAGGTTCAAAAGCTCGCGTTAGCCGCGCGCAAACTGATCCTCGAAGAAGCTCCGCAAGCCAGCGAATTCGTCTACGAGGTGTACACGATCGCTGACCACTTCACATTGACCGATCGTCCGGGCGATGCGTTCGTGTTCACCACCACGCATGCCAATTGGGTCAACCTCGGATTCAACTTCGGCGCAGTGCTGCCCGATCCCTCTGACCTTCTGAAAGGCGAAGGCAAGTTGATTCGCCACGTCCGGATTGGGGAGACAGCGGATCTGGACGTGCCCGGCGTTCGGGAATTGGTCAGAGACGCCATGGCGCAAGCGGAGCGGCCCGAAGGCCAAGCCCAAAAGCCGCGTACGGTGGTGCACTGGGCTCAGGCCGCCAGGAAACGCCCGGCGTCGAAACGCACGCGCCCGCTAATGCGGTGACGACGGCCTGAGGCGCCGCACTAGAGCCATCACACAGTAACCGGCGGGGAGGAGCGAAGTCCAGAGAATCGGGTAGCGGTAGCGGTCGCTCGCCACCACGACGTAATAGGCCAGCGGGTAGAGCAGCCAGACCGACAGCAGGAACCAGACCGCGAGCTCGCGGCGCCGGAACATCAGAACCATCCCCGGAATCGAGAGCAGCGTGATCAACCAGACTGCGTAGACCGGGCCGTCGGAAATTGTGTCGAGCGGAAACCAGAACTGTGCGACTCGAGCCGTGGTCAATTGGGCGAATCGCGAAGGATGAGACCGGATCCACGAGAAGGCGTCGGCGGTCCTCTGCCGGTCGTATTCCACTTCGCCCAAGCGGCGCAATAACTGAACCTCCGCGTCGCTCGCGATCGGATGCGTTTGCTGATAGCAGCCGTTCAGTCCGTCTTCGCCGAGATTAGGCGCGGCACAGTTGTTGTTGGACGAATAGAGCGTCATCCCAAAGTTGGTGCGCAGCACGGGCGCGTGCCAGAGGGCGTAGTTGCGGATCAGCCAGGGCGCGTTGCAGAGCGCGACGGTGACGGCGAACCCTAAAAAGCACCGGATCCAGTATCGCGTTGGCACGCGGCGGGCGAGAAATAGAAAACCGATCCAGCACACTAGCGCAAGCAGCGCGACAGGATTCATCAGCGATACCATCCCGCCCAGCAAGCCGAGGGCGAAGCCGGCCCACACCGGATGCGGGGAGATGGCGATCGATTTTGAACTGAAGGCGCACCCCAGCACGAGCGTAGCGATGGTGAAGCTGACGTCCCATTGCGGCATGAGCGG
>DASXAK010000227.1:0-4886 GCA_036406715.1 Bryobacteraceae bacterium | reverse complement strand
CCGGGCTTTTCGTGTCCGCGGTTACCAGCCGCGGTCGACGCCACATCCCGCTCCGCCTTCAGGATCGCCTCGCGAAAGCGCCCCTCATGAGCGGGATGTTCACGTTTTATCCCAAGCCCCAAACGAAGTCAACAATATATTCATCACGTATGCGTGATCTCGATCGGTGTCTGATTGTGCGCCCATATCGGGGGCGAAGCGCTCTGCCGTGTGCCGTCAAAGCCCGGCCCGCGACCCCCCGAACGGCCGTGATGCGGCTGCAGGGCCGGTAAGTCCGATGGCGCTTTCAATTGCGCAGGGCTGCTTGAACGCCGGCGCCCATTTCGGGTGCTCTCAACCGGGCCGGCCGATCACCTGGGTCGGCGGACGGCTTTCACCTTCCCGCTGCTTCCGCCTCCGCAGAAGAACCGATCGCCGCCATCAGCCTCGAGCCACAACACGCCTGCTCCAGCCGGTATCTCGAGGCTCTCTAGCACCTCTCCCGTTTGCGATCGCTCCGCCTTACATCGCTCTCGTCACCTTCCAGGTGCCGTGCCAGAGCGCCGTCGATCCAGGTGACCCCGGCCACGACGCGGTTGGCCTTCAGTCGCGGCTCATGACGATAACTTTGAAGTCCTTGTCCAACTTGATGTCGTATTGCCCGTCTCGGCACTTTGCGTCATCAACTTCAAAGTAGCCGCTGCCCTCGGTTTCCTTCTCCATCTTGCCGCCTGTGCAGCCCAGGGTCTCCAGAGCGGCTTTGATCTTGTCAGCCTCTGCCGGAGACACCGGAGTGTCAGCGAAGGCAAAGACGCTGCTCACAAAAAGCGCGCAGGATGCGATCATGGCCAGCCACATTTTTACCTCCTCCATGTTCATCTGATGCGGTAGTGCAGCTTGTCGCTGGCGCGCTATGTAGAACCCCGCGACCGAGACGAACGCACGGAGCGGGGCTTCGCGGGCAGCAAAAAAGCCTGCCAAGGGCAGTAACGCATCGCGTCGTTTGTGGTTCCTTCCGCAGGGAGGACAGGGACCGGCCTACTTGTAGAGCCGCACCGTCTTGATCCGTGACGACAGGCCGAGCCCCCTGGGCGATTCAGAGACCGAGTCATTCGCGACGGGCAACTGCGGCGCGCGCTCGCAGTTCTTGCCCGTCATCCGAACCACCACATGACCAGGAACGCGATAGCTCCACCGGCTATCGGGGCTGATCCACCGGCAATGCCGGCCGAGACAACGAAAAGCCATCGCCGCTGGTTGTCTGTCACCGCCATCTCTTTCATTCCAGTGTGCAGCACGATTGCGAGAGCTGCGGCTATCTCCACAACGAGCCAAAGCGGTAGTTCAAGCCGACCTTCGCCGTGTGAATTCCGGGAAATTGGTGATTGAAGCAAAACTGCCCACCAGCGACTTGAGCGGCTGTTGCAGTAGCCGCGAATCCGCAAGTCGTCAGCGAGTGGTTATCGAGTCCGATGAACATGTACTCGCCCTTGACACTCCAGTTGTTGGACAGGGCCCATTCGATGCCGCCGCCAGCCGTCCAAGTCGTGATCGTGTCGCTGGTCTCGCGGCTCAGGGTGACCCAATTGCCGCACCCGGTAGCGACCGTGAGACAGTTGTCCGTTACCGAGGCGGTGACCTGAACGAATGCCGCGCCGCCTTTGACGTAGACCAAGGTGCGATCCCAGGCATATCCCAGGCGGCCCGTGATCATCCCGTACCAGTCGCCGATCTTGGCGCGTCCCAAAACATCCGGCGAGATTGCCTGCAACGTTGGGCTGCGAAGGGGGTCGAAGGCCGAACCCTCGGACTTCATATACCCAGCTTCGCCTTCGATGCCGATCACGAACGGCGAACCGACCGGTTGCCAGTTGCAGCCCAGTGTTCCACCGCCGATGAAGCTGCTGTTGCCCAAGCCGACATTCCACGAATGACTGTTCTCGAGTCTTCCGGCGACGAGACCGCCGGAATAAGAGCGGAACGCCGAGTTGCCGAGATCAGTAAATGTCGGATCCCCATCGAGCCAAGCGCCGCCGAGATAGCCACCGACGTAACAGCCCGACCAATTGAAGAGGGGCGGCGGCGCCAAAGGCGCCACTCGTAGATCCGCTGCTTTCGCGATTCCTGTCAAAGCGAACGCACACGCGATTACGCTTCCGAACCTTGCGATTTGAACAGTCATGGTATGCCCCCAAGCGTCCAGACTTGAGGCACTTAAGAACGTCCTCTTGCGAAAATGGTGGCTAAATAGTCACAGCGCGGCGCATCGTTGATTTAGGCGATCAGGCGTCATCAGGCACTTCTGGCAAGCACATTTGCCTAAGTTATTTTCCTCAAAACATTACACGCGATCGGCACAAACAGGCGGTCGTTGCCGTTCAAGAACGCCTCGGTTTGCGTGGCATTCCGGCGATATCGTTGCCTAATGTTCCCATCCAATGTGCCAGACGCTCACAAGACAAGAAGCTGTCAACCGACTTTGCTGTGGCGGGGAGTGAATATCGACATGGGGGGGTGTCATGTCGGGGGCGCGTGGGAATTCTCGAAAGTCATCATTGTCTCGTTGGAAGCGACGGCTTTTGGGGGCTGTCGCTTTGGGAGCGTTGCCGCTACCGGGCGGGCTGACCTCGCCCGAGCCGGCCTGGGCCCAAATATCCGAAACGCTGCCCGAGGTGACCGTCTCTGCCCCGCGAACAACGCCCCGGGCACCTCGGCGGACAGAGCCGACAAACCGCCGGGCAACGCGGGCGCCGTCGGAGACTTCGGAAGCGGCGCCCGCCACCACACCCAGTGCGCTGCCCGCCTTTCAGGTCGTCGCTCCGACACCCATCACCGGTCTCGGTTTCGACCGCAACAAGGTGCCGGCGATGGTGCAGACAGTGACCTCCGAGGATTTCTCGCGGGTCTATTCGCCCAATGTGGTCGAGACGCTGCAGCAGCGCATTCCCGGCGTCATCATAAATGACGTCCAGGGCAACGAGTTCACCACCGACCTGCGCTATCGCGGTTTCAGCGCCTCACCGGTGCAGGGCACGCCGCAGGGCCTCGCCGTCTATATGCAGGGCGTGCGCGTCAACGAGGCCTTCGGCGACACCGTCAACTGGGACCTGATCCCGACTATCGCCATCGGCCGTGCCGACGTCTGGACCAACAATCCGGCCTTCGGCCTCAATGCGTTGGGCGGCGCGATCAGCTTCCAGATGAAGGACGGCTTCACCTATAGCGGTACCGAATTCGATGCCTCGGGCGGCTCCTACGGCCGCGTCGGCGGCTGGATTCAATACGGCGTGCGCAACGGCGAGTGGGGTCTCTATCTCGCCGCACAGGGGCTCAAGGACGACGGCTGGCGCTACCAGTCGCCGTCGCGGCTCGCGCGCTTCTATGGCGATCTCGGCTGGAAGGGCACCGACGCCGAGATCCACCTCGTCGCGTCGGCTGCCAACAACTATTTCGGCGTGGTCGGGCCGACACAGCTCGAGCTGCTCAACAACGACTATCGGGCGATCTTCACCTGGCCGCAGACTACAAAGAACGCGGCGGAGCTGCTCGCGCTCAACGGCCGCTACGACGTGACTGATCACTGGACGGTGCAGAGCAATCTCTATTACCGCAGGTTCCACCAGGAGCATGTCGACGGCAATTCCGCCGAGGTCGAGCGCTGCAGCGGCGCTGCGGCCAATCCTCTGTTCAACACGCTGTGCCTGGAAGACGACGGTTTCCCGCGACAGCCGGCGGCGAATTTCCAGCTCATCACTCAGAACAACCAGCCGATCAATTGCCCCCCGGGGACCGGCAATACCTGCGCGCGCGTGCCGTGGGGCACGGTCGACCGCACCTTCACCAACGCGATGACGACCGGCGCCTCGCTGCAGGGCCTCAACGACGACAAGGTGTTCGGGCACGACAACTTCTTCACGATCGGCGCCAGCGTCGACCGCAGCAAGATCGGCTTCCAGGGCAGCAGCGAGCTCGGCTACATCTATCCCGATTTCTTCGTCGGTCCCAACGCGGCGGTGCCGGGCACAGGGCAGATCGTCCAGACCCGCGGCAATATCGGCTTCGCTCCCGTGAGCCTCGCGGGGTGGAACACCTATTACGGCGCCTATTTCAACGAAACCTTCGACATCACCAACCGGCTATCGGTCACCGCGGGGGGACGTTACAACATCGCTCAAATCGCCATATCCGATTTGGCCGGCAACAGCCCCGACCTGAACGCGCAATACACGTTCGAGCGCTTCAATCCGGTCACGGGCTTCACCTACAAGATCCTGCCGGAGCTGATGACCTTCTACGCCGGTTATTCGGAAGCGAACCGCGCGCCGACTCCGCTCGAGCTCGGCTGCTCGAATCCGCAGAGGCCCTGCCTGCTGGAAGGGTTCCTGGTTGCCGATCCACCGCTCAACCAGGTTGTCGCCCGCACGCGCGAGATGGGGCTGCGCGGCAACATCAACACTCCCGGCGGCCGCGGCGATTGGAAGCTCGGCCTGTTCCGTACCGACAGCGAGAGCGACATCATCCAGGTCGCGAGCGTGCTGCAGGGCCGCGGCGTGTTCCAGAATGTTCCGGCCACCCGCCGGCAGGGGCTCGAGGCGGGCGTGAATTACCAGACCCCGCAATATCTCGTCTACGCCAACTATGCCTTCGTGGATGCCACCTACCAGTTCACCGGCTTGCTGTCGTCGCCGAACAATCCCTCCGCAGATGAGAACGGCGAGGTTCTGGTCACGCCCGGCAAGCAGATCCCCGGCATCCCACGGCACCAGGTCAAGGGCGGCGTGGATTACTTCGTGACGCCGGCATTGAAGCTCGGCACCGACGTGATCTGGGTCAGCAGCCAGTGGTTTGTGGGCGACGACGCCAACCAGAACGTCAAGCTCCCGGACTATTGGGTCGCAAACCTGCAC
>DASXAK010000226.1:0-12274 GCA_036406715.1 Bryobacteraceae bacterium | reverse complement strand
CCACCCTCGCACTGCCACCCCTGCGCCACACCGTGATCGTCCTTCACCTCGAGGTAGACCCAGATGTGCGGGTTCTGCCATTCGAGCTTCGTGACGCTGCCCTGCAGCGTGACCTGCTTGTTGGCGTCGAACTCGGCGGCGAAGGAGTGATGCGCGACAGCAGGGAATGCAGCCGCCAAAGCAATTGATGCAACCCAGAGAGGGAGAGTTTTCACGGCGAGGCCTCCTGGCTTCGGTTTTGCCAATTCTACTATGCAGTTCTAGAATGGATCAAGCTGTTAGCAATAGCCCGGGAGAAGGTGATCGATGCGCAATTTCTGGAATGCGAAATTGACCGTAATGTTTCTGGTGTTCGCGGCGTGTGCCTTGGCCGCCAATCCGGCGCCGCGCACACCCGACGGCCATCCGGACTTGAACGGCTTCTGGAAAGGCATGCGCGATACGGTTCCGGTCGGAAATATCGCGAAAGACCTTCCGGGGTTGAAGCTGCCGCTGACGCCCGCGGGTGAAGCGGCATGGAAACACAACGTGACGGCCACCATCGATCCGGAGAGCCTCTGCATTCTCGGTGGGATTCCACGGCACAACGCCAGCGGCCTTCCATTCATGGTTCTGCAGACTCCGCGGTATGTCGCCTTCCTTTATTTCTATACGTACTACCGCCTGATTCCGGTGGATGGGAGAAAACACTCCGAGGATCCGGACCCGTCATTTTTCGGAGAGGAGATCGGTCATTGGGAGGGCGACACACTGGTGATCGACTCGATCGGGTTTAAAGACACGCAAGTGTGGGCGGACGAAAATGGCAGCCCGCATAGCGACGCTCTGCACGTGGTGGAACGGTGGACGCGGCCGGACGCGGATCACATTCACGTGGAGACGGTGATCGAGGATCCGAAATTTTACACGAAGCCGTTTACGTACAGCCGGACCTGGGCCGCGGGCGCGCCGACCGATCGGCTGGAAGAATACGCATGCAGCGAAAACAATATCGACCGCGAACACCTGGGGTTCGGACCCGGACCGATCCGGCCCGACGGGACGCGGGGATATCTGGATCCGGCGCCGCTGCCGCCTCTGCCTTCCGAGAAAAAGTAGACTTACCGAACCGCGTACTCGATGTCCAGGACCTGCCGCACATAGAGCGGGGCGATCGAGTGCCTGACGCGCGCGTCAATTCCGGCGGCGGCATCGCGGGCAATCCGTGACAGTTCATCCGGGGTGTAGGAGCGGCGAATGGACACGCAACCATCGGCGACGACGATGGGAGAGACCAGCGGGGCCACAAAGAGACGGAACAGAGCAAGCGGCAGAGGGTGACGCACGAGATCGAGCAGGATCAGACGCCGGCAGCTTTGGCCCACATTGCGGATGAGCGCCGCGATGTCACTCGGCGGCAGGTGGTGAACCATATACATGGAGAACGCCAGATCGGCGGCGGGCAGCGGGTCGCGGATGGCATCGGCGCGGACGATGGGAAACGGAACATCGGAGCGGGCGGGAGGGTTGAGATCGACGCCAATGGCTTCGATGCCGAGGCGCGTCTGAATGTGGCGCAGCACTCCACCACTAGCGCAGCCGATATCCAAAATGCGGCGCACCCGCACCGGACTGCGGCGTGCGGCGGAGATGATGGCGCGCGTATCTCCGAGGAAGCGGTGGATCCCGACCAGGTCGCGGTAGGCGCGTTCGACCTGGTCTTCCGGCACGCCGCCGCGATCGAGTATCTCGGTTTCCGACGACTGTTGCACGTGTTCCGATTATAGGATCGCTGTGCGGCAACAGGTGTAAACGGCGGTACGCCGCGATCCGCGCCGGGAATCGATAAGCTGGCTGGAGTGGCTGAGATTCAAATCATAGGCGCCGGGCCGGCCGGAAGCGCCGCGGCGATTGGGGCCTTGCAGCACTCGGCGGCGGTGCGCATAGCCGATCGCGCACGGGAGACACGGCACAAAGTTTGCGGCGAATTTATCTCGCCGGAAGCGTCCGGCATCCTGGAACAGCTCGGCGTGTGGCAGGAATTCCTGGGGGTGGGGCCCTCGTGTATCCGTCGGTGCGCCCTTCATTTCGGATCTCGCGTCAAAGCATGGAAACTGCCCGAGAGCGCATTCGGGCTGAGCCGGCTGGCGCTCGATCGATTGTTACTCGAGCGGGCTCGGTCGCTGGGAGCGGCGGTAGAACGGGGCGTGGCGATTCGCGCGGCGGAGCAGTGTGGAACCACTGTATTAGCGAGCGGACGAGGAACGGCGCCGAGAACGGCTTCTCGACTGTTCGGATTCAAAGCGCACTTCAGAGGGCCCGCAACGGATGCCGTGGAGCTCTACTTCACGGAGTTCGGTTACGTCGGCATCAATCCGATCGAGAACGGATTGACGAATGTGTGCGGAATTGCGCCGGAACATCGGCTTCGCGAGTGCGGATTCGATCTGGATGAATTGGCAAGCCGCTCATCTTTGCTGGCTGAGCGGGTGCGGCCTCTCACCAGAACGCTGAAATGGCTGACGACCGGACCGCTGACGTTTTCACGGCCGCAGATAGCTGCGGGAACGGCATACGCGGCGGGTGACGCGCTGGGGTTTGTGGATCCGTTCACGGGGTCGGGGATTCTGAATGCGCTGCTCACGGGATGGATGGCCGGAACGGCAGCGGCGCGGCAGCTTGCGGTTGCGGAGCATCTGCGCTCATGCCGCGCGTTGCTGGAGCGGCCGGCGATGATATCGGGGCTGTTCCGCGCCGCCATCCAGCGGGGGTACGCCGACCATCTTGCCTGGCTGGTACCCGGCCGCTGGATGTACCGCCTAACGCGTGTCGCGGTCAGACCGTGAGCAGCCGCTGAAAGAAGGCGCGGTATTTGCGAAGCGCGAGGCGCAACTCTTCGGTGGATACTTCGTCGCCGCGCCCCCACTGGCGTTCCATACCGCTGCGCTGCTCAGCGAAGCTTTCGGCCAGCCGCTTCATAGCCGCGGCGACGAGTTCGTCGGCCTGCTTCACCGCGGTCCGGGGATCGTCGACGAATGCGGCTTGGATGGGGTCCCAATGATTGCGCAAGTCCTGTACGACATCCGGTGCGAGCAGCGGTCCTGGGTTGTCATCTTGCGCGGGTCTGGCAGGCTGCTGCATTTCGGTTTGGCCCGCCAGATCGGCAGTAGTCACATGTTCTTCGGTAATTCGGCTCATCTCCTCACCTCCCGAGCCCCCACTGCAGGGGCGTCGACCAGATCATCGAACAGGTCGCGATAGTAGACCATCGCCTTTCGCAGGTCCTCGGTGCTGGCCTGTCCTTTTTCGTCATGCATTGCGATTTCGTGAGCCGAGCGGTAGTTGGTCACAACGTGCGGATGGTCGACCGAAATATCTTCCGCTCTGTGCTCGAAATCGGACATGGGGTACCCGCGGGCGAGCATGACCTCATAGACCAGCCGGTCTGCCTCGCGGATCGACCCCGGGGGATCATCGACGAAACGCGCTTGAGTCTCACGCCACTGTGCCGCAAAGCGGTCGCGGTCCTGCGCGGAGAGCGGATGAACATCGATTTTCTCGACTCTCCGCTGGCGTGCAATCAGGGCCTCCTCCGCCTTGGTGCGGCTGCCATGCTCGCGAATCACGTGATCGTATTCGGGGCCGAATCGAGCCCGCAGCTTCTTCGAGCGTTGTTCACGAAGCAGGTACCACGCGACAGCGGCAACGACAATTGCAGCAATTATCAGAACTACTATCGAGGTTGTCGTCATGAATGGATACTCCTTCATTCAGACCTGCAGCTTCCGGACCAGTGAAGGCGTCCAGACAATTCCAGAGCGGCAGTTCTCGTACACCGGGCGGCGAATCCGCGTTTCGGTTGAGGTTAGAGTCCGAGGAGTTTGGCGGGGTTGGTCTTCGCCATGCGGTCGATTTCGGCGACCGAGAAACCGTGGCTGTGCAGGTATTGATAAAGCTGGAGCAGGCCATCGGGGTGTAAGGGGTTGCCGGGCTGGCCGAGGTCGCTCGAGAGGACACAGAATTCGGGACCTACTTCACGAATGCCTTTCGCGTAGGTGGCGGCCGCGTCGGAATCCGGCTTGAACCATTTGAATTCGAGGTAAGCACCCAGCTTGGCCGCTTCCTGCATTTGTGGGACGGACATACCGACCAGGGGGTCCATCGCGTGGGTGACCAGGATGTTTTGAACGCCCTGGCGGCGGGCCTCGCGGATAACGAGAAGGGCTTCGGCGGGCGAGGAGTGCCCGGTTTCGAGCACCAGGTTGTGTTTGGCGACGATGGAAATTACCTGCAGGACTTCGGGTACGAGCTGGCCGTCTTTGGCAACGCGCGCGAACGGGCGCTTCTGACCGGAGGAAGTGACCTGGTGTTCGGAATCGAAGGTGGGCAGCCAGACCACTTTGCCGTAGCCGCCTTGGACTTTGGTCATCCACTCGACCGCGGCGGGATTGACGCCGCCGACCGTGAGGTCGAGGGAGATGCCGCCGAAGACCTCGATGCCGGGGACCTCTTTGCGGACTACAAAAGCGAGCGAGGCGGTCGGCTCGTAGTGGTTCTTGAGGACCAGCGCGCGCATGCCGCGGGTTTTGGCGAGGCGTGCGAGATCGATGGCGTCGATCGAACGCGGGGTTCCGTCGGGGGCGGAATGGGCGTGCATGTCGATGGCGCCGGTGAGAGTTTGGGCAGGCGCGGACAAACCCGCGAGCAGGAAGGCGGCGGGCCAGGAAAATTTCATCGGATCAGCATATCAGGTTGGGGTTCGGAGGGCGGATTCAGGTCGGGCGGCGGGGCTTCGGCAGCGGGCGCGGGAGTCTGACGGAATGAAGCCAAATCAGGGGCCGGGGGTTGGGGGTCAGGGGCCGGCTCGGCGGGGACGTAGCCGGAAGCGACTTGCAACTGCCGGAGTTCGCGGAGGGCGCGGTAGTAGGAGCGTTCGGTGGCATCGATGCGGCGCTGAAGGCGCGTGAAGGCGTCGAGGGATTGGACGAACGCGTGGCCGAGCGAGGCGTCTTCTTTGATCTCGGAGAGCTGGCTGGTCCAGAGCTGGGCTTCCAGGCGACGGAGACGGCGGAGCTGCCAATCGGCGTGAATCAGGGCGTCCACGAGGAAGCATTCGATCGGAGAAGCGGGATGAAACTGATCGTGGTATCCGGTGGAGAGGGCTTCCAGCTCGGCCGGATCTTCACCAGGAATGATTTGCGCTTCGGCATGAATGCCGGATTTCAGCGCGTTGAAACGAGAAGCGGCTTTGCCTTCCGGGGTGCGCGGCCCGGTAGACATGAGCGAATTACGGCGATTCGCCTCGATTTGAAGTGGAGTAGCCATAATGATTCCCGACCTAACGGTATCGTTCGAGCGAAGACGCGCAGGGGTAGTTGGGGCGAGCGCGGCTGAAAAGACGGGAAATAGAAATTTCGTATTGGTGTGATTCAACCCGAAGGGGGCGCCGCGCGGAAGAATCGGCGGAATCTGCGTAAAATGGTTTCGGCGAATTTCCAAAATTGAATTTCGAACTGAGGAGCGGAGCGATGCGGCAACAGCGAACGGGATTGATCGGGAAGCTCATCCTTGCAGGGATTGCTCTGCCGGTGATCGGCGCGATGGTGGCTGGATCCGGTTGCAGCGCCAACTCGAACTCTAAGACGGTGGAGAAAGTGGCCGGCGGAACGTCTGCCGTAGAAAAACGGGCGGCCGCGTCAGCCGGAGCGGGGCCGGGAATTGACCTCAACTGTATTTACGAACATCTCCAGAAACCGCCGGAGTCCTTTCACTACGTTTACAAGAAGGAACCATCCAGCGGCTCTCCGGTGGACCAGGAAGCGGATGCCACGCCAGAGACGATTGACGGTTTTCGCAAGCAGCCCGATGGTACCCCGCAGCCGCTCCACGCCGTGCGCGCCGACGCGCAGAGCTGGCAGGCCGCAATGGCGGGCCTGACCGGGATTGCCGGCATGTCCAGCACAATCGCGCTGATTCGGAATTCCGCGATGAAGCGGGAAACCGATGGCGGCCCACTCAACGGATATGAGACGATTCACTATTCGATTGATACGGCCCGATGGGACGCGACAGAGCGCCAGATACTCGGCAGCACGCAGGGTCCTGGCGGGTTCGAAAAGGGCGATGCCTGGGTCACGGCGGAAGGCTGCCCGGTCAAGCTCGTTCTGGATTCGGAGATGCACAAGAATGACGGCAGCCTGCTCGACAAGATTCATTACGAAGAGGCCATGATCAAGAAATAGCGATTCAGGGCGGACGGCGGACGCGCGACTCAAGGCCAGTCAAATTCGGCCCAGGCGACGGTGTGATCGGAGGCGGCGGGAGCGCGGCGGGGATCGAGGTCGACGCCGGCATTGCGGCAGCGGGCGGCGAGCGGCGCGGTGGCCAGGATGTGATCGATGCGCCAGCCGAAGTTGCGTTCAAACGCATTGCGGAAATAATCCCAGTAGGTGTATTGCACGCGGTCGGGATGGAGCTTGCGGAAGACATCGACGAAGCCCCAGGCGACGGCATGGGCGAACGCGTTGCGGGCATCGATGTGGAAGTCGACGTCGTTGACGCGGCGGTCGGGGTGATAGACGTCGATGGGTTCGGGCGCGACGTTCATGTCGCCGGTCCAGATGACGGGGGCGGCGGGATCGAGGCGCTGCTCGAAATACGTGCGGATGCGCTCCAACCACTGGAGCTTGAACGCGTACTTGTCGGTGCCGATCTTGTAGCCCTGCGGCACGTAAGTGTTCACGATGGCGATGCCGGAGACGACGGTTTGCAGGATGCGGACATCTTCGCTGTCGGGGCCTTCACAGAGGCCGTAGAGGACGGACTCGGGTTCGGCGCGGCTGAGGGTGGCGACGCCGTTGTAGCCCTTCATGCCGCGGAAACGCGAGTGATATCCCGCGTTTTGGAGCTCGGCAGCAGGGAACTCGGAATCCTGGACTTTGGTCTCCTGGAGGCAGAGGATGTCGGGCTGATGGCGCGTGAGCCAATCGAGGAGGATGGGGAGGCGTCGGCGGATGGAGTTGACGTTCCAGGTGGCAAGTTTCATGAAGGCTATTGGTTAGTGTAGCGGTGCGGGAGAGGGCGACTCGCGAAATTGGGAATTGCGTAGCCTGTCCCCGAATTTGTTAAACTACGGGAAACTTGTCCGGCACTTCCCCTGTTTCCATTTCCAGGACTGTCCAGTGGGTTATCTGCGCGGTTGCGGCGCTGGGGTTTCTGTTCGATATCTATGTCGTGCTGGTGGCGCCGTTGATCGTGCAGCCGGCATTGATGGACTTGGGCGGATTGATGCCCGGGACGCCTGAGTATCGCGATTGGGCGGGTTATCTGTTTTGGGTTCCGCCGCTGGCGGGCGGGTTTTGCGGGCTGTGGGGCGGGTACCTCGCGGACCGGTTCGGGCGGCGGCGCGTGCTGACGTGGAGCATCCTTTTGTATGCGTTCACGGCGACAGCGGCCGGGCTGGCGACGAGTCTCGAAATGCTGCTGGTGTTCCGGACGCTTTCGTTCGCGGGCACGTGCGTGGAATTCGTGGCGGCGGTAGCGTGGCTGGCGGAGATTTTCCCGGAGCCGCGGAAACGCGAAGCGGTGCTGGGCTACACACAGGCGTTTGCATCACTGGGCGGCGTACTGGTGGCGGGAGCCTTTTATGTTGCCAATCGATACGCGGCGGTGTTTCCCGCGATTTACGGCGGGCATCCGTCGTGGCGGTACGCGCTGATTTCGGGAGTGACACCGGCGATTCCGCTGGCGATCATCCGACCGTTCCTGCCGGAGTCGCCGCAGTGGGAATATCAGCGGGCGAGCGGCACGTTGAAGCGGCCGAGCGTGCGCGAATTGTTCCGGCCGGAATACCGGCGCGTGACCGTAGTGACGGCGCTGCTGTTTGCGTGCGCGTACGGGCTGGCGTCGGGGACGATTCAACAATCGCCGCAGATCACGCCGGGGCTGGCGGAGGTGCGCGAGATGGCATCGGCGGCGCGCGGGCAGGCGATCTCGAGCGTGCAGGGCATGCAGGAGATAGGCGGGCTGGCGGGGCGGATCGTGCTGGCGGGGCTGGCGCTGGTGATCGTGAGCCGGAGGGCGCTGCTGCGGGTATTCCTGGTTCCGGGGCTGGCATTGACGCCGATCGTGTTTCTGTATCTGGGGACGCACAGCCTGGACGCTTTTCGTATTGGCATCTTCTGCGCGGGCTTCACGACGGTGGCGCAACTGACATTCTGGGGTAACTATCTGCCGCGCGTGTATCCGGTGCACCTGCGCGGCACGGGCGAGGGATTCGCGGCGAATGTGGGCGGGCGGATGTGCGGGATGTCGGGCGCGTTCATTACAACACACCTGGCGGCGCTGATGCCGGGCTCGCTACCCGCGGTGAAACTCACTTATGCGGCGGCGGTGGTGGGGATCGCGGTGTATGCGCTTGCGTTAGTGCTGACGTTCTGGCTTCCAGAGCCGCCGGAGAAGCTGCCGGAATGAAGTCATGCCCGACGTTCTGATCCTCGACAACTACGATTCGTTCACCTGGAACCTGGTGCAGGCGGTGGAGGCGCTGGGGGCGCGGTGCGAAGTGCGGCGGTCGGACCGGATGACGTTGGAGGAAGTGGAGGCGATGGCGCCGCGGCGGATTATTTTATCGCCTGGGCCGTTCGGGCCGGAGCGGACGGGCATCTGCGCGGACGTGGTGCGGCGCTTCGCGGAGCGCGTGCCGGTGCTCGGGGTGTGCCTGGGGATGCAGGTGATTGCGACGGTGGGCGGCGCGCGGGTGCGGCCTTCGGGACGGCCAGTGCATGGGAAGGCGTCACCGGTATGCCACGACGGGCATGGGGTGCTGCGCGGGCTGCCGAGCCCGTTTCTGGGAGCGCGGTATCACTCGCTGCAGATCGATCCGGTGTCGATGACGGCGGAGCTCGAGGTGACGGCGTGGACGGGCGAGGGAATCATCATGGGCTGCCGGCTGCGCGGGACGCTGGCGGAGGGAGTGCTGTTTCACCCGGAGTCGTTCCTGACCGAGCATGGCACGGAGCTGCTGGGAACTTTCCTGAGAGGCCGGGAAGATGTGGTCTGACCGGCTGAGCACCGAGCGACGATCGGCGCTGGTGGCGCGGCTGCGAGAAGTGCTGCCGGCGGCGCGGGCAGGCGCGCGGACGGATGTTGTGAAACTCGGGTGGCGATTCGACGCGGTGGAAGTCGCGGCGGCGCTTCGAAGTCGGCGGGGCTTTGTCTGGCTGGATCAGCCGCGAAACCAGATCTTTCCTGAACCGCTGGTGCGCATAGAAGTGTGCGGCGGGAGGGCGAGAGTCCAAGGGCCTGCGGGAACGCTTGAATTCGATGCGCGCGGATTTGATCTGGTCGAGGCGGCATTGGAGGCGTGGGGCGGGGCAGAGGATGCGCGCTTCTGCGGATATCTCGGCTATGAGCTGGGGATGGAGCTCGAGGATTTGGAGACCCCGCGGCGGCAGGCGGGAGATTTGCCGGATTTGTGGCTGGGGCTTTACGACTGGCGGTTGGAAGCCGATGCGGATGAGTGGCGGTTCGTTGGCACCGATGCCTGGAGGAAGGTGAGGGCGGAGGATGTGGAACGCCGGCCAGTCGCGGAGGTTGAACTGGCGACTGGTCATGGGGCCGCGACGGCATCGGGAGGGTTTTGCGAGGCGGTGGCGCGGACGGTGGAGCGAATCCGGGAAGGCGAGCTGTTTCAAGTGAATCTTTGCCGGCGGCTGGAGACGGAGCTGCCGGAGACGGATATTTGGCCGTTCTATCAGAGGCTGCGAACCATCAGCCCGGCGTCGCACGGGGCGCTTCTACGGCTGGACGAGGAGCGGGCCGTGCTTTCGGCGAGCCCGGAGCTGTTTCTGAAAGTGGAAGGGCGGCAGGTGACGTCCTCTCCGATTAAGGGGACGCGGCCACGGGGACAGAATGCGGAAGAAGACGCGAGGCTCGTCTGCGATCTACAGGAGAGTGAAAAGGACCGCGCCGAACTGGCGATGATTGTGGACGTGACGCGGAACGATCTGGGGCGCGTCTGCCGGCCGGGATCGGTAAAGGTGGAGCGGCACGCAGAACGGATGACGCTGCCGACGGTACATCATACGTATTCGGAAGTGAGCGGAGAGTTGCGGGACGAGTGCGGCGCGGTGGATTTGCTGCGGGCGAGTTTTCCACCGGCATCGATTACGGGAGCCCCGAAGATTCGGGCGATGGAAGTGGCAGCCGAAGAAGAAGGATTCCGGCGCGGGGCGGCGATGGGCGCGATCGGTTGGATTTCGGTGACAGGGGAGATGGAGCTTGCGGTGGCGATCCGGACGGCGGCGGCATCGGCAGGGCGGGTTTGGTATCTGGCCGGATGCGGGATTACCGCGGAATCGGTACCGCAAGAAGAATTGCAGGAATCGGAAGCAAAGGCGGCCGCGTTCCGGCGGGCGCTGGGCGAGGCCGAAGTGCGGGTTGCCCGCTGACGTCGTGTGTCGGGATGCTACGGCAGTGGGTCGAGAATCAACTCGGTGGTGATGGCGATGGCGGGCTTGAGCGTTCGATAGACGGGGCACTTGTCGGCGAAGAAGCCATGGACGCGCTGCGCGGTTTCCCAGTGCTGGCGGTCGGCTTTCAGCCTCAGGGTGGTGTGGATGCGGCGAATGACGAGGACGTGATCGTCGGTTTCGATTTCGCCTATGGTTTCTGAGACCAGGCGGGCATTGGACGCGTCAATCTGACGCGCCTCCAGCGCGCCTCCGAAGGTGCCGGTGAGTCAACCGGCAGCGGCGGCGACGATGTAATCGAGCGTAGTGGCGTGAGGATCGAGGACTTGTGGAGGGACCTTGTAATGTTCGGCGACCGCGCCGTGCACACCGAACAGAACGGGCGCGGCCTCAGCCGGGAGCCAGGCCCGGCGCAGCGGGCCCTTGAGGCGTTCGATCTTGACGTGAGAGCGGTAGACGACGTCGGGCATGGAGGACCGAGTCACTAATCTACCACGCTCCGGGCAGATCTGAGCCGTCATCCGCAGCCTCACGGCCGCGGCTGAATCCGTCAGGCTACGCAGCGCCGAGGAGGCGGTCCATTACGTCCTGGGAACAGATGAAGTCATCGATGGCTGCCATCTGAACGACTTGGGGCAAGCGGTCGCCAATGCGAACCGGCTCGCCGGACTCGGAAAGCCAGGTGCCGTCGGGACCGGCGACAAATTCCAGCGCATCGCGGTAGCCTCGCAGGGCGACACGCATGATCTCGTCCGTGCGCTTCAAAACGATTGCTTCGACCATTGCTCCGTTTGAGTATGTGATTGTCATGCAGCCTCAGATTGCCACAAGCGGCGCGCGGCGAACAGAGAGCAGTGTACGGTGGCGGTACCGGTATCACGCGGCCGGCGTTAGCAGACGGCGGTTGGATGCAAGACGCTACCTCCGGTTAGCGCCGCCGCGGAAATGCCGCATTTTGTGCAGGCGAAAAACGAGCCGAACGCTAACCTTGGCCTAACGCGGCGGCTGGTACCGGGCTAACTTCTGAGCGCAGAGTGAGGGGCGGTCCTGCATTAGTTAGGGGAATCGGTTTCGAGCGAGGGTCCAAGCGGTTTGGAAATTGGAGTGCTCCGTAACGGCGTCTTCATAACTAAAATTAACAGCAAAAAGGAGAGACGCACGTGTGGAACAAAAGGAATGATGAAGGGCCCGCGCCGGCGCAGCCGCAAGGCCAACCGGCACGCAGCATGAACAGCAACGGCAACTATTCGGCACCCCCGGCCGCTCCGCGCGTGGAACCGCCTGCGCCGCAGCGGACGGCGGCGAAGCAGATGGCGGTGATCGGCGCGTCGATGGTGATCAAGGGAGAGATTCGCACGCAGGAAGAACTGTTCATCGACGGCGACGTCGAGGGAATGGTGGAATCGAAGAGCCTGTTGACGGTGGGGCCGAATGGGAAGGTGCGGGCGAACGTCAAAGCGCGCGAAGTGATCGTGTTCGGATCGGTTCGCGGCAACGTGGACGTGGTCGAGAAAGTGGCGATCCGCGATAACGGCAGCGTGATCGGCGACATCAAGACCGCGGGCATCAGCATCGACGACGGCTCGTACTTCAAGGGGAGCATCGACATCGTGCGGCCGGATCCGAAGTCGGTGACGAAGCCTGCGAAGCATGAACCCGTGGAAGCGGTGGCGGCAGCCAACGCGTAATGAAGGGTGATCCGGGTATGAAAGTTTTGCCCGGAGGAAGTAGGATTTTCCTTAGCAGAGCGGTAGAGTGGTGGGCCCTGTAGGATTTGAACCTACGACCAACGGATTATGAGTCCGCTGCTCTAACCGCTGAGC
>DASXAK010000225.1:0-3749 GCA_036406715.1 Bryobacteraceae bacterium | reverse complement strand
ACGACAACGCAGAACCTGAGCAGCATCGGGTTCCACTGCCTGTCTCCCATCCCCTTGATCCCCGGCGAGGTCCGGGTCTGTATGCTGAAGGTTCCCTCACATCAGCCTCTGAATGGCAGCCGCACACTCGCGCTGGAATGCCGGGTGCGGATTGTACGGGTAGAATCGGCGGGCGAGAACGGTACGTACGCAGTAGCTTGCGCCATCGAGGACTACCGCTTTCTGGCGGCCAAGAAGCAGGACGCCCCGAAAGCCGCCTTTGCCGTGGCGAGCTAAAAATCGGGAAATCGGGAAAAGTTAACGTTCCCTGAGACCGCGTTTGAATGCGAGGGGTAGCAGCTGTCTGTCTGCTATTTTCCGGGGCAACCCCCTCAGATAAGAAATGGATCAAAACTTGAGGTTGCAATTTGCAACCTCAGTGAGGCGCGTACCGGGCGACCAGTGCGTAACTCTTCGCGATCCGGTTGCACGGCAAGCGAATACTCCGTCCGGGTATATACTACAGTCAGACGAGGTTCACACTTCGTCATAACAAGCACGAACTATGAGAACCAGTAAGACCCTTTCCGTTTCGCTGCCGCCAGCGCAGCTCAAGCGCGTCGAGCGCCTGGCAAAACGGGAGAACCGCACATTGAGCGAGTTGGTTCGGGAGGCTCTGCGCCAGTACGAGCAGAAACAGCAGGTCTCCGTCAATTACGATCTCATTGCGGCTCTGCGCGCCGTTCAGGAAAGCGCTTTCCGCGCCGGTCTGAACCAGCTAACCGACCGCGAGATCGACGTCGAAGTCGGTAGCCAGCGTCGCGGGAAAACACAGGCGAAATGAAGCCTGGCGGACCGATGAGCCGTCCGCGTGTCGTGATTGACACCAACGTGCTCATCAGCGCGGCCTTGAAGCCCGCGAGCCAGCAGGCTCTAATTATTCAACTCGTAGCCTTTCGCGCTATTGAGATGTGCGTCTCGGATGACGTTTTGGTCGAATACCGCGAGGTGTTCGGCCGGCCGAAGTTTGCCGACCTCGATCGTACGGCCGTTTCCCGGCTACTGGCCATAATCGAAGCGGAGGCAACCCTGGTCATTCCAACCGAGCGCTTGAGTGTTTCCGAGCACGCTTCCGACAACCGGTTCTATGAATGTGCGGCGGCTGCGGCGGCCGATTATATCGTCACCGGCAATGCGCGGCATTTCAAGAAGCCGTACAAGGAAACTCGAATCCTTACCAGCCGCCAACTTCTGGATCTGATCGCCGGCACATCGATGATCTGATCGCTATCGGTCGTTGCGTTCGAGCGCGATACTTACTAAGTTCGTGCTGACTCGCACGCCGTCCGGAGTGTCTCCAGTTAAGCCGAGTTTGGCGTCGTTGGCTGCCGCCACGTTCTTCGGGATAGACAACGTCACAGAGAATAATCCCGGCCGGCCGGGAACTGACGTAACTGCTGCCGGCGCGACTTCCGCGTCGCCGATGTGCGCGGAGACGTTCGCCAGGCGGTCGATGCCGGTTGCATAAACGACGACGCGATCGCCGGGCCAGGCGGGCTGGCCGGGAAGGCTATAGTTGCGAACAACGGCGAGTTGAGCGCTCCCGTCCAGTAGAACCGATCCCTGGCCGTCCCCGACGCCGTTCACCGAGAAGATCCCGGGGGCAGCGGCGCGGGCGACCGTGCGGACGGGGGCGGCGATTCCGTGGTCCGTCTGCACCACGAATTCGAGCCGGCTGCCGGCAACGGAGTCGGGGCACAAGATGGCAAGCTCCGTGGCGGAAGCGGAAAGGAGCGGAACGAATATGCCGTTGGCCGACACGCGGATGCCCGACAGTTCGTTGGATTGGCCGGAAAGGTCGGAGGCCGGTGCGGCATCCATAAACCAGCGGCCCTGGATGCTGGCGATCGCGCCCGGACTGCAGGCGGCTTCCGACGAGCGGCTGGCGGCGTTCAGAATTGCCGTGGCGATGGGTTCGCCGGATTCGACTTCTACCGTGACCGACGCGGCGGCCTTCGCGCCCGCGGAATCGATTGCCGAGAACGCGATCTCGTGCGCGCCGAGTTGCGAAGCGTCGGGCGTCCAGCGGAACTCACCGGCGGCGGAATCGAACGCGGCGCCCGGGGGCAGGGAATCGGCGGCCAGAGCGGCGGCGGGGTCGGCGGTGGAAACCTGGAACCGAATCTCGGATCCGTAGCGTGCGAACTGGCGTCCCGGGACGCGAATGGCCTTGGAGCGGTCGGGCGCCACGGCGAGGGTATCGCGGACGACATCGTCGCCCAATTGCGCCGCGACCACGATGCCGTCCGCGGCAGTGGAGCCGGCAGCATCGACCTGGAAGTCCACGGTCGACTGGCCCGGGCGAGTGCGGATGCTGTCCGGCAGCTTGATGGAGTCGCTCGAGCTGGAGAGTTGCAGGTCGGCGGCCGTGGAATCGTCCACGTTGTCCAGGGTGACGCGGCAAAGCCCCTTGGATCCGGACGTCAGCGATTTCGGCGCGCAGGAGATTTCACGCACGCTGGTTTTCGGGGCTGTGAGTGAGGAGGTGCTGATCGTGAAAACCACTCCCTTGTTGACGCCGTTGTAGATGGCCGAAACCACGATCCAGCCGGTGGCGGTCGTTTGCGCCGTGGCGTTGAAGGTCGCGGTCGTGGCGCCTTGCAGCACGGTGATGGTCGGCGGCACGGTAATCGCCGGATTGTTGCTCGAGAGTGTAACCACGATATCCGAGGCCGGCTCGGACATGGTGACCGTGCAAGGGGTGCTGCTTCCGACCGAGAGTTTAGTGACGGTACAGGTCAGGGAGGACAAAACCGGGGTGGTCCACAGGGCGAAGTTGACGGTTTGGGAGGACGTCCCAAACGTGGCGGTGACGGCGCCGGTGGTGTCCGTTGTGATGTTGCCAACGGCGGCATTAAATGACTGGGCCGAGCTGGCGGCCGGCACCAGAATACTCGCCGGTACGGTGATGAGAGCCGATGTTGAGCTTAATGTAACCGTAGTGTCTGTGGGCGCCGGCTGCGAGAGCGTGGCGGTGCAAATACTGGTAGCGCCCGAGAGTGTGCTGCTCGGGTTGCAGAAGAGCGAACTTACGAGAACCGGGGCGATGAGCGGAACCGTAGCTGTCTTAGAGGACGAATTGTAGGCTGCGGTGACCGTGCCGTTCTGGTTCACCGTGAAAGCGGCGGCGTCAAGAGTGAACGTCCCGGACGCGGCCCCGGCGGCGATCGCCAGCGGAGTGGGAGCGGAAAGCAGGGGATTGGTAGTGGAGATCGTCACGCTGGCGCCGCCGGCCAGGGCGGGCTTGGTGAGCGTTACGGTGCACGTGGAGGATGACGACGGTGCGAGCGAGGCCGGATTGCACGAGACGGCGGAGACCAACACAGGTGCAACGAGGTTGATGGTCGCGTTGGCGGAGCTGCTGTTGTAGGTGGCGGTGACGGTGGCGCTCTGATCGCTGGGAATCGTCGTTGTAGTGGCGCTGAAGGTGGCGGTGGTGGCAGCAGCGGCGACGGTGACTGACGCCGGGACGGTGAGGTTGCCGCTGTTGTCACTCAGGGTGACGGAAGCGCCGCCGGCAGGCGCGGCTTTAGTGAGGGTGACGGTGCAGGTGGAGGACGAGTTCTGGTTGAGGCTGGTCGGATTGCACGTCAGCGAGGAGACGAGAGCGGGAGCGACCAGGTTGATAGTGGCGTTCGCCGAGCTGCTGTTGTAGGTGGCGGTGACGGTGGCGCTCTGATCGCTGGGAATCGTCGTTGTAGTGGCGCTGA
>DASXAK010000224.1:0-14579 GCA_036406715.1 Bryobacteraceae bacterium | reverse complement strand
CACGGACTTCGGCGGGCTCACATCCTGTGAGCGCCAGCACGACATCCACATCGTGGATCATGAGATCCAGTACCACGTCCACATCCAGGCTGCGCGGGCTGAACGCGTTCATGCGGTGGATTTCAAAGAATAGCGGTAGCGTGGCGCGACTCTCCAGCGCAATTACCGCCGGATTGAAGCGCTCCAGGTGGCCGACTTGGAGCACGCGCCCGCTTTTTTCAGCCGTCGCGACCAGCCGGTCCGCGGAGTCGAGATCCGGCGTAATTGGCTTTTCGACCAGAACGTCGATCTCGTGTTCCATCAGCCAGCACGCGATCTCGGCGTGGACTGAAGTCGGTGTCGCGACTACCGCCGCATCCACGCGCCCCGCCAGTTCCCTGTAGTCAGTGAGGGCCGCACGCGACGGATCGATATCGACCACCGCAACCAGCTCGGCACGCTCCGATTCCTGGATCACGCGGCAATGGTTCTTCCCGAACTGCCCTGCCCCGATGACCGCCAGTCTCTTCTTCGCCAGAATTCCTCCCGTGTTGTGGGCAGGCTTTCAGCCGGCTGCAGCCAAGATTGACCGCCCCACTATCCAGCTACACCTACAATCGCAATCCCGTTCTCATTCGCCGCCGCGATCATCTTCTCTTTATCGAGCATCAACGTACGGCCGGCCTCTACGGCCAGCACCGTTGCCCCCGTTTCGTGCATCACCGGGATCGTGCTCAGCCCCACCACCGGTACATCGAACAGCAGGTGTTCGCGGCGTCGCGCCGCTTTCACTAGCGACAGCCGCCGCCCGTTCACCAGCCCCGCGGCCCGCCGCAGCATGGCGTCGGTTCCTTCCATCGCTTCCACCGCCACGCAGGCGCGTTCGCAGATCGCCACGCTCTGCCCGACGTCGAATCCGGAAAGCGCATTCGCCACGCGGCGGCCGTATTGAATGTCGATGTCCTCGTCCTTATCGGGTTTGCGCCGCGCCATCGCGCCTTCGGTCGCCAGAAGCGGCTTGAGCAGCGCCGTCGAATCGCGCAGATGAATGCCCTCGCTTTCCAGAACCCGCACTACGCCGCCGATCAGCCCATCGGTATTCTTCGAGGGCAGCGACATCAGAAGCTTCGCCAGCCGCCAGTCCGGACGGATCGACGAAAAAATCCTGGCGTGCTTCACCTGCCCCGCCATCACCACCTCGGTGATCTGCTCTTCCTTCAAAATCTCGATAAGCTTGCTCAGTTGCCCGAGTGAGATCCAATGGCAGCGTGGCGCAAGGGCCGCCACTTCGGGCGACGCTTCTTCCTGAATGGCGACCACCGTCACGTCGTGGCCCAGCCGCTGCGCGCTTTCCAGCGCCAGGAGAGGAAACCGCCCGTTGCCGGCGATCAGCCCGTATCGCATCACTTGATGAACCCGCGCTCCGAAGCGCGGATGAATTCCAGCAGCTCGTCGACTTCGCCGCAGGCCGGCACTTCCGCCCGTATGCGTTCGATCGCCTGCGACGTGTTGAGCTGCGAACGCGTCAGCAGCCGGAACGCCGTCTGCAGGGCTTCGATCACCTCGGTCTGGAAGCCGCGCCGCTCGAGCCCGATGCAGTTGGCGCCGAAAACGCCGGCTTCCGGCTTGGCGCTGGTTAGAGAATACGGCAGCACGTTCTGTTTCACAACCGTGTAGGGCCCGACGAACGCGTGCTGCCCGATGCGGCAGAACTGGTGAACGCCGCTATACGGCGCCACATCGGCCCAGTCCTCAATGATCACGTGCCCGGCAAGCCCCACGCTATTGCCGAGAATCACGTGATCGCCGATCCGCACGTCGTGGGCTACGTGCGTGTAGGTCATAAGCAGGTTGTCGCTGCCGATACACGTCACCAGGCCGCCGCCCTGCGTGCCGCGGTGAATCGTGACAAATTCCCGGATCCGGTTGCGGTGCCCGATGCGGGTCTCGGCCCGCTCGCCTTTATACTTCAGATCCTGCGACGCCACACCCACTGTGTTGTAAGGAAAAAGAATATTGTCCTCGCCGATCCACGTGGGGCCTTCGAGATAGTTGTGCGCCATCAGGCGCGTGCGCGCGCCGATCTCCACCTCCGCGCCTATGATGCAATAGGGACCGATCTCGGCGCTCTCCGCGATCCGCGCCTTCGCGTCGACGATGGCGGTCGGGTGAATGGGCATGTCAGGTGGAGACGGTTTCCGGCTGCTCTACTTTATCGGCGAGCTTGCACATCACTTCGGCTTCGGCAACCAGTTGCCCGTCGACTGTCGCGCGTCCGGCCATTTTAGCGACGCTGGCCTTTCGCTTGATCACGGTCATTTCCAGCCGCAGCGTGTCGCCGGGGACCACCGGCTTGCGGAAGCGCGCGTAATCGATCGAGACCAGCAGCACCAGTTTCGAGTCGCGGTCTTCAATCGTCTTCAGCACCAGGACACCGGCCGCCTGCGCCATCGCCTCGACGATGAGCACGCCCGGCATCACTGGAAAATCGGGAAAATGGCCGGCGAAGAACGGTTCGTTCCGCGTGACGTTCTTAATGCCCACTATGCGCTCCGGCTCCATCTCGATGATCCGGTCCACCAAAAGAAAAGGATATCGGTGCGGCAGAATGCGCTGGATCTCGTTGATATCCAGAGTCGTCATGAAAGCCGTTATTATAGCAGCCGTGGATTCCATCCTCTCTGTTGCGCTCGCTCGGCAGGCCGAAATGATCGGCATGATTCGCGAGTTCGTCGAATGCGAATCGCCCAGCGACGATCCCGCGGCCGTTAATCGTTTCATCGAACTGGTGGCCGATACCGTGGCCCCATTTGCCGCGGTACGCACCTTTGGCGGCGGCCATTTCGGCAAACACCTCGTCTGCTCGATGCGCCTGCCCGGCCGAAAGAAGAACGGAAACCGCATCCTCGCGCTCGGCCACTCTGACACGGTCTGGTGTCTCGGCACGCTGCGCTCCATGCCGTTCCGCCAGGCCGACGGCCGCTTGTTCGGCCCCGGCGTCTACGACATGAAAGCGGGAATCGTGTTCTTCCTGTTCGCGGTGCGTGCGCTGCGCGAATTGGATATTCCGGTACCTTCGCGCGTGCTGCTGCAGCTCAACTCCGATGAGGAGGTCGGCAGCGAATCCTCTCGCGCCCTGACGGAGAAACACGCCACGCAGAGCCACGCCGTTCTCGTGCTGGAACCGGGAACGGGCCGCAGCGGGAAGCTCAAAACCGCGCGCAAGGGCGTCGGCGGATTCACCGTCGTGGTGCGCGGCCGCGCCTCGCATGCCGGGCTGGACTATGAGGCCGGTGCCAGCGCCGTTTTGGAACTGGCGCACCAGATCACCCGCATCGCCGGCTTGACTGACCTGAGCCGCGGAATCACGCTCAACCCGGGGTTGATCTCCGGCGGCACCCGCTGCAACGTGGTGGCCGCCGAAGCGCGGGCGGAAATCGATATTCGCGTGCGGCGCCATCACGATGCCGACGCTTTAGAGAAGAAACTGCGCGCTCTCCGTCCCATCGACAAGCGCTGCTCGATCGAGATCACCGGCGGCCTCAATCGCCCCCCGATGGAGCGCTCGGCCGGCACCGTCCGTCTGTTCCGCACCGCACGCAAACTCGCCGCCGAGCTCGGCATCGACCTGGAAGAATCGATTAGCGGCGGCGGCTCGGACGGCAATTTCACCGCCGCGCTCGGCATCCCCACGCTCGATGGTCTCGGCGCGGTCGGCGAAGGCGCCCACGCGATCAACGAAAGCATCCTGATCGACCGCATGGCCGACCGGACCGCCCTTCTCGCCAAGCTGCTAGCCGCGCTCTGAAGTCGCCGATTGCGTCAACAGGACTCGAAAATGCTCCCGCAATTGGGCGACCGCCCGATCGAACGGCTCGACCGAGCGATACGAGCGTGAAAGCATCACCCCTCCTTCCATCACCGCCAGGACCAAAGTCGCGAGCGATTCGGGATCGGTACCCGCAGGAAGCCGGTTCACCATCATGCTCACGCACTCACGAACGTACCCGATCCAACCTCGAAAATTCTCGGCGATCAGCCGGTGCGCCGGCTGGTTTTCCGGGTCGATTTCGAGCGCCAGCCGCCCCAGCGGACAAACGTACTGACAATGCGTCTGGAGAATTCGCTCCCGGTAGCCCGCTAAAATCGCGAAAATGCGTTCGACCGGCTCCTCGGTTTTGGAAAACGCCGGGTCGATCACCATCGGGCGAAGCATCTTGAGATAAGTCTCCAGGACAGCCCGGAGGAGCGCCTCCTTGCTCTCAAAGAAATGGTAAAAGCTCCCTGAATTCACCTCGGCGTGGGTCAGCAGGTCAGCCATGCTGGTCCCTGCGAAGCCGCGTTCCCAGAATAGGTGCCGGGCCGATTCGATTAGCCGTTCGCGGGTGGTGGAGGTCTTGGGCACAAAAAATCGTTGACATCCTGATCATACTGGTGTTTACTTGAATGATCAATCAAGTACCTATGAGAGCATGTTTTCTAGTAGTTATTGCCACGCTCCTCGGTCAGGGCCAGGTGAAGGTGGTGCGGCAGACGGCTCCGGACAAGGCCTTGATCTTTGAGGTGGCGATCCCGGCGAACCGAGCCCAGGTGTGGCAGGCGTTCTCCACCAGCCCAGGGCTGAGCACGTGGCTCACCCCCGGCGCGGTCGTCGATCTACGGTCCGGCGGCGAGTGGACCGCCCATTTTCCTGATGGAAAGATAGGCGGCGGAACCATTATCAGTTTTGTCCCGGAAACGGAGCTGATTTTGTCAGCCCTCGCGCCGGAGCGATTCCCCACCGTTCGCCAGCAACGCTTAACCGCCAGATTTGAGTTTGTGGCCCAAGGGGATTCGACGCTCGTCCGGCTGACGCAAACCGGATGGAAGCCCGGTGAGGAATGGGATAACGCCTACGATTATCTCGCCAGAGGCAATGCGCAGCTTTTGGAGACCCTGAGACGACGCTTCGTGGACGGGCCAATCAACTGGACGAAAGAATGGGGGCTCCCATGAACCTTCAGACCTTGAACTGGTGGGCGGTTCTCGCGGCGGCGGCCTCGGCCTTCCTGATTGGCGGGCTGTGGTATTCGCCCGCGCTGTTCGGCGCATTGTGGAAAAAGGCGAACGGCTTCGACAATAATCCCCCACCGGCGGGCGCGAAAATCTTCGCGATCAGCTTTGTGCTCAGCCTGGTGATGGCTTTGAATCTCGCGATGTTCCTGAACGACCCCAAGACAACCGCCGCGTGGGGCGCGACCGCCGGATTTCTGGCTGGCTTCGGTTGGGTACTCATGGGAATCGCGATCGTCTCGTCATTTGAGCGCCGGCCCCTCAGCTACGTCCTAATCAATGGCGGATACCTAACTCTGGCGCTTGTCTCGATGGGCACCATTCTAGGAGCATGGCGCTAGACTACGGCTCCGCCGGCTCGATCCTCAACACGTTTCCATCGACTTCGTCGCCCCGAAACGTGCGTTCCGTCGCTACGTAGATGAAGCCGTCCGGCCCTTGCTGGACATCGCGGACGCGCTGGCGCAGCGGCCCAAGCAGACTCTCGCGCGACTCGGCTTGCGATGGCTGGTGAAACGCCATGCGCACCAGCGTCTGCTGCGTGAGCGAGCCGATGAACAAATTGTTTTTCCATTTCGGGAACTTGTCGCCGGTATAAAACATGATGCTGGAGGGGCTGATGGACGGCACCCAGAAAATCCGCGCATTGTCCATGCCGGGTCGCGCCCATGGCTGATCGGAAACCAGCGTGCCCGTATAGTTGCGCCCCATCGAAACCAGCGGCCACCCGTAGTTGTGTCCAGGCTGCAAGATGTTGACCTCGTCTCCGCCCATTGGACCGATCTCCGCCTGCCACAGTTCGCCAGTCTCCGGGTTCACCGCGAGGCCGTAGCCATTGCGGTGTCCGTAGGTATAAATCTCGGGTTTCTCTCCGGCTTTACCGACGAAGGGATTGTCCGGGGGCACGGTGCCATCGTCACGCAGCCGCAAGGTTTTCCCCACATGGTTATCCAGCTTCTGCGCTTTCATACGGAGGCTATTGTCCTCGGTGCCCGTGCAACAGAGGCGGTCGCGGTCGCCCACGGTCACGTACAGCATTCCATCGGGTCCGAAGAAGATTCGCCCCGCCAGATTGCCGCCGGTCTCCCAGGCGTCGGCGACGAAAATCTCCTGGAGGTCGGTGAGCTTGGAGCCGCTCAGACGGCCGCGCGCGACGGCCAGGGTGATGCGGTCGCCATCGTGCTTCGGATAAGAGACGTAGATCAACTGGTTCTGCGCGAACTTGGGATGGATCGCGATGAAATGCAGCGCATCCCCGCCGGTGGCCGAAGCAGACGGCGAAGTCCACAGCGGGTCAGGCAGCAGCGCGCCATCGCGAATCATGCGAAGACGGCCGCTGCGCTCCGTCACCAGGATGGTGCGCGCATCGGGGAACGCGAGACTCCACGGATGGTACAGTCCGGCGGCGACGGTCACTACGCGGATCTTGCCGCCCTGGACGTCGAGGATTTGCGAATTGCTCGCGGGGGGCGCCGTTGACTGCGCTCTTGCTGTGAAAGCGGCCAGGAACAGCACTGGCAGGAGAAGAACTCGGAGGTTCGAAATCCGCATATTCGCAAGTACGCTATCCCGAAGCGAGGATTGTGTCAAGTGCGGGCTTGGATGGCGTTTTCGCCCTTTTGGGAAACGTACGTTTCCGAGGCGGCGACGCATTGGTTAGAAGGAAAGGAATTAACTCCGTATTTCTGCGTGGTACGAAGCGAACGGTTTCGCTCCTGTTTGGCACTCAGGTTTTTTGATTCGATCGGCCTGCCGAGTTGCATCCACCTTCTCACAACCTCATTATCTCGCGCAGGCGCTCGGGGACACGGATTTCGGGGTGGCACGTTTGACGGGAAGTTACAGGTTCGAGAGGGGTTGAGAAAATTTTCGAGGTCGGTGACTATTTGCAGCGGTCGGCTGCTTTGCGCTCGCGATATCGGCCGTGGCAGTGGCCGCAGGCTGTGGTCAATACGCCGGCGGCGTCGGTCATCTTGTCCTGGTCCTTGGTTTTGGCAGCGGCGTAGGCGGTCATGCCCGCGTCGCGAACTTCTTGCACGAACTTCCCCCAATCCGGATTCCTCACAGGAACGTCCGCGCCGTTCGAGCACTTGCGGCCGGGTACGTTGAGGAGATCGGCTAGTTCCGCGATCGCCAAAGCGCTGTTCTCGACGGCTTCCCATTTACCAAAGACCGTGGTCAACGGATCGGTCGCCATGTTGGGATCTTTCGCTCGCGGCACGTCTGCCGGATTGACATCTTGGGCCGCAAAGACGACATTCGCAGCAGGATAGAAAGTACCCCTCATCAGTTGGTTCAGGTTCGCCGGCAGCGCGGGTGCGGGCGACTGAGCTTGGGCACGTTCCACAACGGGAGTGGAGAGGGCGCTTCCGATGAGTACTGCCAAAATCACTATGCGCATTCGAATGGTCTCCACTCCTTGCCGGCCGGCAGGCCGGAGGCCTACCCCACTAGTGCCGGATCTGGGAGCTGATGTTTTTCGTCTCGTATACTTCGCAGTTGCCGCGCTCGGGCAGAAGGCCCGCGTCGGGATTCGAGGTGAGCGTCAGGATACGCGGCGACATCACCCACGGTTCGGCCAGCACCTCAGGATCCTCGACCGTGACTTCGTAGAGAATCTGGTTGCCTTTCCGGGTCAGTTTCTCGATGACGTGCATCTGGTCGGAATGGAAGAAACCGCCGCGCGCCAGCCAGGTGGAATCGACGAACGAGATAGAGTCGAGCACCAGCGTGTCGCCTTCCCATTTACCGACGGTATAACCCATATAGAACGATTCAATCGCCCTCTTCGCATCGTGCTTGCGGCCGTCGGTCGGGATGATGCGATATTCACCTTGTCCGCCGCCACCATCGACGTACTGGGTGTAGAAGAAGATCACGTCGTTCGCCGATTGGACGATGCGGCGGGGCGGTCCCTCGCGTGGAATGCCGAGCGGCTGGCAGGTCATGACGGGATCTTCCTTGTTGGTCCACATGTCGAGCTGCTGGACCTTGTCCCAGTTCTCGGGCTTGTAGATCGGGCGATTGGGCCCGAACCGCGAAGGCGCTTCGAACTCGAAATCCATGGTCTGATTGATGGCGCGCGTGCAGCCTTCCTCCTGGGTCGGACCGCACCGGCGGAACCCGTAGCGCCAGTTCATCGCATTAGAGTTCCAGTTGCCGGTCATGTCGGGATGCCCGTTGGGTAGGCGCGGCGTCTGTGCGGATGCCGTCACCTCGGCGTCCCGGAATTTGGGCATCGGGAACGGAGTAGCCTGGATCGCGGCTTTCACGCTGGCCGGCACGGGCATGACGACATACACGCTGCCGGTCTCGGTCTGCGTCGTCGTCAGGTCGCGAACGACCGCGCCGCTTTTCTTCTCCGCGATCTTGCCGGCGTAGAACGCCTCGATCTTGTTCAGGGGGTTGTTCCAGTCCTGATAGTCGCCGTAGGTGAAGTCGGTGGTTGCCGAGCCCTGTTTCACGACTACGTGCTCGACCATGTATTTGTTATTCAGTGTGGCAGTCGCGATGGCGCCTGCGACACCAGGAATGGGAAAGGTGACCACCGGCTTGCCGTCCTGCCACGCGAGCGAGGTTTCGCCCGACTTCATGACGCCGTCCTTGAGAAGCGTGCCGGGGTTGGATCCCAACTCCTCATTCGGCGCGGCCCCGAATATCGCCGCTTTCGGTGCGCCTTGCGGACTGGCCCACAGGCGAATGAGCCGCTCCTGAACGGCGGCGGGCATCGGAGTCGCCTTACCTTTGCCGCGAACGATCTCCGCGCCCGGTATGTCCTCGTTCCAGGCGTAGGGGCCGTGGACGACCTCGATGTTGGAAACCGTCTGTCCGTTGGCCCGGGTGCACGTGTACTGAACACGCTGCCCAGGCACTTCATAATTCGTGCTAACGCGATATTTCGTGAGCGCGCAGGGTTGTCCATCGACCTGGATAGTGCCCTTGCCCTGATATTCGAGCGAGGTGATCAGCTCGTGCTCATCGATGCCGCGCAGCATGCCCATGTACCAGGTCCAGTTAAACAGCACGGCGCGCAGGTCCTTCGCATCCTTCGCCGGCCGATAGGGCGGAGGCGGCTCGCCGGCGCGCGGCTCCTGCGCGGGTGTCAACAATGCACTGATTGCGAAAACGACTCCGATTGCGACACGTATCCGTACGGTCATAACGATCTTCCGCTTTCGTCTAGTCGTTGGGGTTGCCGGCGGAGATCTGGATCACACGCCCGTCCGGCATGACGACCGTCTTGAGAAATCCTAACGGGCTGCCGTCCTTCGCGGGGAGGAACTTCACGGTGATTTTGTCGCCCTGGTGGAGCGCATTCGGTCCGGTTTTCCCAATGCCGCGCTGCGCGAGCGCCGTGGCGGAGCCGAGAGTCAGCACCCATTCGGTCATTTTGCCTTCCGCGTCCTTGACGTCGAGACTGAGCGAGCCGTGGGGATTGGAAAACTTGATTTGTGCGACTTCGCCCGATAACTCCTTTTCCGCCTTCATGTCGTACACGCCCGCCAGGGAATGATGGGCCTGCAACGAACCGGCCACTAACCACCCGAGCAAGGCCGCACATCCTAGAGTTCTTTTCAGCATTCGAGAAATTCCTCCGAAATTGTTAACGAGTATATCACCGGCGGGGCCGCGGATTCAGTGAGCAACTACGCGGTGACAGGCACGATGCCGGCGTTGGCCAGCGCCCCGTTTCGCGTAAACGCGCTACCGCGAATTTCGGCTCCGTTCGATAGCCGCAAACTCGCGAAGCCGCTCATTGGCTGCGGTGACAGCGGCCTGAAGACTCGCCGGGTTGCGACTTTCGCTTTCCGTTAAGGGTATCTCCCAAGTGCGGACCACCTCTCCGACCAGATCCCGATGATGCGGCGGAATATCCTGTCCGAGGCGAGCCGCAAGGTCCAGGTACACGGTCACGACACTCAATTCGTCTCTACCCGGAGTGCCTCCAGCCTCACTGAGACAACGGGTCAACTCGTCGAACGCCTGCTGTTCTTCTCCAAGTTCGTCCAGGGTCTTCGCCAGGCAGTACGCCGCGAGTAAATAGAATGGGCGGTCCGCCGGACTTGCGTTCACGGTCCGAAACGCGTTCAAAGCGCCGGTCAGATCCCCAGAATCTTTACGGATACTGCCCTGATGAAAAAGAACCGCGGAGTGCAGCCATCCATCATGATCTTCCGTTCGATGACTATCCCAGAAATTCTGAAGAGTCTGGATCGCACTCGCGGATTCGCCTTGTGACTCGAGTTCGGAAGCCCGCACAAGTTCCCACTCGAAGGCGGTGCGCAACTCATCGGAAGCCATATCGGTATGTTACTGCGGGGCTTTGCCTGGCTGAACTTTAAAGCCGGTCGATCGCGGCGAGGACGGTTTCGGGCCGGGCCCGGACACGGAGATCCTCTGTCAGGTTGGCCCAGCGGATCGTGCCGGACGCATCGACCAGGAATTCGGCTGGGCGCGCGATGTCTTGACCATTTTCGCCGCCTTTGGGATGCAACACTCCGTACTGGCGAATGGTCTCCGCTTTGGGGTCGGAGAGAAATGGAAACGTGTAGCCGCGGGACTGACAGAGCTTCTGCGATTCGGTGGGTGAATCCACGCTAATGGCGACAACTTCAACGCCGCGCTGATGGAACTCGTTCAGGTGCTGCTCGAAACCCCGCAACTCGGAGTTGCAGAACGGTCACCAGTATCCGCGATAAAAGACGAGAAGCAGTCCGCGACGATCCTTCAAGATGTCGGCGGATGACACTTGCTTCCCAACGGCATCCACGAGCACGAACGGAGGCGCTTTCTGATTAACGGATACGGCGGTCGCGCCGGATGGAATCTGCCTCGTGAAGTAGGTAACACCCCAAACGAAGAAACCGAAGAGAAGGGCGCTCACGACGGCGAGGATCGAGCCGCTCATCTTGCCACGGTAGTGTTCGGGGTCGCGAAACGCGCGGCGGATGCCGGAGGCGATCAGAGCGCCGCCGATCAGGAACAAGAGATAGTTGGCCCACGGAATGTCGCGGGTCACGGGGAACACCGCGAACACGGGAATGTAGCTCACGAGCGCGACCAAAACGATCGCGAACCCAATCCAGTTGAGAATGTTGCGACGACGCTTCATGGCGCGCCCGTTACGAAATTCTGATCGAGTATATCACTGGGGCAGGTCGGAGACCTGCCCGCGATTGGCTAATCGTTGGGGTTGCCGGCGGAGATCTGGATCACGCGCCCGTCCGGCATGACGACCGTTTTGAGAAATCCCAGAGGACTGCCGTCCTTGGCGGGGAGGAACTTCACCGTGATTTTGTCGCCCTGGTGGAGGGCGTTCGGTCCGGTCTTCCCGATGCCGCGCTGCGCGAGCGCCGTGGCGGAGCCGAGGGTCAGCACCCATTCGGTCGTTTTGCCTTCCGCGTCCTTGACGTCGAGACTGAGCGAGCCGTGGGGATTCGAGAACTTGATTTGTGCGACTTCGCCCGCCAGCTCTTTCTCCGCTTTCATGTCGTACACGCCCGCCAGGGAATGATGCGCTTGCAGAGAGCCGGCCATCAGCCACCCGAACAAGGCTAAACATCCCAAAGTTCGTTTCATCATTCGCCAAACCTCCTGAAATTCTTGGTCGGCAGGTCGGAGACCTGCCCCACTTTACTTTGCATTGGCGGCTCCTGGACCGACGTAGGCCAGCAGGCGGCCTGCGGTTATGGCGCCAAACCAGCAGACCAGTGACGCCCACGCCAGCAATTTCGCTGTGCTGGACCGCGGAGCATCATCGAGTTTCGGATCATCGAAGATCTGCCGGCGCATCCGGATCAGAACCCACATTCCCGCAAAAACCAGCACCATCTTGATGTAGAAATCCAGGTTCGTCAGCTTGTTGGTGGCGTCGGCCACCAGCATAAGGGTTCCGGTTACGGCGTTCACGCCGAACGCGACCCACAGCCAGGGAAACATGCGCCCAAACGGTTTCATCGGGACCGCCGGCCAGAAGCCCAGCACCATCAGGCTGAGCATGGCGCTGCCGCCGGCCACGATCGCCATCCCCAGGGTATGAAGGAACAGAATTGTCGGAAACGCCCAAATGGTGGGGGCATCACGAACCCAATCGCCGAGTCCCGACTGCTGGATGGAATCCAGAAACTCCTTCATTCCTTAGTCCTTGCGCTCCTGGCGCGCCGTGCTCCGATCCACTACATAGGCGGCGATTGCCACCACGACGGTTACGCCGAGCACCAAAAGAACGACCGTGAGAGCAATTGGCATGGTTCTGCTCCCGCTAAAATGCGTTGCCCAGGAACGGCAGCATGCTGCCGCAATACATCACGCCGACCCAGAGGAGCATGGCCGAGGCGGCGGCGATTTTGGCCGTCAGCGGCGCATCCTCTTTAGACCCGAGCGCCCAGGGCTCGTCCAGCAGCGTGAAATACACGGCGTTTAGCCCGGCGAGCAGTACCATGGCGAGTTTCCAGTAGAAAGACGTGTTGTGAATGTACTGGTTGGGAATTCCCGCAAAGAACATCATCCCGGTGATGACGTTTACACCGAATCCTAACGCGGCCCAGGGCAGCAGGCGATGGAGCGAAGCGAACGACACGCCTTTGATCACTCCGAGCACCCGCAGATCCACCAGAAGCACCACGCCCAGCAACAGGGTCAGGCCGATGAAATGCAGGGTTTCGCAAGTCGCCCACATCCACTGGTAGGCGGTCATGACGCCTCCCACCGTTCGCGCCACCGCGAATTCCGGCTCGGCGGGTGCGGGCGTAGCGCGGATCTCCTCGTGACGAATTTCACCGCCGAGATTGGACGCGCGAACCATCACGCTGAAGGTGATCAGGGTCAAGAGCAGGATCACCGCCAGGTTCCAGCCTGGTATGCGAGCGAGCCGCCGGAATTGCCACAATGCCAGCCACGCAAAGGCTCCCGTGAGCTCCATGAATCCAAGCCCCACGAATGCGGTGCCCTCATGAGTCTCGATCAGGGATTTCGACACGCCGGGCAGGGACTTGATAGCGTCCTGGGCGCCATTGCCGCTGATGTAGGTCGGGATCGCGATCAGAGCGATTCCCAGCAGGACGACCAGGCTGGCGAGCTTCAGATCATTACTTCTGGTGACGAGGGCAACTGCAAACAAGCCGCCGCCGATGATCATGCCGATAGTCGGAAAATGATTCAACAAAAGATGAAGGTGTGCCAGGTCCATGGTGATTCTGCGAGAAGATTGGGGAGGCCGAAGCGCCCCCGCCGCTCGACCAATATATCACCTGGGCTTCGTTGGGGAATACGCGGAATCGATCACTAAAGAGTCCCGGGAATAAATCAGCCGCTTCCCGGGTATAGCTTAGAAGGATTGAAGCACCCAGACCGACGCGCCCGGTTCGATGCGATCCTGCTGCCGCATCTCGACGCGGCGTACAACCTGGCTCGATGGCTCCTCGGCAACTCCCAGGACGCGGAGGATGCGGTGCAGGATGCTTATCTGCGCGCCCTCACGTACTTCGACAGCTTCCACGGCGAGGATGGGCGGGCGTGGCTGCTGGCAATTGTCCGCCACACCTGCTTCGAATGGCTGCGCAAGAAACGCCGGCACGTCGAGATGCCGACCGAACACTTGGAACTGGCGCGGGACGGCGCCCCCAGCCCGGAGGCGTTGCAATTGCGAAATGCCGACCGGGCCGCCGTGCAGCGCGCAATCGAAGCGCTGCCGCCGGAGTTTCGCGAGGCGCTGGTGCTTCGGGAGATGGAAGAGATGTCCTATAAACAAATTGCCCGCATCAGCAAAGTGCCGATCGGCACGGTGATGTCCCGGCTGGCCCGCGCGCGCCGGCGGCTGCTCGAATCGCTGACCTCCACGGCGCGAAAGGAGACCGCATGACCTGCGGCCAGGCAAGAGGTCTGCTGGGCGCTTACCTGGATGGTGAACTCGACGTCGTCCATGCCATGGAAATCGAGGGCCACGCGCACGAATGCTCCGCGTGTACCAGCCTTCTGGAAACGCACAAACAACTCTCAGCCGCGATCTTGACCGCGCCCTACTATCCGGCCCCTTCGTGGCTGCGCGCGCGTCTCGAACACTCCGCCGCCCCCGTTTGGCGCCGTCCAGCCGCCTGGCTGGCGGTCGCGGCCAGCCTGATCGTCGCGCTGGCGGTCACGATGCGGCTCGCACCCACGGACCGGCTTAGCACCGAAATCGTCCAGGCCCATCTCCGTTCGATCCGCGCCGGCCATCTTGTCGACGTTCCCTCTTCCGGCGGGCACCCTGTCCGGCCCTGGTTCGCCGGAAAGCTGGATTACGCCCTCGACGTCGAGAATATTTCCGGCCGTGGCTTTGAACCGGCCGGCGCCCGCCTGGATTCTCTCAACGGCAGGACTGTCGCGGTGCTCGTTTACCGCCGCGACTCGCACGTGGTCAACGTCTTCGTCTGGCCGTCCGAAGAATTATCCGACCGGCCGCCGGGCGGCCGCTCCGCCAATGGGCTCCACATCGTGAACTGGCGGGCCGAGGGCATGAACTGGTGGGCGGTCTCCGATCTCAGTCTCGGCGAACTCGAACAGTTGCCGCT
>DASXAK010000223.1:0-7489 GCA_036406715.1 Bryobacteraceae bacterium | reverse complement strand
TCGCTCGGAATCAATGGTTGTTCCATCAGCAATGTCAACGCCGATCCGCGCTTGCTCGGAGACGATTTCGTACCGCAGATCGCGCGCATCGCGGCGGCTTTCCGGCCGTGGGGCGTGCAGGTTGGGTTATCGATCGATTTCGGAAGCCCGAAAACGCTGGGCGGTTTGGACACCTTCGATCCGGCAGATGCGAGAGTAGCGGCCTGGTGGAAGGCGAAGACGGACGAGCTCTACAAGGCGGTTCCCGATCTCGGCGGATTTGTGCTCAAGGCGGATTCCGAAGGCCGCGTCGGGCCTTCCACGTACGGCCGCACGCACGCGGACGCGGCCGACGTCGTGGCCCGCGCTCTCAAGCCGCACAACGGTATCCTCTTTTATCGCGGCTTCGTGTATGACCACCACATGGACTGGCGCAATCTCAAGAACGACCGCGCCCGCGCCGCCTACGATAACTTCAAGCCGCTCGATGGCCGTTTCGACGATAACGTCGTGATCCAGATCAAAAACGGCCCGATTGATTTTCAAGTGCGCGAGCCGGCGTCGCCGCTCTTCGGCGCACTGGAAAAAACCAATCAAGCAGCGGAACTCCAGATCACGCAAGAATACATGGGCCAGGCGCGCTTCCTGGTCTTTCTGCCGCCGATGTGGAAAGAGACGCTCGATTTCGACATGGGACCGGGGCCCGTCAAAGCGCTCGTCGCGGGCAAGACATTTCATCGTCCGATCGGCGGGTTCGTCGGCGTCGCCAATGTAGGTCTCGACGAGAACTGGACCGGCAATTACCTCTCGCAAGCCAATCTCTACGGCTTCGGACGCCTCGCATGGGATGCCGATTTGAGTTCGCAGCGCATCGCCGAAGAATGGACGCGTCTGACGTTTGGCGCGGACCGCAAGGTGATCGATACCATCACCGGCATGCTGCTGAAATCCTGGCGCACGTATGAAGACTACACGGGCCCGCTCGGGCTGCAGGGGCTGACCGATATCGTCGGCAACCATTATGGAGTTTCGGTCGAAGCCTCGGAACAGAACGGCTGGGGCCAGTGGCATCGCGCCGATGAAAAAGGCGTCGGCATGGACCGCACCGTCGCGACAGGCACCGGCTTCATCGGGCAGTATCCACCTGCCGCCGCTCGGACCTTCGAATCGCTCGAAACCTGCCCCGATGATCTATTGCTGTTCATGCACCACGTCCCGTACACCTACAAGCTCCATACCGGCAAAACCGTGATCCAGACGATCTACGACCTGCATTATCGCGGCGAAGACGCGGCCGAACATTCTGTGCGTGAGTGGAAAACGCTGGCTGGGCGGATTGACGAAAGGCGCTATGGTGAGGTGTTAGCACAGTTGGAGTATCAGGCCGGCCAGGCGGAGGTCTGGCGCGATGCCGTCAACAACTGGTTCCTTCGTGCTTCCGGCATTCCGGACGCGCAGGGTCGGGTCGGGCGCCATCCCGGCCGGGTCGAAGCCGAAGCGATGAAACTGGATGGCTACGCCGCAACGGCGGTCATGCCGTGGGAAGCGGCTTCCGGCGGCAGGGCCGTGAGCTGTCCGCAGTCCCGATGCTCCGCCGGCTTCCGCTATGACGGCGCTCCGGGCTGGTACATGCTGCGCGTGCAGTATTTCGATCAAAACAACGGCGCCGCTCATTATCGCGTGCGAGTCGCCAATCAGATTGTGGACGAATGGACTGCCGCCGATCACGTTGCGTCGAGCAAAATTGACAGTTCGACTTCGACGAGGCGGACGATCGGCGGAATTGCTCTGCGTCCCGGCGATGACATACAGATCGAGGGCGTACCCGATAGCGGCGAAACCGCGGCTCTCGATTACCTCGAAATTCAACCGAATGATCCAAACTCAGAGTAAGAAAGCCGGGGCGGCGCCGTACCGGAATCCCAGCCTCCCCGTAGCGAAACGGGTCAAAGACCTCCTGAACCGAATGACGCTGGAAGAGAAAGCGGCGCAGATGATGTGCGTCTGGCAGCAGAAGGCCGATACGCTGCTGGATGCCGACGGCAAATTCGATCTGAATAAAGCCAAGACCGCTTATAAGAAAGGTTACGGCCTCGGCCAGGTGGGCCGGCCGAGCGACGCCGGGAAGGGCAAGGACGCCCGCGGCATGGCCGAACTGACGAACGCCATCCAGAAATTCTTCATCGAAAACAGCCGGCTCGGCATTCCCGTGGTTTTCCACGAAGAGTGCCTTCACGGGCACGCGGCCCTCGGCGGCACCAGTTTTCCGCAGCCCATTGCGCTTGCCGCCACATTCAATCCGCGGTTGGCGGAGTCGCTGTTCGCGATGACCGCGACCGAAGCCCGTCTTCGGGGCACTCACCAGGCGCTCACGCCAGTGGTGGACGTAGCGCGCGATCCGCGCTGGGGCCGCGTCGAGGAGACCTACGGAGAAGACCCGTATCTGGTCTCGCGCATGGGAATCGCCGCCGTGCGCGGATTTCAAGGGAACGCGACGTTTCGCAACAAACGGCACGTCATCGCCACCCTGAAACACTTTGCCGGCCACGGCCAACCCGAATCGGGAATGAACTGCGCGCCCGCCAACGTTTCGATGCGCGTGCTTCGCGAAACCTTCCTCTACCCGTTTCAAGAGGCGCTGCAAAAAGCCGGCGCGCTCAGCGTCATGGCCTCGTACAACGAAATCGACGGCGTGCCGTCTCACGCAAACCGCTGGCTGCTGCGCGACGTGCTGCGGAAGGAGTGGGGATTTCAAGGCTACGTCGTCGGCGACTACTATGCCATCTGGGAACTGAGCGACCGGCCCGACACTCACGGTCATTCCGTAGCGAAAGACAAAAAGGAAGCCTGCGCGCTCGCCGTTCGGGCCGGCGTGAATATCGAGCTGCCCGAGCCGGATTGCTACCTGCACCTGGTCGAACTCGTCCGCAAACGCGTGCTCAAGGAATCGGAGCTGGATGGGTTGGTGGCTCCCATGCTGCGCTGCAAGTTTCAAATGGGGCTCTTCGATGATCCGTACGTCGATCCCGAAGAGGCGGATCGCGTCGTCGGCTGCGCCGAGCACCGGCAATTGGCTCTGCAGGGCGGGCGTGAAGCCATCACGCTGCTGAAGAACGAGAACCAGATCCTGCCGCTGTCTTTGGAAAAAATCCGGAGTATCGCCGTCATCGGGCCGAATGCGTATCGCAGCATGCTCGGCGGCTACAGCGGCGTGCCGAAGCACAACGTGACGGTGCTCGACGGCATTCGCCAGAAGGCCGGCAGCCGGGTAAAAGTCCTGTACAGCGAAGGCTGCAAGATCACGATCGGCGGCTCCTGGAACCAGGACGAAGTCGTCCCGAGCGACCCCCAAGAAGATCGCAAGCAGATCGCAGAGGCGACAGCGGTTGCACGCCAGGCCGATGTGATCGTGCTCGCGATCGGCGGCAACGAGCAAACCTCGCGGGAGGCATGGTCGCTGAAACACATGGGCGATCGCACCAGCCTCGATCTCATCGGACGGCAGAACGAGCTGGTTCGGGCGATGGCCGCGACCGGCAAGCCCGTCATTGTGCTTTTGTTTAACGGCCGGCCGCTCTCGATCACCACGCTGAACGATACCGTTCCGGCCATCCTGGAATGCTGGTATCTCGGCCAGGAGACCGGAACAGGCATCGCCGATGTGTTGTTCGGGGACTTCAATCCGGGCGGCAAACTGCCGATGACCATCCCGCGTTCCGCAGGCCATGTACCCGCGTTCTACAATCACAAGCCTTCGGCGCGCCGCGGCTATCTGTTCGACGATGTGTCTCCGCTTTTCGCTTTTGGCTATGGGCTGAGTTACACCACGTTCAAGATTGAGAACGTCCGGCTGGCCAAAACCAGAATCCGCCCGAATGGCGCGACGCAGGTGCTGGCCGATGTCACCAATACTGGCCGGCGCGACGGCAGCGAAGTCGTGCAGATGTATATCCGCGATCGCGTCAGCTCTGTAACCCGGCCGGTCAAAGAGCTGAAAGGCTTCGAACGGGTCGAACTACAGCCGGGCGAAACCAGGACGGTGACTTTTGACATCACTCCCGACCGGCTTGCCTTTTATGACGTCAACATGAAGTACGTCGTAGAGCCGGGCGAGTTCGACATCATGGTTGGCAATTCATCGCGCGATCAGGACCTGACCAAGATCACTCTGACCGTAACGAAGTAGGCGCGTATGATCCAGAAACTTTCGGCCGGTGAAAAGACCGGTTACGCCTTGGGTGACATGGCCGCGAATTTTGTCTTTCAGGCCATGCTGGCGCTGCAACTCGACTACTACACCCGTACCTTCGGCCTAAGCGCAGCCGAGGCGGGAACTCTGTTCCTGGTCGTCGGGCTGGGAGCGGCGTGCTTCAATCCGGTGATGGGAATCATCGCGGACCGGACCACCAGCAGGTGGGGCAAATTCCGTCCGTGGCTGCTGTGGTCGGCTGTGCCGTTTGGGATCATCACCATCCTGACATTCAGCACTCCGCAGCTCAGCACGAGCGCCAAGATCGTCTATGCCTGGACTACCTACATCCTTTTGCGAGTCATTTACACGGTCAACAACGTCCCATACGCTGCGCTGACGGCGGTGATGACGCAGGACCCCGACGAACGCACCAGCATCTCGTCATACCGCCAGATCGGGGCGAACAGCGCCGGGTTCATCGTGCAAAGCCTAGCCGTTCCGATGGTGGCGTTCCTCGGACGCGGCAATGATGCTCGCGGCTACCAGTTGACCATGGGGTTTTTGTCGCTGCTCAGCATCGTCTTTTTTGTAATCACTTTTTTTGCGACTAAAGAGCGGATCCAACCGGATCCCCGGCAGAAGAGCTCGCTCGTCCAGGATCTGTCGGATCTATTCCACAGCCAGCCCTGGGTCGTGCTGTTTCTGGTTACCTTGTTCTACTTCACGGCGCTTTTGGTGCGCGGCAATGTGATGCTGCCGTACTTTCGGTTCGTCGCGGGCGATGCCGCTCTTTTCTCGTGGTTCAACGGCTTCGGTCTCGCTTCGCTGCTGGTGGGTGTCGCTCTTTCCACCGCCGTGTCAGTTCGAGTGGGCAAGCGGCAGCTCTTCGTCGCAAGCATGGTGCTGACGGGCATCTTCGCGCTGGCGCTGTACGTGATCCCGCCGCATTCGACGAACGTCATCATCGCGGTGGAAGTCCTCCGCCAGTTCTCGTTCGGGCTCTCCGGCCCGATCTTGTGGGCGATGATGGGCGACGTTGCCGATTACGGCGAATGGAAAACGAGGCGTCGCGCCACCGGCACTGTGACTTCGGGCATCGTCTTTGCGTTGTGGGCGGGTCTGGCGCTCGGCGGTGCCCTCGCCGGATGGCTGCTGGCTGCATACGGCCTGGAATCCGGAGCGGCCGTACAAACGGTAGAAGTGCAGAGAGGCATCGTTCTCACGGCCAGCATATACGCCGGCCTCTTCTTTCTGGCGACCGCAGCTTGTCTCTTGTTTTATCCACTGAGTCGCGAGAAGACTCAATCGATCGCCAACGATCTGGCCGAACGCCGCAAGAAAACCGCCGCCACGGCACAGGAGCAAAACTGATGCGAAGCTTCTCAGGCCTTGCTGTCATATCGCTTGCAGTAGGGGTGATCGCCGCCGCACAGAATCAACCCAGCCTCAAGGATGCCTTCCACCACGCGTTCCGCATCGGCGCCGCTCTCAACTCCGCGCAATTCACCGAAGAGGACGCTCGCGGAGCGGCTCTCGTCAAACAGCAGTTCAATTCAATCACGCCGGAGAACGTCCTGAAATGGGAGCGCGTTCATCCGAAGCCCGGCGTTTACGATTTCGACGCGTCCGACCGCTACGTCGCTTTCGGCGAGAAGAACCGCATGGTGATCATCGGGCATACGCTCGTCTGGCACAATCAAACGCCGCGCTGGGTCTTTGAAGACGACAAGGGGAATCCCGTCGATCGCGAGACTCTACTGAGCCGCATGCGCGATCACATCCATACCGTCGCCGGCCGGTACAAAGGCCGGATCTTCGGATGGGACGTCATCAACGAAGCTTTGAATGAAGATGGCACGCTGCGCCAGTCTCCGTGGCTGAAGATCATCGGCGAAGACTATATCGCCAAGGCGTTTGAGTTTGCCCACGAGGCGGATCCGAAAGCCGAGTTGTATTACAACGATTACTCGATCGAGAACGACGCCAAGCGCGACGGCGTCATTCGCCTGATCCGGAAGCTGATATCCCAAAAGGTGCCGGTTGCCGCGATCGGCATTCAGGGCCATGACAAAATGGATTGGCCTTCTCTGGATCAGGAAGACGCAGCGATCACCGCGTTTGCGAAATTAGGGGTCACGGTGAACATTACCGAGCTGGATATCGATATCCTGCCGCGCGCCACGCGGGAGCAGAGCGCGGAAGTCACTCTGCACGCGCAGTCAGAGGCCGCGTTGAATCCTTATCCGGCGGGTCTTCCGGATGCTGTCCAACAGGCGCTGGCAAAACGATATGCCGGCCTGTTCGGCGTCTTCCTCAAGCACCGGGATGTGATCGATCGCGTCACCTTCTGGGGCGTCACCGACGGCGATTCGTGGCTGAACGACTGGCCGGTCAAGGGAAGGACCAGCTACCCGTTATTGTTTGACCGGGAGGCAAAGCCCAAAACCGCGTTCGATGCGGTATTGCAACTCGCGAAGGAAGGAGCGTCCCACTGACCATGACTGGAAGACAGGCAATCCTAACGGCCGTTCTGGCGGCGGCTGCAGCCGGGCAAGAGCCGTTGTACAAGAATCCCGCCGCAGGGATGGAACAACGCGTCGACGACCTGGTCTCCCGCATGACGCTCGAAGAGAAGGTCAGCCAACTCGTGAACGACTCGCCGGCCATCGATCGCCTGGGCGTTCCGGCGTACAACTGGTGGAATGAAGGGTTGCACGGCGTCGCGCGCTCCGGCCGCGCCACAGTGTTCCCGCAAGCGATCGGTCTGGCCGCAACCTGGGATACGGATCTGATGTTGCGCGTCTCCACCGCCATCTCCGACGAAGCCCGCGCGAAATACCACGAGTTCCTCCGCCGCGGCAAGCGGAATATCTACCAGGGCTTGACCTTCTGGTCTCCCAACGTGAACCTCTTTCGCGATCCCCGGTGGGGCCGCGGAATGGAGACCTACGGCGAAGACCCGTTTCTCACCGGCCGCATGGCGGTCGCATTCGTCAAGGGGTTGCAAGGCGACGATCCGAAATATTTGAAAACCGTCGCCACGGCGAAGCACTATGCCGTGCACAGCGGACCGGAACCGTTACGCCATGCGTTCAACGCGGTTCCCAGCGAGCAGGACCTCGAAGCCACTTACCTGCCCCACTTCGAAGCCGCTGTCCGCGAGGGCGGCGCGTATTCGGTGATGTGCGCGTACAATGCCGTCGACGGGCTGCCCGCCTGCGCCAGTCCGCGGCTGTTGGAAGACATTTTGCGCAAGCGCTGGGGGTTCCAGGGCTATGTGGTGTCCGATTGCGACGCTGTTCGTGACATCTACACCAA
>DASXAK010000222.1:0-43487 GCA_036406715.1 Bryobacteraceae bacterium | reverse complement strand
GCTGGAAGGAGGACCAGTCGATCGACTGCTGAAATCCTTCGTCTGGCTCAAAAATGGTCTTGAATGTAAAAGCGAACTCGGTCGGCCCGTGGGCCTCCAGGTACGCCAGTCGTTTCTTTGCCTCGTCGACGCCGGGAACGTGTCCGGCCGGTACCCACCACAGCGCGACAAATACCCCGGCGAATTTCTCGAACCACTCATGCCTCTGCCGAAGCAGCTCGCGGTGAGCGGTTCGATAGACATAGTTACGGAGCGCGTCAACGGTCTCCCAAACCGACATGTTGAAGAGAATGCGATCGTCGTCATATGGCCGAAGGTAGGTGGCATCGCCACCCGAGGTCTGGAGCCGCCAGATAAACCCCGGACTCCCGTCGGCAAGCGCGTTGATCTCCTCCAGCCGCGCGACGAACCCGGCCATCAGCTCATCATCCAGGGGAGCTCTCATCCGAGCTATGTTGACTTGCGCAAGGTGGTATCCGGCCACGCCTGGTTCCTCTTTCGCCTAAGCCTCGGCCACGATCAACCGCTGCGGAATGCCGTCCAGGCCGATCATTCCGCAGTTGCGGAATCCGGCGCCGTCGAGCATTTGTTTGTACTCGCTGAAGGTGTAAGCATCGCCGGCTGGCGTGCCCACCAGCATAGTGAGCGCGAATGCCGCCTGAGCGGGCGGCGAGACCCGATTTTCGTCGGGAACAAACTCAATCAAGGCAATGCGCCCGGTGGGTTTGAGCGCGGCCCGGCACTTTTGGAAGAATGCCGTGGTAGTCGGTGCATCGAAATGGTGGGCGAAATTGGGGACCAGCACCAGATCGTACGGGCCGCCGAACTCGACCTCGAAGGCGTCTCCCGGCAGGATCCGATAGCGGCCGTCGAGCCCGGCCCGGCGGGCATTTTCCGACGCGACTTGCAAGACGTTGCTCCAGTCCTGGCCGGTGATCTCCGCCTCTGGATTCCGGCGGGCCATCGCAATCCCATACATTCCGTGCCCGGCCGCAATATCCAGGATCCTCATCGGACCGTGGTCTGCGATCAGCCGTTCGGCCGCCACGCCGCCGACCATGGCCGCCAGCGGCGCCATCGATCGCGCGAACTCGACCCACATCGGACTCTCCGGGACGAGTGACTCCGATTTCACCGCGCCGCCATTCCGCACCGCGCCGGCTACGTCTCGAAATGCGGCCAACTGAGGGCCGCTCATCAGAAAGCCCGCCATTGATCCCAAGTAGGCTCCGGACTCCTTGCTGAGGAACGTCCGCGAGGTCGGCGTCAATTGGTACGCGTCATCTTGTTTTACCAGGTGTCCGGAGACAGTCAGATAGTCGCAAAGAATGCGAACGCCGCGTTCGGATGCGCCGCACTTGGCCGCGAGGTCGGCGGCAGTCGCCGAGCCGCCATCGATATGTGTAAAAATGTCGAGCTCGACGGCGCCCTTGATGGCCATCGAGCGTTGGTATAACTGCATTTCGCCAAAGATGAATCCAGGGTCCGGCTGCCCGCCGGGATGATGGGTTGCCATAACGTCAGGATACCGGAGTCACAGTCTGGGGTTCCGGCGGCCGCAATTGTTCAAGCTGTTCCCGCAGAAATTGCAACACGTCGCCCGCCGCCGTTCTCCCTTCGAGCGGCAGCATCAACACGCCTGCCGGCGTGAACTGCGCGCCGCGCACCCCGCTGACGATGTTCATCAGGCTCGCCGGATCCACCCGCGTCTCCTTATGGAACTTCACATTGAGAATGCTGTGCCGGCGGTCGATGGCTTCGATGCCGATCTTTTCCGCCGCGGTCTTCAGCGCCGAGTACTCGATTAGATTCCGCACCTCGAGCGGCACCTTGCCGTAGCGGTCCTCTAATTCCTTCTCAACGCGTTCGCGCGCCGCCGCGTCGCCGGCATTCGCGATCTGCCGGTACGCGCGCAGCCGCTGGCTTTCATCAGAGATGTAATCGGAAGGGATGCGTATGTCGAGTCCCAGGTTGAGTGCCGAGTGGATCTCCGGCGCCACTACCTCGCCCTTCAGCTCGCGCACCGTTTCATCCAGCAGGCGGACATAGGTGTCGAACCCGACCGTGTTGATGTGCCCGTGCTGCTCGCCGCCCAGCAGATTGCCGGCGCCCCGCAATTCCAGATCGAGAGCCGCGATCTTGAAGCCCGCTCCCAGGTCGCTGAACTCTTTTAATGCCGCCAGCCGTTTCCGCGCGACCTCGGTCAGCTCGGTATCGGGCGGCACCAGAAGATACGCGTAGGCCCTGCGGTTCGAACGGCCCACTCGCCCGCGTAACTGATAAAGCTCGGAGAGCCCGTAGCGCTCGGCGTTTTCGATGACGATCGTATTTGCCAACGGGATATCCAGGCCATTTTCTATGATTGTCGTACACACCAGGATGTCGTACTCGTGCCGCATGAACTTGAGCATCGTCTTTTCGAGTTCCGCTTCGCCCATCTGTCCATGGCCTACGCCGATGCGCGCTTGCGGCGCGAGTTCCTGGATCATCGCTGCGCGCTGCCAGATGGAGTCCACGCGGTTGTGCAAGAAATAGACTTGTCCGCCGCGGCCTAGTTCCAGTTCCAAGGCGGACTGGATTAATGCCGGCTGGAACGGAGCTACCACCGTGTTGATGGCCAGCCTGTCTTTGGGCGGCGTTTCGATTACCGACATATCCCGCAGCCCCAGCAACGACATGTGTAGTGTCCGTGGAATCGGGGTGGCGCTCATGCTGATCACGTCCACCACCTTCTTCATCTGTTTCAGCCGCTCTTTGTGTTTGACCCCAAACCGCTGTTCCTCGTCGACAATCACCAGACCGAGATCGCGGAATGCCACATCCTGTGACAGCAGCCGGTGCGTCCCAATCGCGACGTCGGCTTTGCCTTCGGCCAGATCCGCCAGCCCCGCTTTGAGTTCCTTGGGCGAGCGAAACCGGCTGAACATCTCGATGCGCACGGGAAACGGCTGGAACCGCCGTTTAAATGTCTCGAAGTGCTGGAACGCCAGCACGGTTGTCGGCGCGAGCACTGCAACTTGTTTTCCGTCGCCGAGCGCCTTGAAGGCCGCCCGCATCACCACTTCGGTCTTGCCGAAACCGACATCGCCGCAGAGCAGCCGATCCATCGGCTGCGGACTCTCCATATCCCGCTTGATATCTTTGATCGCCGTCAACTGATCGCGAGTCTCGCTGAACTCGAAAGCGTCTTCAAATTCTCGCTGCCAGTTGCTGTCGGCTGAATACGAAAAGCCGTCGGACATCTTGCGCGAGGCATACAGCTTCAGAAGTTCGTCGGCCATATCGCGCATTTTGGCTTTGATCTTGGTCTTGGTACGAGTCCAGGTGACTCCGCCCATGCGGTCGAGCACGGGCTTGGCCTCGCCCGCGCCCCGAAACCGCTGCACCAGGTCCATGCGCGCGAGCGGAACGTACAGCTTGCTCTCGGCGGCGAATTCGAGCAGCATATAGTCACCCTTGGCTTCCCCTTGAGCGATCTCCCGCAGCCCGAGGTATTGCGCCACGCCGTGCTCCGCGTGGACAACGTAATCTCCCGGTTTGAGATCGATCAAGTCGGCCGAAAACGTCGCCAGCGCCGATTTGCCCGACGGAGCGCGCGCCACCAGCTCGGAAGTGTCAAAAAGGTCCTCGGAGCCGAACACCACCAGCTTCGATTCCTGAAATGCAGTGCCGTGGCGAACGAGACCCTTGATGACATAGATGCTCGCCACTTCGCCCGCCAGGTAGGCTCGTTCGGCCAGATAGGCCGGAGTGGATTCGCTTTGATCGAGCCCCAACTGGAACGCGATTCCGTATTCGGTCAGGATGTCCGCCATCCGCTCCACCTCGCCTGTCGACGAAGCGAAGAAGGCCACGCGATTCCCCGAATCCACCAGGTTTCGGGCCTCCGCGATCGCCATCTGCATGTTGCCGTGGAACGTCAACGACGGCCGGGTGGAGATATGGGTTGTGCTCTCATCGCCGATTCCGATTTCGAGCTCCTTCATTTCGACGTGAGCCGCAGCGCCGGTTTGGCGGCTCAAATCTTCCCACCGGAAGAAGATCTTGTCGGGATCGTACGCGGGCGACCGGTCGACCTGCTCCAAGCGTTTCCAGAAACGTTCCGCCGCGGCGCGAACCTGCTCCGGTTCATCCCAAACGATCAAGGGTCTCTCGAGCAGTCCGAACACGGACGCGTCTCGCGGCCGCACCATCCCGGTCAGCAACTCCCAGCCTGGGAATGGCAGGCCGGGGGGCGGCAAGTCGCGGCCCGGCAGGTCAGCCTGCTGCATCAGGTCGTTCAATTCCACCAGCAGCCCGCGCGAGCGCTGGAATTCGGTCAGAGGCAGTAACGTGCAGTCCTCGATTTTCAGGACCGACCGCTGTGACTCCACCTCGAACCGGCGGATCGAATCCACCTGGTCGCCAAACATATCGATCCGCACGGGCCGCGAAGCTTCGGGCGAGAATACGTCCAAAATTCCGCCGCGGATGGAATATTCACCCACCATCTCGACCGGCTCGCGGCGCTCGTAGCCGATGCTTTCCAGGTGCGCCAGCACTTCGTCGAGGGGCAGCTCATCACCGGTCCGCAGCTTCAGCGCGAGCTGTCGATAGTGGTCGCCCGGGGCGATGCGGAGCAAAGCCGCCGGTACCGGCATCACCGTGATGGGAACGCGCTGGCTCGCCAGCCGCCACAACCCGATCGCCCGCTGCTCGCAGATCTCCGCGTGCGGCGAGAGATTCTGCAGCGGCATGACATCGAGCGCCGGCAGCAGCAGCGGGCCGTTGCGTTCTTCCGCCGCCAGCAAGGAAAACAAGGTTTGCAGGTTTTCCGACAGCGCTTCGGCCTGCTTGTTGCCGTCGACGACGATCACCAGCGGACGCCCTGCCGCCTGCCACAACAGCACAGAATAGAGCGCCTTGGCCGTGGTCGTCAGCCCGGAAAAGCTCGCCTGTCCGCCTTTTGCCACGCGGCGGACCACCTCCTGAAATCCGGGATGTTTCCCTAGTTCCAGAAATAGGTCGCGAACGGCAGGATGAATCAAGGTTCCAGAGTGAGAAGCTTTTCCAAAATCCGTGTGGTGGAGTATTCCATGCGGAGCGGCGCCGTCACCACCTGGCCGCCGGCCGCCTCGACCTCTTCCCGGCCCACGATGAAGTTCGACCAGTCGGCGCCTTTTATGAGAATATCGGGCACTAGTCGCGCGATCAACTCTTTCGGCGTGTCTTCATCAAAGAGGATCGTGGCGTCCACCGCTTCCAGGGCAGCCATCAGTTCGGCGCGTTCCTGCTCCGGCAGCAGCGGCCGGCTGGGACCTTTCAAACGGCGTACGCCAGAATCCGTGTTCAGAGCCGCAATCAGGACATGGCCGAGGGACCGGGCTGACTCGAGCAGCCGTATATGGCCGGGGTGCAGCACGTCGTAGCACCCATTCGTGAACACGACCGTTAACCCCTGCTGCTTCCACCGGGCCCGCTGCTCCACCAACTCGTCCCGGTTGTAAATGCGTCCCAAATTTCAGTGTAGCGCGCGCGTATTGACCAGACTTTCCTGACGATTTGTCATGTGGACCCACCGTTCAAGTGACATTTTGTCAGTTTCACGAAAAAGTTAACGTTGCAATTCACTGAAATTGCATCCGAGCCGGCGGCAGGCTGCGTGCACCTCCGGAAAGCGTGAAGATCCTCCTCGCCGAAGGAGACTCCGGGATTTGCGCCAGGCTGCGCGAGCTGCTGCAGGGCTGGGGCTACGAAGTAATAACTGTCACCACCGAGGCTGAGGCGTGGGCCGTTCTTCAATCGGAGGACTGCCCCCGGCTGGTCGTGCTCGACTGGATGACCTCGGGAATCGATGGAGTCGAGCTGTGCCGGCGCGTCCGGGCGCGCAGCCACGATTCGTACACGTACATCGTGCTACTGACGGCACGCACCGACAGCCAGGACGTCGTCACGGGCATGGAAGCGGGAGCGGACGACTACATCACCAAGCCCTACGATTCCGCCGAACTGCGCGCCCGCCTCTGCGCCGGCCGCCGCATCCTGGAGCTACAGGAGCAATTGGTGCGCGCTCGTGAAACGCTCCGCGATCAGGCCGCGCGAGACGGCCTCACCGGCCTGTGGAATCGTGTGAGCATCCTCGAGATTCTCGATCGCGAGATTTCGCGGGCACGCCGTGAGCGAAGCCCGGTCGCCGTGGTCATGGCGGATCTGGATTCCTTCAAGGCCATCAATGATCTCTGCGGCCATTTGACCGGCGATCACGTCCTTGGTCTGGCGGCCCGGCGGATGCAGGCCAACATCCGGCAATATGATTCGGTCGGACGGTACGGCGGCGAGGAGTTTCTGATGGTATTGCCTGGATGCGACCTCGAAGGAGCTATGGCGCAAGCCGAGCGCGTGCGTTCGGCGATTGCCGCCGAACCGTTCGCCGTGCCGGAGCAATCCCGCCGGGTCACGTGCAGCTTCGGCGTGGCCGTGGCCGACGGCTCCGTCCGCATTAACTCACACCGCCTCGTCCGCGAAGCCGATGCCGCGCTCTACCGCGCCAAGCGCAACGGCCGGAACCGTGTCGAAACCCTGAGCTCGGACCTTGTCCTCGCAGGCGTCAGTTCGACGCGACCTCTCCAAGCAATTGCAAATCAGCTTTGGCTTGCCGCTCCGCTTTCTTAATCTGGCTATCGATCCCGCGCGAGCGCAGCTCCGGCCGCAGGTCCTGCAGGACATGGCTGAGAGAGCCGTACTTCGAACGCCGCAGATCTGCCTTGAGCTCGTTGAACGGGAGATTCAGATTGCGCGATACGTGCAGCGCAGCGACGAATTGCGTTTCGTCCTCGAAGCCCGATGCGGCGGCTTGGAGACTCGTGCCCGGCGGCAGCAGCGTCTGAATCCGCGCGGCGAGGCTTGGATTCTCTGCCAGGCGCTTTTCCATACTCGCTGCGACGCTGCGCGCGTCACCCGATGCGACTCCCCGGTCGGCAGTCCCGCGCCGTTGCGCCGGCGCCCCCCACGCCAGACTGCCCGCCGAAACTAAAACGAAGACACAGATCCGATGGCTCTTCATAATCCGTTTCTCCAAAGTGGATTCTGAGGTGTTCTTGTGCCCGTTGTAATGCACCCAAGTGGCCATGAAATTTACGCTTGAAATTCTGCTACTTACGGACGGTGCGGCCAGCCAAAACCAAATCTTTTGCACTCCCGCCGGTGTTGCGTTATCCAACCGCACCGGGAGTTTTCCCGTGTAAAAGTGTTACAGGTCCTAATACCTGTTGCGCATTTCAACAGCAGGCGAGTATAATCAGATTTCGATGAGAGCGGTTTCCACTTCGATCATGGCAGTGCTGGTGGTTGTGGCGCTGTTTTGGGGAAACTGCTACTCCTGTCCGGAAGCCCTTTTGGCGCTCACCGCACACCACTGCTGCCACCCGACGAAGGCGCCGGCGGCGGGTTGCGAAACGCAGAACCTGCAGAATTTTGTTAAGGCGAACCCGGACATGTCGACCTCGGCCTTGCCGGTCGTCGCGATAGCTTCACAACCGGCCGCTCCGGTCGTGTTCTCCGCCCGAGCAGTTGGAATCGAGTACACACCACCCGATCTCTTCTCCTTACACTCCGTTTTCCGCATCTAGTCCGTCCTTTCGCCCCAGCAGTGTAGTTTCGAGCGGTGAGAGGAAATGGACTGTCGATATTGGATTTGCTTTGCAGTGTGCTTCGTTCCGGCGGGCGCGCAGCCTCTGGACTCGCTGGTGGACGAAGCGCTGCGCAACAATCGTGAGATTCTGGCGGCTCAAAAGAAGTATGAAGCCGCCCGCCAGCGTCCCGCCCAGGTCAGCAGCCTTCCGGACCCGACGCTGTCGATCGGTTCGGCTTCCAACGGCCCGCCGTGGCCGGGCGCCGGTCTCGGCGCCAATCCCACCAGCAATGTCGGATTCGCCGTCTCGCAACAAGTGCCGTATCCGGGGAAGCGCAAGTTGCGCGGCGAGATCGCCCAAAAAGAAGCCGACGCCGAGTTCCAATCGTATCTGTCGGTGCGCCTCAATATTGTCCAGCGTCTGAAAGAGGCTTATCACGAACTGCACCACGCCCAGGCCAGCATTGAATCAGTGAAGCGCTCGCAAGACCTGCTTCGAACCATCCTGCAAATCTCCGAGGCGCGCTACGCCGTGGGCCGCGCGAGCCAACAGGACGTATTCAAGGCCCAGACTCAGTTCTCGATTTTTGAAGCTCAGTTGATTCGCTACGAGCAGCAACTGGCCAGCAAGGAAATCGAGATCAACGCATTGCTCGATCGCCGCTCGGCCGGGCACATCGAAGCGCCTGAGGAAATGTCCGTCGGCGAGCTCAAGGCGTCGCTTCAAGAACTCCTTTCACACGCGCGCAACCATGCCCCGGCACTCGCGCGCGAGCAGAAACTGGTAGAACGAAGCGATCTATCGGCTAACCTCGCCCGTAAAGATTACTATCCCGATTACACCGTCAGCGGTGGCTACTTCAATCAGGGAAGCATGCCGCCCATGTGGCAATTCCGCGTGGATATCCAGATCCCGGCCTATTTCTGGCGTAAGCAGCGCGCCGCCGTGGCCGAACAGGCGTTCGCTGCGAGTGATGCGCGGCACAGCTACGAAGCCGCCGATGTCGAGATCCAGGCTCGCATCCGCGAAGAGTACACGGTGGCCGAGACGGCGCGCAAACTGGTAGATCTCTATCAGAAATCGGTCAGCCCCGAGGCCCGGCTCGCATTGGAATCGTCCCTCGCCGGCTATCAGACCGGGGCTCTCGATTTTCTCCCGGTATTTTCGAATTTCATGAACGTGGTGGATTACGAACTGGCCTACCACGAGCAGATCATGCAGTTCCACGTCGCACTGGCACGGCTGGAAGAGATGACTGGAATGGAGTTGGAACAATGAAGCAACTTCTTTTGTGTTTGTTGGTCGGCACCGCCTTCGTGGGCGGATACGGGTACGGCCGGTGGTACGGCAAACCCTCGGTGGCTGCCGCTGCCAGCTCTCGCTCGCCGCTTTATTACGTGGACGCGATGCATCCCTGGTACAAGTCGGACAAACCGGGCATTGCTCCCGATTGCGGCATGAAGCTCACCGCCGTCTATCCCGGCGAAGAGGGCAAATTCAAGGTGGACCTGCCGGCCGGCGCCGTCCAGATCACGCCTGAGAAGCAACAACTCATCGGCGTTGAATACGGCACGGCTGAGTACGAAGTCACGAAGGATTCGATTCGTGCCGCGGCCCGTGTGACGCTCGATGAAACCCGGATCGCCAAAGTGCAGCCCAAGATCGAAGGCTGGATCGACCAGGTCTTCGTCGATTTCACCGGCAAGCTGGTCAACACAGGCGACCCGCTTCTCACGATCTACAGCCCCGAGGCCTTCGCCACGCAGCAGGAATACCTGCTCGCCATCAAAGCGCAGCACCTGATGCATGACAATCCGGTGCATGAAATGCTAGGCAGCACCGAAAACCTCGTCGCCGCTGCAAAGAAACGCCTCGAGTTGTGGGACATCAGCGACGCTCAAATCGAGCAAATCGGCCGCACCGGCGAAACCCTCAAGAATCTGACACTCCATTCGCCCATTTCCGGGTTTGTGATGGAGCGCAACGCCTTCGCCAAACAACGGGTGAACGCCGACACGGTGCTCTATACGGTTGCCGACCTTTCGAACGTCTGGGTAGTCGCCGATGTGTTTGAGTACGAGGCGGCCAATGTCCGGCTCGGCCAGCCTGCCGTTTTAACTCTGGATTACCTGCCAGGCCGCGCATTCCACGGCCGCGTCAGCTACATTTTGCCGCAAGTCGATCCCGCCACCCGCACGCTCAAAGTCCGGCTGCAGTTCGAAAACCCGGGCTACCAGTTGAAGCCGGACATGTACGGCCAGATCGAGATCCAGACCGGCGGAGCGCGCCGGCTGATCGTGCCGCAGTCGGCCGTGCTGAATTCCGGTCAGAAACAGGTGGTCTTCGTCGATCGTGGGAGCGGCTACTTCGAGCCGCGCACCGTGCAAATCGGCGCGCAAACCGACGGCCACATCGAAATCCTCGGCGGCCTCAAACCCGGTGAACGGATCGTCACCTCCGGCAACTTTCTCATCGATTCCGAAAGCCAGTTGAAAGCCGCCGCGGGTCTGGGAGCGGAACATGATCAACGCACTCATTGAATTTTCCGCGCGCAACCGCTTCCTGGTTTTTCTGTTCGTCGCCGCGGCCGCCTTCGCCGGCTGGTGGGCGCTTCAGAGCATTCCGCTCGACGCCATCCCCGATCTCAGCGACACCCAGGTGATTGTCTACTCCCGCTGGGACCGCAGCCCCGACATTGTCGAAGACCAGGTGACGTACCCAATAGTCACCGCCATGCTCGGTGCGCCCAGAGTGAAAGACGTTCGGGGCTTTTCCGATTTCGGTTACTCCTACGTGTACATCATCTTTGACGAGGGCACTGATATCTACTGGGCCCGCTCGCGCACCCTCGAGTATCTTTCTAAGATCCAGGGTCGCCTTCCGCAGGACGTCAAGACCGAGCTCGGTCCCGACGCCACCGGAGTGGGCTGGGTCTTTCAATATGCGCTGGTCGACGATGGCCGGCACAATCTCGCCGATCTGCGATCCCTCCAGGATTGGTACCTGCGCTATCACCTCCAAACCGTCCCAGGCGTTGCCGAAGTCGCGCCACTCGGCGGCTTCGTGCGCCAATACCAGGTCAATGTCGACCCCAACCGCCTGGCGGCTTACGGAATTCCAATCTCCAAAGTCGTCGCGGCCGTGCGGGGTGGAAACAACGACGTCGGCGGCCGTCTCGTCGAATTCACAGGCCGTGAATACATGGTGCGCGGCCGTGGCTACGCCCGCTCCACCACCGACCTCGCGAACATCGCGCTCGCGGCCAGCCCTTCAGGCGTGCCCGTCCTCGTCCGCGATATCGGAACCGTCACACTCGGCCCCGACATCCGCCGCGGCATCGCCGATCTCAATGGCCGGGGCGAAGTGGTTTCCGGAATCGTGGTCATGCGGCAGGGCGAAAACGCGCTCCGTGTCATCGATCGCGTCAAAGCCAAGCTAAGGCAGATCGAGCCGGGGCTCCCGCCGGGTGTCAAACTCGTCACTTCCTATGACCGCTCGGAATTGATCCTGGCCTCGATCGAAAACCTCAAGCGCACGCTCATCGAAGAAATGGCCGTCGTGGCGCTCGTCATCCTCATCTTTCTCTGGCACATTCCGAGCGCCGTCATTCCTATCTTGACGATTCCGCTCGCCGTGCTGATCGCGTTCGTGCCGATGCGGATGATGGGCATGAGTTCCAACATCATGTCGCTCGGCGGGATCGCGATTGCCATCGGCGCCATGGTCGACGCCGCCATTGTGGTTGTCGAGCAGACACACAAAAAACTGGAATCCGCGGACGACACCTGGACCGCCGCGGACTACACCCGCGCGATCGTCTCGGCCGTGAAAGAAGTCGGCGGGCCGAGCTTTTTCGCCTTGCTCGTCATCGCGGCTTCATTCTTGCCCGTACTGACGCTGGAAGCCCAGGAGGGCCGCCTGTTCAAGCCGCTCGCCTACACCAAGACATTCGCGATGATCGTCGCCGCTGTTCTGGCCGTCACGGTTGACCCCGCGATGCGCCTCCTGTTCTTTCGCAAAGAGAATTTCCAAATGCGCCCGCGCTGGCTCGCTTCGCTGGTCAATGGCATTTTGGTCGGCAAAATCCACTCCGAGGAAAAACATCCCATCAGCCGGATCCTCATGCGCCTCTACGAACCGGTTGTGGCGTGGAGCCTCCACTGGAAGTGGGCCGTCATCCTGGGCGCGATGGCCTTAGTCGCCGTTACGGTACCCACCTTCCAAAAGATCGGCTCGGAATTCATGCCGCCGCTGGACGAAGGCACCCTTCTGTTCATGCCCACCACGCTGCCGGGCATCTCGGTAGCCCAGGCCGGACAGTTGATGCAGGTCCAGGACCGCATTCTGATGCGCTTTCCTGAAGTCGCCGGCGTGCTTGGAAAATCCGGCCGCGCCGAAACCTCGACCGACCCCGCCCCGCTGTCGATGATGGAAACCATTGTCCTGCTCAAGCCCAAATCCGAGTGGCGGAGCGTTTCCACTTGGTACGGCCAGTGGCCGCGCTGGACTTGGCGCTTCTGCGAGCACATCACCCCAAGCCACATCTCCACCGACCAGCTCATCGCGGAAATGGACCAGGCCGTCCGCATTCCCGGCGTCACCAACGCCTGGACCATGCCCATCAAGAACCGCACCGACATGCTCACCACCGGCATCCGCACGCCGGTGGGCCTCAAGATCTACGGCCCGGATCTCGCACAAATCGAGCACATCGGCGGGGAAGTCGAACGCCTCCTGACGCGTGTCGGCGGCACCCGCAGCGTCTTCTCCGAGCGCGTCGGCAGCGGCTACTTCCTCGACTTCGATCTCAAGCGCGATCGCCTCGCACGTTACGGTCTCACCATCGACGAAGCACAAGCCGTGGTTCTGAACGCCATCGGCGGTGACAACATCAGTTCGACCGTCGAAGGCCGCGAACGGTATCCCATCAACGTGCGCTACTACCGCGACTACCGCAGCGATATCCCGCGTCTCGAGCGCGCGCTGGTCCCCGCCATGGATGGCAAGCTGCAAATTGCGCTCGCCGAGATCGCCACGCTCAAGATGACCACCGGTCCCGGCATGCTTCGCAACGAGAACGGCATGCTCAACGGCTATGTCTACATCGACGTCGCGGGCCGCGACATTGGCGGCTACGTCGCCGACGCCAAGCGCGCGATCGCGGAAAACCTGCATCTGCCGCCCGGCTACACGCTGGCCTGGAGCGGCCAATATGAGGCCATGGAACGGGTTCGCGAGCGGCTGAAAATCGTGCTCCCTCTGACTCTGTTCCTCATCTTCCTGCTGCTTTATCTCAATACTCGGTCCGCGGCCAAAACCCTGCTCATCTTCCTCGCGGTTCCGTTTTCAGCCGTCGGCGCCGTCTGGCTGCTCTACGTCCTCGGCTACAACATGAGCATCGGGGTGTGGGTCGGGCTGATCGCGCTTATGGGTGTCGACGCCGAGACGGCGGTCTTCATGCTGCTCTACCTCGATCTCGCTTGCGACGAGCGTCGCCGCGCCGGCGCTCTTCATACACTCGCCGATCTTCAGCAGGCCATCGTTCACGGCGCCGTCAAGCGCATCCGGCCGAAGTTCATGACCGTCGCGACGATGTTCTTCGGCCTCGCGCCCATCATGTGGTCCACCGGGACCGGCGCGGATGTCATGAAACGCATCGCTGCCCCCATGATCGGCGGCATCTTCACTTCTTTCATTCTCGAACTGGTGGTCTATCCGGCAATTTATGAGGTGTGGAAATGGCAATCCTTAAAACGGCAATCAGCATAGTTTTCGCAGGCTGGATCGCGGCACCCGCCGCGCAATTCCCGGTTCGTCACGAACATCTCTACAAGAGCTGCAGCGGCACCATGACCGCTGACGACAGCGGCATCCGCTTCTCCGGACCCAATCACAGCTTCACGTGGAGCTACGACGAAATTCAGCAGCTCCGGCTCGAACCCGGAAAGCTTCGCATCCTGACGTATGCGGACAGCCGTCTGCGCCTCGGCGCCGATCGCGAATATGAGTTCGTTGGCGACCTCCCCGTAGCCGGCTTGTACGCCCTCTGGAAGCGCCGCATGGACGAGCGCTTTGTGGCCGAGGTGTCGCAGCCCGAAGTTGCCGGCTTCTCCGTCCCGGTCAAACACCTCAAGCCCATCCGCGGATCGCAAGGCACCCTAGTCTTCGGCGCCGATTCCATCCTCTATTCCACGTCTTTACGCGGTGATTCTCGCGCCTGGCGCTACACGGACATCGACAATATCAGCAGCTCCGGTCCCTTCCAACTCACTATCACCACTTTCGAACACGCCTCCTCCCAATACGGGAGTCGGAAGGGATTCAACTTCGAGTTGAAGCAACCGATCACCGAGGCCCGGTACAATGAGATCTGGCTTCGCATCGAAAACAAAAGCGGGAGAATTCAATGAAGAAAGCGTTCGCACTCACCTTCGCCGCCGCCGGCATGATGTTCGGCGCCACCTTTACCGGCGTCATCTCCGACGACGGCTGCAACGGCGATCACCGAGCCATGAACATGGGCACCGATGCCCAGTGCACCGTAGCCTGCGTGAAAGCGCACGGCTCAAAGTACGTGCTCTGGGATGGCAAGGAGGGGTATATTTTGAGCGATCAGAAGACCCCCGAACAGTTTGCCGCGAAAAAAGTGACAGTCACCGGCACACTCGACGCGAAGACCAACACCATCAAAGTCGATTCCATCAAGCCCGCGCAGTAAATCGATAATGGCGGTATGCCCGACGCCGAGCGTGCCGCCGAACTCTATTGCCCCACCTGCGCCCGACCTGTCGCTGATCCCCTGGTCTGCGGCGATTGCCATGCGGTGATCTGCCGGGTCTGCGGCACCCCGCTTGAACGAATCGACGACCTCGGTATCGGCTAAGATGATTCCCATGTCCACCCCATCGGAATCACGCGGCCGCGTGCTCGGGATCGGCGGCCTCTTTTTCAAATCGCCCGATCACACCGCCCTTCGCACCTGGTACGAAGCCAACCTCGGCATTGCGCATGGCGCCCACGGGATGATGTTCAAATGGCGATCGGCCGACGATTCCCAAACCGAGCGCCTCACCATCTGGAGCATCTTCCCGGATACGTCGAATTACTTCGATCCGAGTCAATCGCGGTTCATGATTAACTACATCGTCGACGATATGGACGCGATCCTCGCCAAACTCGCCGCTGGCGGTGTGCGGATCGACCCCAAGCGCGAAGATCATGATTATGGCCGCTTCGCGTGGATCTACGATCCCGACGGCAACAAGATCGAGCTCTGGCAGCCCCTTTAGGCCCCCACAATCTGTACGTTCATCCCCTCCGGATCTTTGATGTGGAACCCGGCGTCCAGATTGTCTTCGGGCGTGATCCCATGTTCTTTTAGCGCTTTTGTTACCGCATCCCGATTGAACCCCTGGACTCCGATCGCGAAGTGATCCACCACCGCCGTCGGATTCTTGTGATGCAGCGAAACGAGCACCTTTCCCGCGGCCCCGAGCCGGACAATCTCGTTCGGTTTATCCTCGCCCTGGATCTTCAGCCCGAAAATGTTCTCGTAAAACGTGACCGCGTGCGGCAAATCACTCACCTGAACGCTCACGTGGTCGATCTTCGCTGCCTGTAGGACACCAGCGCCCTCCTGGGCCTGAGCTGCTGTCCCGGCCGCGAGCATCGCCAGCCCCTGCACGAGTTCCCGTCTCGATAAGCCTCCGCGCTCAAACCGCTCCACCAATTTTGAAATGATCGCTTCCATATGCCGCCCTCCCTGATTCGCGATTGTACCCCGCAGTGGGGCAGGTCTCCGACCTGGCCGCGCTAGCATAGAAACCGTGACCAGCCCCGACACCTTCGCCATGCGCCCGATCGGTTACGTCCGCAGCCCTTTTCGCGACACGCAGCAAATCCCGAAAGGCCTCGGTGCGCAGCACGAAGCCGAGGGCTCTCTCGAGATCCGTCCCGATTTGGAACCCGGACTCACCGATATCGAAGGCTTCTCTCACCTGATTGTCATCTGGGTCTTTGATCGTGCGGAAGGTGTCGCGCTGAGCGGGACTCCACCTAGCGACAATCGTCCGCATGGCGTCTTCGCGACGAGATCGCCGCGACGTCCGAATCCGATTGGCCTGACTGTAATCGAATTGTTAAGGCGAGAGGGAGCGGTGCTCCGCGTCCGCGGTGTTGACATGCTCGACGGCACACCCATTCTTGATATCAAGCCGTACTTGTCGAGTATTCCGACAGACCGACTTCGCCGCGGCTGGCTCGCCGATGCCGAAGCGCGCGCCAAAAGCTAAGATACACGCGGCATCCGAAATACTTTGTCTCAACTTCTGTACCAGACGTTCTAATACGCGCAAGTTTCAGAGATAGAGGCACTAAAGGTACTTTCTACTGGGTAAAAACTGGTATCCGATTTCCATCGCAAATTGCAAGTCCCTCATTAAGTAGGCAGATTTCTTTGGTCCTTAACTTGCCCAACTCCCCGCTCAATCAACCCGGGTAGTGGGCGCTTCCAATTCCAGCGATCAAGGACCTACTGTTGAGATCCGCTCTGCTCGTAAGTTGTACCTTCGCGATGCCGGCGTCTTCTGGCGTCGCCTCAAAGACGGCACGCTGCGCGTTCGCTGGACCGCGAGCGGCGATTCCACGAACATCCCCGGTCGAACTTGGCAACACCGAGTTTGCGACCGACGCGTGTCGGCCGCTCTCCCGTTCTCGTCGGTTCGACAGATCGGGAGTTGGTTTCAAGTCTGTTTCTAAGCTCATTAATAGATTGATTGAAAAGGGGTTGTCTGGAACGCACACTTTTGGTCAGGCAGCCCCTGGAAACCAAAGATAGCGTTGATGGCTATCCGGGGTTTCGCCGATATTCTTCGTAGACAGCCGTATGTTGACGCTGTCCGTCGTGGTGGTCGGGCCCAAGCTCCAAGGAGGTATCCCGTAACCGTGCGTCGTCGAGTGTCCAACTGGCGGACACACCATTTCGTGGCTCCTGTGACCGCATGCGTTGTCGTGCTGTTCGGGGGATTCTCAGTCCATGCTCAAACGTCAACGCTAGCCCTGAGTTCGGGATCCGCCAGTGCCGGCGCCAACGTCTCGTTGAATTTGTCGCTGACCTCGACATCGACACTACCGGCATCGCTGGAGTGGAGCTTAACTTATCCCGTCGGCAGTGTTACGAGCGTGAATGTCTCGCTTGGGAGCATGGCATCCGCCGCGTCGAAGGCCTTAACCTGCAGTAGCAGCATCGGCTCCACAGTTTGCCTGATTTGGGGATTGAATTCGAATGCGATTGCCAATGGTGTCGTGGGCGTCGTGAACGTCAGACTTGCCGCCAGCGCGTCGGGCGCCGTCAACATCGGCGTGATCGGCGTATCCGCGGCAGCCGCCAATGGCAATGCGATATCGGGCGCCGGCGCAGCCGGAAGCATTACGGTCACAACAACCGGTGGAGGTACGGGCGGTGGTGGCACGGGCGGCGGAGGTGGCGGTACGGGCGGCGGAGGTGGTGGCACGGGGGGTGGAGGTGGCGGTACGGGAGGCGGTGGTGGCGGCACGGGAGGCGGTGGTGGCGGCACCAATCCCAGTCCGCCGCCGACGTTGGCTATCAGCGCTCTCAACTGCGCGTCGGCCTTTGTGCCGGCCGGCAGCACGGTAACTTGCACTGTCACGCTGTCGACCGTTGCTCCGACGGGAGGATCGTCAATTTCGATAACGAGCGACAATGCGGCGCTCGTTGCTCCTGCGACGTTGAGCATTCCCGCCGGCGAGGTCGCCGCATCTTTCATGGCCACTGCGGTCGCCGGTGCCGCCGGTCAGACGGGTACTCTGACCGCCACCCTTACCGGCACACAGTCCTCGCAGAGTGTCTCGTTGACCATCGTGGTTCCGAGCCTGGGGCCGGCCTTGACTTCGCTCGTCTGTCTTCCGGGGTCGTTTACTGCCGCCGGCAGCGCGAACTGCACCGTAACGCTCTCCGCTGCGGCTCCGTTGACGGGTACGGACATCACAATCGCCAGCAACTCCGCCCTTGTCACTACGCCGCCTTCGATTACGATTCCCTCGGGCGCCGGTTTCGGTTCGTTTACCGCCACCGTGGGGGCGTTCACCGCGTCGCAGTTCGCCTCAATTAGCGCGACGCTCAACGGCGCCTCGCTGAGTGTCACGCTGAACCTCTCGGCCGCGCAGGACTCGGGTCCGATCTCGTCTCTGACCTGCAACCCCGATCCGACTGCGCTGAATACGCTCGACTGCACCGCGCAGTTGGCGAGTGTCGCACCCGTGGGCGGAGCGAGCCTCACTCTGCAATCCGCGAGTAGCCAGATCACCATGCCGACTCTGGTCCAAGTCCCTGCAGGCGCGCAGTCGGTCCAATTCAAGGCCGTCGTTACGGCTTCCGATCAAGACCAGCGGATCAACATCACGGCGGCATTGAATGGCGCCGTCAGCACACTCCAGGTTGCCGTCCTCGGTGTCCGGCCAACTTCGGTAACTTGTCCTGGAACGGTTGTGGCAGGGAGTTCAGTCACGTGCGTCGTACGCCTGAACGCGACCAACGTGCCGGCCGTGGCACGGCTCATGCTTTCCAGCAACAGTTCTAGTGTGAAGCTCCCGGTCTCGATGACGAGCCGCGCACGCCAGACGCGAATGACGTTTGTCATGCAGTTGGATCCGCTGGCGCCCCAGCAGTCCTCGACGATCTCTGTACAGTTCGGTAGTACCACCGTTGCGACCGCGGTGGCGATTCAGCCGGCTGAGGCGCCTGTGCTGACCCTGCCGGGCGATCAGGCGGTTGTCGCGGGCAACCTGCTCACCTTCACGGTCTCCGCCGCCGATCCGGGCGGTCAACCGGTCATTCTCTCGGCCGGTACTCTTCCCGCCGGCGCCGCCTTCGATCCGAACTCGGGTGCGTTCTCCTGGACGCCCGCCGCTGCTCAGCAAGGCGTCTACACAGTGGCATTCACAGCAACCGACTCGACTTCAGCCTCCTCCAGCGGCAGTGTGACAGTGTACGTCGACTCCGGCGTTCCTGTGGTCAGCCGTGTCGTCAATGCGGCCAGTCAGATGCAACCCGCTTGCAGCCCGGGTGCAGTCGCCAGTGTTCTGGGGCGTTGGCTCGGTTCTGCGACGCAGCCGGCTTCCGATTTGACCGGGGCTTCCACCGCGCTCGGCGGCGCGCAAGTGATGGTGAACGGCGCCCCCGTCCAAGTTCTGACGGTTAGTTCGAAAAGAATCGATTTTCTGTGCCCGTTCTACTACACCGGTACGGTGCTGAACGTCTCGGTTCAGACTGGCGCCGGCTCGAGTGTTCCGGCACAAACAACCATGCAGGCAGTCACCCTCGGGCTGTTTTCAACCACCGCCTCGGGACAGGGCCAAGGCGTAGTCTTTCTTGCGGGGACTTCGCTGCTCGCCACCAGCCGCACATATCTGAATCTTGGGCAGCCAGCCCAGCCCGGCGATGCTATCACAATTCGGGTCACCGGAATGGGCGCGGCCAGTTCCGCGCTTCCGATGGTCAAGTTTGGCGACCTCTTCGCCCGGGCCGATTCCGTCACTCCGGTCGTGGGCATGGCCGGCGTGGAAGATATTGCGGTCATGGTTCCGCCCGGGGTGGCTGACGGCCAGGCCGTCCCTGTCCTCGTGGTCTCTCCCTCGCCGCAATCTGGCGCAACCTGCACAACCGGTCTTCTGACTCCCGGTACGTGGCCGTCGGGTTCGTCCGGCACCTGCACATCGGGCACGAGGACGGGCGATCCTCCGTCGAGCAATACGATCACGGCCGCGATCGAGTCCGCTTCGTAGCCGCCGGCGTCTCTGAAAATCTTCTTGCGTGGGAATACCGTGCTCAATCCTCCACCGTTCGCCAGTGCCAAACTATACGTATTCCGATACGGGCTGTCACGCCACTCACCGGCTCGCGCGCCCGCGATTTCCCCGCGAAGTGGTTATTGGCTCAATCCCATGCGAGCTTTAGGATAAGATCAATGAGGAGCATGGAGGATCAACGATGAAAGGCATCGTGCTGGCTGGAGGTACCGGAAGCCGCCTGTTTCCGCTGACGAAGATCACAAACAAACACCTGCTTCCTATCTATGACCGGCCAATGATTTATTACCCCATTCAAACTCTGGTCGATGCCGGCATCCGAGACATTCTCATCGTGACCGGCGGCCGCAACTCGGGCGATTTTCTGAGGCTTTTGGCCAACGGCAAACAGTTCGGCTTAAAGCACATCAACTACACCTACCAGGAGGGGGAAGGCGGCATTGCCGACGCCCTGGCGTTGGCCGAGCACTTCGCCGATGGTGAAAAGATTTGTGTCGTGTTGGGAGACAACATCATCGAGCGTGACATTCGCGCCGCCGCAGACCGGTTCCGTCAGCAACCAGGCGGCGCCCACATCTTGCTCAAAGAGGTACAGGACGCAGAACGGTTTGGTGTAGCCGAAGTGCTGGGCGACCGGATTGTGGGCATCGAGGAAAAACCCAGAGCCCCCAAGAGCAACTATGCCGTAACTGGAATCTACATGTACGACACCACCGTGTTCGACAAAATCAAGACTCTGGTTCCATCACGCCGGGGAGAGCTTGAGATCACCGACGTCAACAACGCGTATATCCGCGAAGGCACCATGGCGTTCTCTTATCTGGAGGGATGGTGGACCGATGCGGGGACCTTCGAGTCTCTCCTTCGGGCGGCCAATCTCGTCGCCGATTCGCGAGCCCACGGTGGTAGCGATCTGGAATTATCAGAAGAGCGTGAAGTGGCGGGCGCCTGATGGCTGGGGAACGAATGGCTCCGATCCAGGGAAAAAGAATTGCCGCCGCGGGAGGGTTGGAGCTGGTATTACCTCAGTGCGATAAGGGACTCGGAAACGTAATCGGTGCAATTGATTCGCCGGACCTGATCGACGGAGTGCGGTTGGCGCAGCTTGCGGTCTTTCCCGATGACCGTGGTTTCTTTATGGAGGTCCAGCGCTTCGGCCGCGGGCTGGCCGCCGATTTTCCGGCCGCCACTTCGCAATTCTCGGCGGCCCTCAGCTATCCGGGCACCATCAAAGGGTTTCATTACCATTTGCACCAGACCGATTGTTGGACTACGGTTAAAGGATTGTTGCAAGTCGCCTTAGTCGACCTGCGATCCGGTTCGCCTACCTTCGGCCGCCGCAACACGTTCTATGTCGGCCCGTTGCGTCCGTGGCAGATCCTCATCCCGCCCGGTGTCGGCCATGGCTATAAGGTGATCGGAGGCCAGGAAGCACTGCTCGTCTATATGACCGACCTCTTCTACAATCCGAAAGACGAGGGGCGTATTCCGTACAACGATCCGTCGATCCACTACGATTGGGAGACGCAGCATAAATAGCGCGCCGCGATTCAAATGAAAATCCTAGTGACAGGAGGAGCCGGGTTCATCGGCTCCGCGTTCGTCCGCATGCTCGTGACCGGCACCTCGCATGCCGTCATCAATCTCGACAAGCTCACCTACGCGGGGAACCTCGAGAACCTGACCTCGGTTGAAGCTAACGAGCGCTACCGGCTGGCGGAGGGAGATATCTGTGACCAGCGGCTGGTCGAATCGCTCGTCGCCGACCAGAAGCCGGATGCGATCGTGCATTTCGCAGCCGAATCCCATGTTGATCGCAGCATTCTGTCGCCCGAACCGGTGGTTCGAACCAACGTGTTCGGAACCTTCGCGCTTCTTGAAGCCGCGCGAAAATTCGGCACCCCGCGTTTCGTGCACGTCTCCACCGACGAGGTCTACGGCAGCCTGGCGCCGCCGCTGGAAGCCGACGAAGAGTTTCCTCTCAACGCCAGCAGTCCATATTCGGCGTCCAAGGCCGGCTCCGATTTGCTGGCTCGATCGTATTTTGTCACCTACAAACTGCCGGTTATCATTACCCGGGCGTCAAACAACTACGGGCCTTATCAGTTTCCGGAAAAGCTGATCCCTCTGATGATCACGAACGCTCTCGACCAGCGCAAACTGCCTGTGTACGGCGACGGGCAGCAGGTGCGGGATTGGCTCTATGTCGAAGATCACTGCCGGGCCATCCTGAGCGTTCTCGAGAAAGGCCGCACCGGAGAGATCTATAACATCGGCGGCAACCGGTCGCTGCCGAATCTCGAAGTGGTACACAAAGTTCTCGAGTTGACCGGCCGGCCTGAAAGTCTCATCGAGTATGTGACCGACCGTCCCGGGCACGACCGTCGTTATGCGCTCTCGAGCGAGAAGCTCATGCAGGAGACCGGTTGGCGTCCCGCGGTGGAATTCGAGGCGGGTCTCGCGCGGACGATTGAGTGGTACAAGCAGAATGGCCCGTGGATAGCGCGCGTGCGTAGCGGCGAGTACCTCGCCTATTACGAACGCAACTACGGTCACCGGACGGTTCCTTCCTCCTGAGCAAGTTGGTTCCGGGTTACCCTATAGCTTCAGGAATTCGGGTGCAAGATCTCCTCGTCATGAAATTCGGCGGTACCAGTGTGGGTTCCGCCGAGCGCATGCGCATCGCCGCCCAACTTACCGCTCAGGAAAGAGCGCGGAGGCCGGTCGCCATTGTGGTCTCTGCCATGTCGAAGGTCACCGACCTCCTGCTCGATACGATGCGCCATGCCGAGGCGGGCGATCGCAGCGGCATCGAGGCCAACCTAGCGGGCTTGCGCGCCCGGCATGAGGAAGCCTGCCGCGCTTTGCTGCCGGAAACGCGTCAGGCCACCGTCATGGCGGGTATTCACGGCCTGATCGGCGAATTCGAGCGAATCATCAATGGCATGGCGATGCTCAACGAGCGCCCGCCCCGTTCCGTCGATGAAGCGCTCGCCATCGGGGAGCGTCTTTCGGCGTTGCTGGTTTCCGAATGTCTCAACGCCGAAGGCACGCCCGCCGCTGCGGTGAACGCCTGGGACCTGGTGGTCACCGACGCCGTCTTCGGCAACGCCTCGCCGCTGATGGAGCCCACCCGCCAAAAGGCGCAGCAAAAGCTCGGGCCGCTGCTCGATCGCCGCTTGGTCCCGGTCATCACCGGGTTTAACGGCGCCACGGCCGACGGCCGTCCTACGACACTTGGCCGCGGCGGCTCCGATTTTTCCGCTTCCATTCTGGCCGCGGCTCTTGACGCCGCTGAAGTCTGGATCTGGACCGACGTCGACGGCATCATGAGCGCAGATCCGCGCCTGGTGCCGGACGCCGTCGTCCTTGACGAAGTCACCTACGCCGAGGCGGCCGAGCTGGCCTACAACGGCGCTAAGGTACTGCACCCTCGAACCCTGGCGCCATTGGTGGACAAGGCCATCCCGGTCTGGAGCAAGAACAGTTTTGCGCTGGAGAAGCCCGGCACGAAAATCGTCCCCGCGATCGCATCCGCCACCGGCGCGCGGGCCGTGACCTCGCTCGCAAAGGTTGCCCTGATCTCGCTGGAGCCGGCGAGCGCGGAAATCAGCGGCGTCCAATTAATGGCGCGTTCGCTCGATGCGATCGCCCGGGCCAATGTCGAGGTGCTGGCTCTTTCCAGTTCCAGCTATCGCCAGAATTTCTGTTTTCTCGTTCGGGCCGAAGAGCTCGAACTCACCGTCCAATCCCTCGAAGCCGCTTTGGCGCTGGAATTGGCCCACGCCTACGTAAAACCGTTGCAGGTGGACAACAACGTTGGCTTGCTCGCTGTGGTCGGAGAAGGCATGCAGGGAAAGCCCGGCCTGGCCGGCCGCATCTTCACTGCGATTTCGCGCGAGAACGTCAACATCATCGCCATTGCTCAAGGATCGAGCGAGCTGACGATCGGAATCGTCGTACGGCGTGACGGCCTCGAAAAAGCCGTCCGCGCCGTACACCGGGAGTGCGGCCTGGGACGCGCCGCTTCCGTCTGATCACCCCCGGAACACCGCTGGCTTCACGCTGGCCCCGCGGCGCGCCGATTCAATCAACGCCTCGATTACCGCCGTATTCGCCAGTGAATCTTCCAGCGGAGTCGGCACCTCGCCCGATCCACGCACTGCCCTTGCGAACTGGTCTGCCTGAATCGTGAACTGGTCGCACGGCGCAAATTCTTCGATCTGGATACCGCCGCCCCACAGGTCCGCCCCGCTGTCGATGATCAGCCGGCTGACCCGGTCCGGCGGCGGATTGAGCGGCACTTCCACCTCGATCCGGCCCCTAGTCCCAAGAATCTGGATTCGCTGGTGATACACAAGCTGCGTGCTGACCGTGAAAATACAGTGACCGGAAGGGAACCCGAGCACCGCCGAGCTGAGCCGGTCGGTCCCAAACTCCGGATCGCGTTCCATCAGAGCTGACGCGCTTACCGGCTCTTCGCCGAACAGAAACCGCGAGAGCTGAACCGGATAGCAGCCGATATCCCACATCGCGCCTCCACCGAACTCGACAATGTTGCGGACATTGCCGGGCTCGCGGTTGTAATAGCTAATCGCTCCGGTGATCGCTCGCAGGTTTCCGATTTCTCCGGACCGCACCATTTCTCGGGCGCGCACCCACTGTGGATGAGTTCGCACCATGAACCCCTCGCTGATTTTGACGGTGAAGCGATCTCGGGCGGCGAGCAATTCACGGCATTCTCCGCTGCTCATCGCAATCGGCTTTTCGCAAAGGACGTGTTTGCCGGCTTGGGCCGCCCGCAGCGACCACGGCACGTGGAGATGGTTTGGCAACGGAATATAAACAGCTTCTATCTCCGGATCCGCCAAGGCCTCTTCGTACGACCCGAATGCTTTCGCGATCTGTAGGCTCCCGGCGGCTTCCCGCGCCTTGGCCAGATCCCGCGAGGCAATCGCGACTACCTCCGAAGACTCACTCCTTTGCAGGCCTGGGATGACCTTTTTCGTTGCAATCCGAGCCGTCCCGAGAACCGCCCATCGCACCTTGTGGTCGCTCATATAAGAAGCTTATCGAGTTTGAATTTACCAACGATAACATTGTGAGCCGTCAATGTTTTAACCAAAATTTGTAATTAGGTCTGTCCTTGCATGTGGAACTCAGACGGCCGCCCGATCCCACGCTTTACAAGGGGAATGGGCGAGCGGCAGGGGGAAGACTCACTGGTCCAATGCCGAAGCCGTTTTTCAATCAGGTCTGGCCGAATTCTCCAAAAACTCTTCCGGAGCACGATGAGTTCTTTGCCTCGCCCCTGCGCCGCGCGCCGTATTGGCTAGTCGCTTCTCTGCTCGTCCTCATTCACATTGGATCCTCGTGGCTGGGTTATCTCCTCATTTCCGGGGGTTCGCAGGTGACCCCCGTTTTTCCAGAAGCCGGGTTGGATCTCGTCACCGTCCTGGTATTTGGCCCCCGCTATTGGCCTGTCCTCCTCGCTTGTTATTTCGGGACTTCGCTCTGGAGGCACGTAGCCTGGGCGCCGTCGCTTGGAATCGCGGCTGTCACCCTCACGCGAACTCTGACCGCCGCCTGGATCTTTCGCCGCGCCTCGGCGTTCAGAAAAGTCCTCGGCGAATTCTCTGACCTCACCGCTGTCTCTCTCGCGAGCGTGATTCCTCCGGCGTTGGCGGCTGCCGCGGGTACGCCATTCCTGGTCCTGGGCGGCCGCTTTCCGCTGTCGCAGTGGGCTGCCGTCTTCGGTCGTTGGTGGATTGCCGATGCTTTGGGAACGCTCGCGGTAGCGCCCCTCCTCATCGTTCTCGTCAGGGCTTGCGCAAACGGCCGCCAGAGGTGCGAGTTCATTCACTTGCTAAAGCTGGCCGTCTACATAGGCGGCAGTGCGCTTGCCTGCTATTTCGTCTTCTTCCGCTTCGACACGGGCGGGCTTCTTTTTTCCGTCTTTGGCCTCATTCTCGTGGCGGCTGCCTGGCTGGGTCCAGGGGCGGCCTCCGCCTCTGCCTTTGTCATTGCCGGCGGCGCCATCTGGGCGACCCACGTGGGCCTGGGCCCCTTCGTCGGCGGCACCATGCGGGAGAATCTGCAGAACCTCGATCTCTTTGTTGCTGCCATTTCCCTTACCGGTGTTGCGGTCGGAGCGTTCCGCGCGAGCGCCAGTCTCCTGGTGCCGGGCAGTGTGCTTCTGGCCGGCTGGGCTCTGAGCGGATGGTTGTATGCTTCGCTCGACCGCGATCGCGCCAACTATGATGAAGCCCGGTTCGACAAGATGATCGGCTCTGTCGAGACCCGCATCGGCGGCCGCTTCGAAACTTACGAGGATGTGCTATGGGGCGCGGCGGGCCTTCTCGCGGCCTCGCAGAGGATCAGCCCCAGAGACTGGCACGTTTACGTCGATCGTCTGCGACTTCTCAACCGTTACCCCGAAACCACCGCCATCGCGGTCGTACAACCCGTTCGCCATCAGGAATTGGACGGCTTTGTCCGGGCGCACCGGCGTGGAGAGTGGCCCGGCTTCAAGGCTCATCAGTTCAATGCTTGGGCCGAAGCCTCGGCGGATTCTCCCGAACACTTCCTCGTGGTCTGCGTCGAACCCGCGACTGTCGCGGCTCGCGCGATCGGCGCCGATCTGACCGGTGACCCGGTCCGGCGTGTCGCGGCGGAGCAAGCCCGCGATTTCGGCGGAGCCGCATTGACCAGCAGCACCGTTCTCGGTAATGGCCTCGCAAGAGGCGTCCAACTCTTCGTCCCCGTCTATCGCGAAGGCGCCGGCTTGAACACCATTGCTGATCGCCGCCGTGCCTTGATTGCCTGGGTGTCCGTCGTTTTTCGGGCCGATACTTTCTTTTCCACCGCCTTGGCGGAGCTCGATGGAGAGCTCGGCCTGCGCGTTTACGACGGCGACCGGGCGGCCTCCGGACACCTCTTTTTCCCGACATCGGCGCCAGGCGGCCGGCCCCCGCGATCCGAACGCACTACACACCTCACCCTGGGAGGGAACACCTGGACCCTGGCCTGGAGCCGTTTACCTGGGTTCCCCTACGTCAGCCGAACCCCCTCGGCATGGGCGGCCGGATGTACCGCCATGCTCTCGCTCTTTCTCGCCTGCCTGGTTCTGAGTCTCCAATCCACGCGCCGGCGTGCCGCCGCGCTGGCGGCCGAACAGACCGTCAAGATCTCCCAGCTCGCCACCATCGTGGAGTCCGCCGATGCCGCCATCATCAGCACCGATCCCGCGCGGAATACCGTCCTCACGTGGAACCGCGGCGCCGAACGCATCTATGGCTACTCCGCCGAGGAGATGATCGGCCGCAGCATCTCGCTTCTCGTCCCGGAAGACCGGCTCGCCGAGCTCGACACCATCATGGACCGCCTCCGCCGCGGAGAAGCCGTCAATCACTTCGAAACCACCCGCCTCACCAAAACCGGCGAGCTGATCTACGTTCTGCTCACCATCTCTCCGATTCGCGACAGCCGGGGAATCTTCTTGGGTATCGCGAGTATCGCCTGGGATGTCACGCCGATCAAAGAACTCGAACGGCAACTGGCGCAAGCCCAAAAGCTGGAATCGATCGGCGAACTGGCAGCCGGCATCGCGCACGAAATCAACACCCCGATCCAATACATCGGCGACAACGCGAGTTTCCTCGACGAGGCTTTTCGCGACCTGCTGAACCTGGTCGAGGCGCGCCAGAATGCCGGCGTGGGTTCGTCCAATGGCGCGCACCCTGATTCCTTGCTCGCCACGCCGCGATCGATGGAAGAAGGCGTCCTGATTTACCTTCGACGCGAGGTGCCTAAGGCCATCGGCCAGTTGATCGAGGGCATCAATCAAGTCGCTCGCATCGTCCGGGCCATGAAAGAGTTCTCTCATCCCGGCACCGTGGAAAAATCGCCGACCGACATCAACCGCGCTATTGAGAGCACCATCCTGGTCTCGAAGAACGAATGGAAGTACGTGAGCGAAGTGACGACCGATCTTGACCGGGACCTGCCCCCGGTCCCCTGTGTTGCCGGCGAGTTCAACCAGGTCATCCTGAACCTGATTGTTAATGCCGCCCATGCCATCTCCGACGTGGTGTCCGGCTCGGGGCGCAAAGGCAGGATTCACATCACCACGCGCCGCCTCGATGTGGGCGTGGAAATTCGTATATCAGATACGGGAACCGGCATCCCGCAGACCATCCGCTCCAAGGTCTTTGATCCCTTCTTCACCACCAAGCCAGTGGGCAAAGGCACGGGCCAGGGACTTGCGATCGCCCATTCCGTCATCGTCCAAAAACACAATGGCGTGCTTACGTTCGAGTCGGAATCCGGGCGCGGCACTACCTTCATCATTCAACTTCCTCTCGTTTGTGAACTGGAGACCGCATGAAACGAATTCTCTTCGTCGATGACGAATCAAAAGTGCTGGAGGGCCTGAGGCGCATGCTCTATGCCTACCGGCGCGAGTGGGACATGGTCTTCGTCGGTGATGGCCGTCAGGCGCTTGAGGCCCTCGCGCAATCCCGCTTTGATGTCCTGATTACAGACGTCCGCATGCCGGAAATGAGCGGGATCGAGCTGCTCACCGCGGTTCGCGAGCGCTATCCCGAGATCGTGCGCATGGTCCTGTCGGGACAGTCCGATCGGGAAATCACATTATCTTCCGTCACTCTGGCCCACCAGTATTTGTCGAAGCCCTGCGATGCGGTCACGCTGCGCGCCACCGTCGACCGTGCGCTGAACCTTCGCGTCATGCTCGAAGATCCCGCGTTGAAGCAGGTGGTCTCCCGCATCCATGCGCTTCCCAGTATCCCGGCGGTTTATACCGAACTCATGAATGCGGTCCGGTCTCCCGACGCGTCGCCCAAAGAGATCGGCCAAATCATCGCCCAGGACATTGGTATGAGCGCCAAGGTTCTTCAATTGGTGAACTCCGCGTTCTTCGGCGTGCAGCGCCGCATCACCAGCCCCGCTGAGGCCGTCATCTTCCTGGGTATCGAGACGGTCCGCGCGCTGGCCCTCACCGTCTCGGTATTCTCCCAGTTCGACGCGCGCCGCGTCCCGAGTTTCTCTCTCGAGAACCTCCGCGATCACGGCATGGCGGTCGGCGCTCTGGCACGCGAGATTGCCCGCTCGCTCCGCTTGTCCAAGTCGGATGTCGAAGACGCATTCGTCGGGGGATTGTTGCACGAGCTCGGCAAGCTCGTGCTCGCCTGCAATTTTCCCGAACAATATGAGGGTGCGATTCGCCGCGCCAAGGAGAAACGCATTCCGATCAAGAGTGCGGAACTAGAAGTTTTCGGAACCACTCACGCTCAGGTTGGAGCGTATCTGCTTTGGCTATGGGGGCTGCCGGACGGAATCACCGAGATCCTGGCTCGTTACGATCACCCCGGTTCGACGCCGCCGCAAGCCTCGCTGTTGGCCGTTCACGTGGCCAACGCGCTCGTCGGCGAGGAGTGGGAGCAGGAGATGGACATGGAGTGTCTGAGCGGCATGGGGCTGATTGACCTGCTGCCAAATTGGAAACAAATGGGCGAGGAAATCAGACAGGGAGGTGTGGCGTGACCAACAGAATTCTCTGCGTCGATGATGAACCGAAGATCCTTGAGGCTTTCGAGCGGCAGCTCCGGAAGCACTTCGAAGTCTATACTGCGTCCGGACCGGAGAAAGGTCTCGAAGCCATCGCTGAAAGCGGCCCTTTTGCCGTCGTCGTTTCCGATCTTCGCATGCCCGGAATGAACGGAATCGAGTTCTTGTCCCGTGTCCGGCAGACTTCGCCCGACACCGTGCGGATCATGCTGACTGGCGATGCCGACCTCGGCGCCGCCATGACCGCGGTCAATGAAGGAAAAATCTTCCAGTTCCTGACCAAGCCGTGCCCTGGTGACATGCTCTCCCGCGCCCTCGAGGCCGCCCTGGAACAGCATCGGCTCATCACCGCCGAACGCGAGCTGCTCGAACGGACCCTGCAAAGCAGCATCGGAACTCTGATCGAAATCCTCAGCCTGGTGAACCCTACCGCATTCAGCCGGACTCATCGCATTCGCCGCTACGTCCGCCACATGGCAGGCCAGATGAAGCTCCCCGATATGTGGCAGTACGAACTGGCCGCAACCCTGTCGCAGATCGGCTGCGTTGTGGTGCCTCCCGACGTCATGGAGAAATTCCACTTCCGCAAAGCGCTGAGTCCCGATGAGCAGAAAGTGGTCCTCTCCCACGCGGAGGTCGGCCATAAGCTGCTGGCGAAAATCCCGCGCCTGGAAAAAGTCGCCCAGATGGTGGCTCTCCAATCCTCCGCCTGGAACGGCAAGGACACCTCTGATCTCGTTTTAATTGGCGCGCATCTTCTGCGCGTGGCACTGGATTTCGATGAGCAGATGCAGCAGGGCAAATTGCTCGGCGAAGCCATGGTCTATCTGCGCGGCCGCGGCGAATACAACCCAAAGTTCATCGATGCCCTGCGCCAGCTCCAGACAGAGGATGCCAGAAGTCAAATCCGCCTTGTGCGCTTGTCTGAATTGAAGCCGCGAATGATCATGGAGGCCGACCTGTTCTCGAAAACCGGCCTTCTGCTGATGTCCAAGGGACAGGAAGTCACCGAATCCGCCATGGCCCGGCTCAACAGTTTCGAATCGCTCTTCGGCATCGCTGAGCCCATCAGTGTGATCGTGCCCGGGGCGCCTCAGAGCTCCGGTGCATTGCCCGATCTCGCAAATACGTTCGCTGACGTCCCGTCCCACTTCGGATTGCCTGTGCGCCCGTCGTAACGTGTGGCAGGCCTCCGGCCTGCCACAAGCTCCGCTTTCAGCGCAAGTACTACCGCTTACCAATCTCGTTCAACGCGTGATCTAACGCCCAAGTCTGCTGAAAAAACTGTTGATCAGCCCGTGGATACATGTTACTTTCGTGACCTAATTACGGAAGTTCCACAGATTGCGGGTCCGGCCTTCTTCAGCGCACCGGCCCCACTCCGGGTGACCCTCTCCCGCTCTTGACCAGCCACCGCGGGAGAACTGTCCCTCCGGAAAATAATCAATAAACCTGCCCGGGATGAGTTGTCCCTTGTCTCGCCGGCACACAGGAGAACTATGTCTTTACGGTCTTCACTTCGATATTCCCTTCCCACCGCTTTGCTGATTCTGATTACGGCTGCTGGTTTTGCCGCAGGATCGGCAGGATCGTTCCGAGCAACTGATCCGGGTCTCAGAGACGGAGCGCCTGCAGCCGGCGGCCCGATCAGCGGCTTAACACCTCAGCAAGTCGCCATGTTCAATGCAAGCAACGACGTATTTCAGGAGGTCGATTCGATTGATGGATCTATGCCCAGCGAAGAGGGCAAGGGTCTGGGTCCGAGTTTCAATATGAACAGTTGTTCGGGTTGTCATAATTTTCCGGCGGTGGGAGGCAGCAGCCCGAAGGTGAACCCGCAGGTGGCGGTCGCGGCGTTGGATGGCGCAACGAACACGGTCCCGTCCTTCATCACCGTTGACGGACCTGTCCGTGAAGCTCGGTTTAAACGAAATGCCGATGGCACCCCGGATGGCGGAGTCCATGACTTGTTTGTGGTCACCGGTAGAAGCGATGCACCGTCGGGATGCAAGCTCGCCCAAACCGATTTCGCTTCGCAGGTGAGTGCAGGAAACGTTTCTTTCCGTATTCCAACCCCGGTGTTCGGCGGCGGTTTGATCGAGGCCATTGAAGACTCGACTATCCTGGCGAATAAGGCATCCAACGCAAACTTAAAGGCCGCACTCGGCATCGCGGGCCACGAGAACCGGAATGGCAACGACGGCTCGGTTACCCGGTTCGGCTGGAAGGCACAGAACAAGTCGCTGCTGATCTTTGCAGCCGAGGCTTATCACGTCGAGCAGGGCGTCACCAACGACGCTTTTCCAAATCCGCGCGAAACTGAGGCTAAGTGCGATCCCAAGGGTGGTTACCCGGAGGACCATACCGATTTCTCGGCCGGCGGCCCGAGCGACGTAACGTCCTTTTCCATGTTCATGCGCATGCTCGCCCCACCGGCTCCCGTCAAATCCTACGGAAACGTCAACCATGGGTCCATCAACCAGGGCCACAAATTGTTCGCCCAGACTGGATGTGCTCTCTGCCATACCGAGACAATGACCACCAGCGCTGCTTCCATTGACGCTCTCTCCAATCAATCGGCAAATCTCTTTTCAGACTTACTGGTCCACAAAATGGGAGCCGGATTAGCCGATGGTGTTTCGCAAGGTAATGCTGCTGGCGACGAGTTCCGCACCGCGCCTCTTTGGGGCCTTGGACAGCGCCTGTATTTCCTGCACGACGGCAGGACCGCAGACTTGCTACAGGCTATCCAGGCTCATAGCGGTGACGGCTCAGAGGCGAATGCGACAGTCGATCGCTTTAACCATCTCAGCGAAGGCGATAAGCAGGATCTGCTTAACTTTCTGCGCGCGCTGTAGCTCGGAACGTAGCGAATGCGGCGGGCTTGACCGGCCCGCCGCTGCTGCCTAAAGCGCTATCTCACCGCCCAAACCAGCGCGGCAATGCCCGCAGCGATGCGGTAAATCGCAAACGGCGTGAAACCGCGGCGGCGTACCCAATGCATGAACCACGCCACTACCGCCCACGCCACCACGAACGAGACCACAAACCCGATCGCGAGCACCTCGGTGCCGCGTGCATCCAGGCGCAGTCCGGCGCCGCCGAATTCCTCGGGATGCCGCACAAATTTGAAAAACTCGTAGCCGGTTGCCGCCAGCATCGTGGGAATCGAGAGCAGAAACGAGAATTCAAGCGCCGTCGGCCGCGAGAGCCCCGCTAATTCTCCCGCTGTGATCGTGGCCATCGACCGCGACGTCCCCGGGAACACCGCCGAAAGCGTTTGACACAACCCGATCCAGATCGCCTGCCCGGAGTAGATCGTTTCCACGTCGCCCGACTTGTTACTCGCGCCATAAACCGCATCCACTACCCACATGAGCACGCCGCCAACGATCAGGCTCCATGCCATCAGCGGAAGGCTCTCGAGGTTTTTGCCGATCAGCTTGTTCAGCACGAAAGCCGGTGCGGCCGTGCACACAAACGCGAGGAGAGTCAGCGTCGCCGGGTGCGTAGCCGCGGTCCGATCCCCGCGAATTCCGCGCGGAAACGTCACCAGGAATTCGGCAATCCGCCTGCGGAAATAGATCGGCAGACACAGAATCGCGCCCAGTTGAATCACGATGGAGAACATCTTCCAGTAGCCGTTGGAAAGATCGATTCCGAACAGCGCTTCGCTGATGCGAAGGTGTGCGGTCGAACTCACGGGAAGAAATTCAGTCAAACCCTCGATGACTCCGAGGACAAAAGACACCACGTAATCGTTCATGCGGTAACGCCATGGTACCGCGATGACGGGCTTTTTGCCTTCCGGTGTGTGCGTTTTTGGTCACGCTTCGCGCGTCTGGTGAACCGCCCGGAGTGGCCGCCCGTTACACCATCGGTCCGCGCCCTCGAATCGCGGAACGAGGCGCTTCCACGATCGGTGGCGGTGGCGGGGGCGGCGGAGCCGGCTTCCTCACCCGGCGGTCCAGCCGGTCTGCAATGAATTCGTCGCGGGCCTTCGCACGCCGCGCTCCCGCCTTCGCATCCACCGCCGCCCATTCTTCCGGCGTGACCTCCTGGATCGCCAGCAGATACTTCTGGAAATAGTTCCTCAGCCGCTCTTGGACCGGCTTCAACGCCGAATGATACAGCACGAACATCACTTCGTCCGGTGCGGCCCCCGCCACCAGAAAATACACTTGCGAGGCCTTGCGGATGCGTGCCGACCGCAGCGCCGTTTCCAGTTTCTTGGAACGGCTCTCCAGCTTCTGCCACGCGTCCACCTCGGGCTTCCGCATCTCGGTCGCCTTGATCAGGGCCTGCTTTTCCTTGGGGTTCAGTTTCTCGGCCAATACATAAAAGAAGGGACCCAGACGCGCCGCCCGGATGCGCGGCTCGTCGGGAAACATTCGCGCCAGCTTCTCGAATTTCGCTAACCCATGCGGATTGGCCTTGGCGCCCGCCAGCGCCGGCGAGAACAACGCCACCATGTTCGCCTCTTCCAGCGCCTTCATGATCTCGGCCGGGTTATCTTCCGCGCTGATCCGCTTCAGCTCCTCCCCAAACGCGCGGGGCGGTATCAGCTTCTCTACCTCCGCTTCGCGCGCATTGGCAACTTGCATCTGCGTGCGTTCTTCCACCGTGAAGCCGAGCCGCGCGCGAAAGCGCACCAGGCGAAGCAGCCGCGACGGATCATCGTACAAACCGTACGCGTTCGTCAGCCGCAGCTCCCGCCGTTCGATGTCCGCCAGCCCGTTCATCGGGTCGAGCAACAGCCCGCGCGACGCCTTGTTGAGCGAGAGCGCAATGGCGTTGCAGGTAAAATCGCGTCCGCGCAGATCTTCTTGGATCGTGGCTGCCGCGACTTGCGGTTTCGCGCCCGCCCGCGCGTATTTTTCCTGCCGCGACATCGCAATCTGCGCCGTGACGCCGCTCGAAAACTGCAGTTCCACGCTCTTACGGTTCTCGTCGAGCGACACGATCTTCGCGCCCGAGCGATCGCTCACCGCTTTTGCCACCTTCGGCGCATTGCCTTCCACCGAAAAGTCCAGATCGCGAATTCGAAATCCGGCGAGCATGTCCCGCATCGCCCCGCCCGTTAGAAAGAGGTTGACGTTCGCCTGGCCGGCCGCCGCCTGCACCTCTTCCACCACACGGTTCTGGTCCGTGCTCAAGTGGCTCTCGAGCATGTAAATGTAGTCGCTCATCGCAACCGCTTTCAACTCGTATTCACTAACCTGCCACCCACCCCGAAAAGCCGCTCACGCCCGGGGATGATGCTGTTCTACAACCCGCTGCAACTTCGACCGCATCACGTGTGTATAGATCTGCGTCGTCGAGATATCGGCATGCCCGAGCATGATCTGCACGCTCCGCAGGTCGGCGCCACCCTCCAGCAGGTGGGTAGCGAAACTGTGCCGCAGCACGTGCGGCGTCAGACCGTGGAAGATGCCGGTCTTCCGCCCGTATCCCGTCAGCAGCTTCCAAAATGCCTGCCGCGTCAGGCACCCTCCGCGGGTGGTGATGAAAAGGTACCGGCTGGCCCGCCCTTTTAGCAGCACGCTCCGGCCCGACTCTAAATATGTCCTCACCGCTGTGATCGCTGCTTTGCCGGCCGGGACCAGCCGTTGTTTGTTCCCCTTACCGGTGGTCCGCAGCACACCCATCTCCAGGTTGAGATCGCCGAGACTCAACCGGCACAGCTCCGAGACTCGCAGCCCGGTGGCGTATAGCAGTTCCAGCATCGCCCGATCCCGCAACCCAGTCGGTTTGGAGACATCCGGGGCCACTATCAGATTCTCTATCTGCTCTAAACTCAGAAACTTCGGGATTGCCCGCCACTGCTTCGGTGTGCGCAGGTGCTCGGAGGGATCGTTCCCGCTCACCCCTTCGCGCACCAGGAAGCTGCAAAAATTGCGCAGTGTCGCCACGTGCCGGGCAACCGAACGGCTGCTCAGCCCCTTTTGATACAGCGAGTCCAGGTATCCGCGCAGTTCCTCTGTTCCGGGCACCCCGGCCGTTTCTCCAAGATAGCGGCTAAGCCGTTCCAGATCAGCCGAGTAGGCGCTAAGCGAATTGCTCGAAAGCCCCTTCTCGACACGGCAGAAGTTGAGAAATGCCTGGATCTGCGGACGTAGCCTGATCGCTTCCGTCGTCGTGTCACCCGGCATTGTGCCAATGATACAATAACACCCGAAATGTTTGAAACATGCTTCCTCGGCTGAGGTGGTTTTGGCCGGCTCCACTACCAAGAAAGCAGTCGTCCGGCGGTTCGATCGCGAGTCCTTGGCCGGATATGTCAACCCCTCGACTTTTCAGCAACTTGCGGGAATCGAACTGCTCTCTGCCGAAGGCAATGTTGTGACCGTCCCGTATGTCGAGATCAAGACCGTCTCGTTCGTCCGCGAGTTCGACGCCGGCGATGAAGACACCCGCCGCACCTTCCTCACCCGCCCCAAAATGGGAGGCTTATGGATGAGTTTTCAGTTTCGCGACGGCGAAATCCTCGAAGGTGTCATGCCGAACAATTTGCTGCCCGTCGACCCCCACGGGTTTACCGTCATCCCGCCTGACCCCTACAGTAACCAGCAGCGAGTCTTCATTCCGCGCGCCGCGCTGCGGTCGGTCGAAGTCCTCGGGGTGGTCGGCAGTCCTCTGAAAAAGCGCAAACCCAAGCTCCCCTCGAAGGAACAAATCGGACTATTCGACGAGTAGGTCCGAAGTCCGAAAAAGGGCGCGTGCGCTATACTGAGTTTTACGAATAAGTTCTTCAGTCTCTAACGTTGGAGGTTGTATGAAGCTTCGAAACCTGGCCTTGACCACGGCCGGGATGATCCTTTGTGCTTTTTCCGCTCTCGCGCAGACCGCCACTTTGGAAGGTAACGTCCAGGGCGAGGACGGAAAGCCGCTCCAGGGCGCGATCGTTAAGATCGATCGCACCGACATCAAGGGGCACTACCAAGTCAAGACCGACAAGAAAGGCCACTACCTGCACGCCGGACTGCCGCTCGGCATGTATGACATCACCGTGGCCGTCAATAATCAGGATAAGGACGGCGTCAAAGGCGTGCGCTTGACGGGCGCTCCCGATTTTCCGCCGGTCAATTTCGATCTCTCTAAGGCCGCCGCGGCGGCCGCCGCCGGCCAGCAGCAGCAAGCAGCCGCCAATCAGCAGGAGGCTACGCGCGGCCTGACGGCAGCGCAGAAGGCTGAGCAGGAAAAAGCGCTCAAAGAGCGCGAAGAGGCGATGAAGAAGAATAAGGAGTTGAATGACGCATTCAACGCCGGCATCGCCGCCGCTCAGGCCAAGCAGTGGGATCAGGCTATCGCCTCGTTCAACAAAGCCGCCGAGCTCGATGCCAAGCAGCACGTTGTCTGGGCTCAATTGGCCGAAGCCGAAATGAACTTCGCCGAAACCAAGAAGGGTCCCGAGGCCGACGCGGAGATGCAAAAGTCGCTCGATGCCTATCAGAAGGCGATTGACCTCAAGCCCGACGATCCCGGCTATCACAACAACTATGCCCTCGCGCTGGCCCGTGCCAAGAAGTTTCCGGAAGCCGAAGGCGAGTTGAACAAGGCCTCTACGCTCGATCCGCCCAACACCGGTCGCTACTACTACAACCTCGGCGCGCTGCTGGTGAACTCCGGTCAGAACGAGCCCGCCGGCGAAGCCTTTAAGAAGGCCATCGCGGCCGATCCCAACTATGCCGATGCGCAGTATCAGTACGGTGTCTATCTGCTATCGAAAGCCACCATCGCCAAAGATGGCAAGGTAACCCCGGTCCCCGGCACCGAAGATGCTTTCCAGAAGTATCTCCAGCTCAAGCCGGACGGGTCTTTCGCCGATTCCGCGAAATCGATGCTGGCTACTCTCGGGGCCACCGTCGACACGTCGTACAAAAATCCCAAAGGCGATACCAAGAAGGGCAAGAAATAGCTGGTCGAAATCCGGGGCGGAGCTAACCCCTTCCGCCCCGACTTCATGATTCGGTTCTTAGTAATCCGGTTCCTCTTTCCGCTCCTCGTTCTGTTTCTGGTGCGATGGCTCTTCAACAGCATCGTCACCACTTTTCGTTCCTCTGGAGCATCTCCCGCAAAATCGCATCAGGCGCCTCCCGTCCCCGCGGGCGGCGAATTGAAAAAGGATCCGGTGTGCGGCACCTACGTTGCCGCCAACGGCAGCCTCACTCGAACCGTCAGAGGCGAACTCGTTTACTTCTGTTCCCCCCAATGCCGCGATAAATATCGAGCCGGCTAACGGCGCGTGTACACTGGATCTATGCGTTTCCGGTCCGTGGTGCTTGCCGCGTGTTTCTGCTCTTCGCTCGGGTTTTCACAGGTTTTCGAGGCCTCCGTCAGCGGTGGCGATACCCGTTTCAGCGACAAGCAGCTCGGATATTTTCCCAATACCACTCCCGACCAGCAGTACGCGATGCAAAGGGGTTTTCGCCTGGCTTTCCGCATGACCCTTAACTCGTGGCGCTTTTTCGGCCACGAATTCGGGTACGCGTACAGTCACACCTCCATGATGGTTCCGGCCGTCCCGCCGACGCTCACCAGTCCCGCCTTTCCCGCGAGTACCGTCAGTGTGCCCATTCACCAGGGCTTCTACGATTTCCTCGCCTATGCCACACCCGAGGGAACCCGCATCCGCCCCTTCGGAGCCGGCGGCGTGCAGTTCAGTAGTTTCTTTCCGCCCGGCACCTCCGCCTATTACGGAAACCAGGTCACCAAGTATGGATTCAACTACGGCGGCGGCCTGAAAGTGAAGCTGACCTCGATTTGGGGCATCCGCTTGGACGCGCGTTTTTACAATATGAGCAAGCCGTTTGACTTCCTGATCCACAGCGGCCGCTTCATCCAGCAGGAATACACCGTCGGCTTTTCCTTCAATCTCTAAGAGGGAGTCGGACGCAGCTTCTTCGTCAGAGCAGAATCATCCCTTTCCGCATCCCGATCGCCACCGCCTCCGTTCGTGTGCCCGCGTGTAGCTTCCCCAAGATCGACGCCACATGAAACTTCACCGTGTGCTCGGAGATCCCGAGCTTCCACGCGATGTTCTTGTTCGCAGCCCCTTCCGCCATCATCCGCAGCACTTCCAGCTCCCGCCCCGTCAGCACGGAAGGCTCGGCCGTCATCACTGGCGTGTTCGAAGCCGCCAACAGCGCCTCCAACTCATCGGCGTTGATGAGCGCCATGCCATGGGAAGCGGCTTCCACCGCAGCCAACACTTCGCCCGGTGATGCGTCGCGAGACAACACCGCCCGTACGCCGAGCCGCAATGCTTCCAGTGTCCAGGCCGGCTGCTCCTCGCCCGAGACCAGCACGATCGGCGGCGCCGGCCCTTCGTGCGGCTGCGGCAGGTCATCGAAAGGGACGGCCGACAGGATCACATTCGGCCGCAATTCGTCCACCGAGGCCAGATCCGGAAACGAGCCCACCAGCTCAATCTCCGGATCCGACGAGACTAGCGCCTCCAGCCCCGCCCGCATCACCGCAGTCGGCGCCGCGATGACCAGCCGGGTCACGCCGCCTCCGCCCGTGCCCCGATTCGCGCCACCGTTTCGCGCCTTCGCGTGTAATCGCCGCGAAGGAATTCGAGCGTCACCGGCCCCGCCGACGCATCCAGCGCGTCGCCCAGTGAATCCGCCGAATCCAGTCGCTGTCCGTTGCAGGCAGTCAAAATATCGCCCACCCGCAGCGAAGCCACATCGGCGGCTCCTCCCGGTTCGACTTCCAGAATCAGCATTCCGAAGTGGTCGCGCGCGAAAGACACCGGGCGCAGCGTCACCCCCAAGCGCGGACGTGTGCCCTTCCGCAGAAATGCAGCCACGTCGCGCGAAGGCACCGCCAGGCCGAGCCCGTTCACAATCGCCGTATTGATCCCGACCACTTCGCCGTTCGCATTGGCGAGGGGTCCGCCCGAATTTCCCGGCGCCAGCCGTACCGTTGCCTGCACCCAGTTTTTCCGTCCCATTCCCGCGATCGGTCCCACTGAGTGGATAACTCCGGTTGTCAGCGCACCCGAGAACCCCAGGGGACTGCCGATTGCGATTGCCAACTCCCCCGGCCGCAGTGCGCCGGAGTCGCCGGGCATCGCCGCGCTCAAGTCGCGCGCCCCCACTTCGAGCAGCGCCAGGTCTCGCCGCGGATCATAGTTCGCTATCCGCGCCTCCAGCCGGCGCCCGTCCCACAGCTCCACTTCGTTGCGCGACGAGCGCGCCACGTGCGCGTTGGTGACGATCAGACCTTCGGCGCTCCACACCACGCCCGATCCCCCGCTCTGCCTGCCGTGTGAAAACACTTGTACAGTCGAGCGGCGCAGGCGTTCAGCCACCTCTCCGAATGTGCGCATCTCAGTCCCTCCGCGGCCGCTCGCCGATCGTGATCGCCAGCCGCTTTTCGGTTCCACCGCGCAGCAGCCCCGCTTCGACACTCTCGCCCGGCCTCGTCCCCTCCATCGCGCTCTGCACATCCTCTGTATCGGAAACGGCTTTGCCGTTCACCGAAATCAGGATGTCCCCGATCAACACGCCCGCGTTCGCCGCCGGCCCCCCCGTTTCCGTCGACAACACGATCAGACCTTTCTGATGATCCGGTAAGCTCACCGGTTGCAGCCCCACTCCCAGGTACCCGCGCGCGACGCGCCCGCGGCTAAGGATCTCATCCAGAACCCGGTTGATGGAAGCCGCCGGAATCGCGAGCCCCGCCAGCCGCGAAAGCCCCGACGTGGCGACGCCGATAACGGCTCCGGCCGAATCCACAACGGCTCCGCCGGATGACATCGGATACATCGTCAGGTCGAGCCGGATGTACTGATCCAGCCGCCCGCCTCGCCAGGTGCGCCACGAACCGCTGACCGCGCTGATGATCCCCAGCGAGGCATTGACCCCCGAATCTTCGGACCGCCCGACCGCCAGCGCCAGGTGGCCGGGCCGGGTTTCCTCCGCGAATTGCGAGATCGCTTCGCCTGCGGGCTCCGCGATGCGCAGCACCGCCAGGTCCATCCCCGCATCGGCTCCCGCCAGTGTGGCCAGGCGGCTTGCGCCATCCGGCAAGGTGATGGTGATTTCCTCCTCGCGCCGGATCGTGTGCTGCGCCGTCACAATCACGCCCGGCCTCCAGATCACTCCGCTCGAGGAGAATCGCGGCCGCGCGTGCACCGCCACCACCGACCGCCCCGCCCGTTCGACTGCCGCCGCCAAGTCATTCGACAACGCGGCCCATTCATTCGCCATTCTGAAAATCCCTCCGTGCTTTCAGAATGCGGCTTGGGCCGCCATTCTGCCTATCGCCCGTTCGGCTAGGCAGATCCCCGGTAATTCGGCGGAGTCCCCGCCGGACTACTACAATGAGGATGTAGCGCAGCACCCGATCGCGGGAGACTTCCCGATGACCATTGACGAACGACTGGTCCGGGTCTTGCTCGAAGCCTCCGCCCAGGACGCAGAAAACAACCGAGCCCGGGCGCGTATCGCCGAGCTGCACCACCAGCGCTTGGAACGTCTCGAGGGTGATCGCTAGCGCGCCGACACCAGGCCCGCGTCGTCTGTGGCGTTCGTATTAGCTGCGAAATAGCTCTGTTCGGCGAGGCTGCGGTAAATGGCTCCCGCCACGCCGGCCGCGACCGGCCCGCTCACGCGATGATCGCCGGTCAGCATCACTACTACCACCAACTGATGCCGGTTCACTTCGTTGAATGACCCGAACCATCCCATGTGGCTTGAGGCGCGGAAATCGGTGCACGTTCCGGTCTTGCCCAGAATCGGGTCCTCCGGGTCGAAACCGATCCGCCGTGCGGTGCCAAAGTCCACCGCGCCCTTCATTCCCGTTCGGATGTCCGACAGCCGGCTTTCCGGCATGTCGAGGGTTCGTTTTACTTGTGGCGCGAACTCTTGGATCTCCGCTTCACTGCGGGGATATTGCAGGTAATAGAGCGTTCCGTTGTTGGCAATCGCCGAGACCAGCGCCGCCAATTCCAGGGGCGTCACCAGGAATCCTTCGCCGAAGCTCGTCATCATGCCGACCCCACCAACTTTTGGCGGTTCCGTCGGAATGACACCTGGTTGTTCGTCGGCGATGTTCAGCCCTGCTTTTTCGCCCAGGCCGAGCATCTGTGCGTAATACGTCACACGCTCGAACCCCAGCGTGTTGCCGAGCCGCGCGAAATATTGATTGTTCGACCGCGCCAGCGCCGTCGTCAGATTGAAGCGTGTCCGCCGCGTAATGGCCACCTTGGTGTCCGCATCGATGACACCCTCGTTCAGCGCGGCTACCGAAGTCACCAGCTTGATTGTCGAGCACGGAGTGAACCCACTCTTCAGCGCCAGCTTCTGGTTCACGATCGTCAGAATGCGCCCGTTGGTCGGATCCACCACGACCACACTGCCGTTGACCGAACCGAGTGCGTTTACCGCCGCGCGGCGGATCACCAGGTCTTCGCCGTCCACGTCGTCGCCGATTGTCGGATCAATTTGCGGCCCCGCCTTAACCCTGTGCTTGCGAACCGCAGTCGTGGTGCGTTTCTTAGAGTGTTTGGCCTTATGCGCCGGAATGGCGGCCCGAAGCGGACCGGCCAAAACCCCCACAGCCAACAGCGGAACCAGGATTCCCCTTGTCATCAATGTCCCTCAGCCTTCACGACTTAAATTCCGTGACGTGCGATAACACACAAAACAGACGGCTATTATAACCTTAGTTGGTTCGCGTCGTAAGCTATCAGAAGTTAACCCTTATGGCCGAATCTCCTATAACACCCCGCACCCGGGATTTTGCCGCCTGGTACCAGGACGTCGTCCTGCAAGGCGATCTTGCCGAGCCGGCTGAAATCGTGAAAGGCTGCATGGTCATCAAGCCAAATGGCTATGCCGTCTGGGAGCTGCTCCAACGCGAACTCGACGCGCGGTTCAAAGCCACCGGCCACGAAAACGTTTACTTTCCTCTGCTGATTCCACAGAGCTTCCTGCACCGCGAAGCCGAACACGTCGAAGGCTTCTCGCCCGAGCTGGCGGTCGTGACCATCGCCGGCGGCAAAGAACTCGAAGAGCCGTACGTGATTCGCCCGACTTCGGAGACCATCGTCGGCCACTTCTTCTCTAAATGGATTCAAAGCTGGCGCGACCTGCCGATGCTCGTCAACCAGTGGGCCAACGTCTTGCGATGGGAGCTGCGCACGCGTCTCTTCCTGCGCACGACCGAATTCCTCTGGCAGGAAGGCCACACCGCCCACGCCTCGCACGACGAGGCGCTTGAAGAGGTTTTGCGGATCCTGCGGATCTATGCCCAAGTCGCCGAAGAGGTGATGGCGATGCCGGTGATACAGGGTGTAAAAACGAGGGCCGAAAAATTCGCCGGCGCGCTCCGCAGCTATTCCATCGAAGCTATGATGCAGAACGGCCTCGCGCTGCAAGCCGGCACCAGCCACGACCTCGGCCAGAATTTCGGCAAAGCGTTCGACGTCAAATTCCAGAACAACGAAGGTCAGCTCGATTATGTCTGGCAGACCAGTTGGGGTGTCAGCACGCGCCTGATCGGCGGTCTCGTGATGAGCCACTCGGACGACAAGGGCCTCGTGTTACCTCCCAAGCTCGCCCCTACCAAAGCTGTGCTGGTCCCCATCTATCGCAAAGATGAAGAGCGCGCCAGCGTGCTGGAGGCCGCGCGCAAAATTGCCGCCGACATCGGCGCGAAACTCGACGACCGCGAAGGCCAGACTCCCGGGTCAAAATTTTTCCACTGGGAGCGTCGCGGCGTCCCGGTAGTGCTCGAACTCGGTCCGCGCGATTTGGCCTCCGGCAGCATCGTCCTGAAGCGCCGGGATACCGGTCTCAAGCAGCCGATCCCGCAAACTGATCTGCCACGCGCGGTGCCCGCCACTCTCGAGACGATGCAACAAGATCTCTATCGCGCGGCAAAAGAGCGCTTGAAAGCCAATACCGTCATGGCCAACTCGCTGCCGGAAGTCCAATCGATCCTCGCCGAGGTGACTGCCGAAAAAGGCGGTGGCAAGTTCGTGATGGCGCATCTCAAAGACGACCTCGGCTGCGACGCGCAGCTCAAGGAGTTCAAAGCGACGGTCCGCAACATTCCATTGATTGACGATTTTGACGGTCCCGGCAAATGCATCATCACGGGCGAGACGGTCGACCGCCGCGTTGTGATCGCCAAGGCGTACTGAGTTGTCCCGGTGTTACACTCTGAGTTTCTATCCGCCATTCCCAGAAGCCCGAAGCCGTGCCGGTCAAGAAATCCAAACCCAAACACCGCAAAGTGGTCATCGCTCCGGCCGCTCCGCTCGAAGTCGCGGCCAAGCCCGGCATCGCATTCCGCTCGCCGATTCCTTTTCTCGAACGGCACGCCCGCGCGCTGGTTCTCGCCCTGGTGATCATCGGCTCGGCACGCATCGTCTTGACATATTCGGTGTTCAGCCACACGGTGGACGAGCCCGGCCATATCGCTGCCGGCATCGAACTCCTGACCAGG